>JAAYMW010000151.1 GCA_012521175.1 Candidatus Epulonipiscium sp.
AAAGAGAAGGGAAACCTACGGAAAAAGCAATCTTGACTTCCAGAGTTATTGACCGTCCGATTCGACCATTATTTCCTAAAGATTATCGTAATGATGTTTCTATTGTGGCAACAGTGCTTTCTGTTGATCAAGACTGCAGTCCTGAAATTGCTGCTATGATAGGCTCATCTGTCGCCCTTTCTGTTTCAGATATTCCTTTTGCAGGTCCTACAGGTTCTGTCAATGTTGGGTATATTGACGGGGAATTTATAATTAATCCTACTGCTGCCCAAAGAGAAGTCAGTAGACTATCTTTAACGGTTGCTTCTACGAAAGATAAAGTCATGATGATTGAAGCTGGAGCAGATGAAATCGAAGAAAACATTATGCTTGAAGCAATTTTAAGAGGACATGAAGAAAATCAAAAGCTTGTAAAATTTATAGAAGAGATTCAAGCAGAATGTGGTAAACCAAAACACGAATATGAAAAGCATGAAATTCCGGAAGAAGTTTATAATGCGGTAAAGACATTTATTGGAGACGAAGCAATGGAAAACGCCGTATTTACTGATGATAAACAACAAAGAGAAAAACAAATCAAGGAATTAACAGAAAAAATTACGACATATTTTCTAGAAAATTATCCGGAATATGAGCCTTATATAAATGAAGCGATTTATAAATTCGAAAAAGAAACCGTAAGAAGAATGATTTTGAAACAGCATAAGCGTCCTGATGGAAGAGCGTTAGAAGAAATTAGACCACTTAGTGCAGAGATTGACATATTGCCTAGAACACATGGCTCCGCACTCTTTAAGAGAGGACAGACTCAAGTTTTAACTGTAACAACTTTAGGAGCTATGGGAGATGTACAAATTTTAGATGGTTTAGATGCATTAGAAGATACAAAAAGATATATGCACCATTATAATTTCCCATCTTTCTCTGTAGGAGAAACAAAACCTTCAAGAGGACCTGGAAGAAGAGAAATAGGCCACGGAGCTCTGGCAGAAAGAGCATTGCTTCCTGTAATTCCTAATGAAGAAGAGTTCCCTTATGCAATCCGTTTAGTTTCTGAAGTATTAAGTTCTAATGGTTCTACGTCTCAAGCCAGTGTTTGTGGAAGTACATTATCTTTAATGGCGGCAGGTGTACCTATTAAAGCTCCTGTAGCAGGAATTTCAGTAGGACTGGTAACTGGAGAAAACGATGATGAATTTGTATTGCTTACAGATATACAAGGCTTAGAAGATTTCTTTGGAGATATGGATTTTAAAGTTGCCGGAACCCATAAAGGGATTACTGCAATCCAAATGGACATAAAGATTCAAGGATTAACAAAGGAAATTATAGAAAAATCATTGCAGCAAACTAAAAGAGCCAGAGCATATATATTAGATGAAGTAATGTTAAAGGCTATTGCGGAACCTAGAAAAGTACTTTCTCCATATGCGCCACAAATTCTTCGCACCCAAGTTGATCCTGAAAAAATTAGCGAAATCATTGGCCCTCGTGGAAAAACGATTAATAAAATTATTGAAGAAACAGGTGTTAAAATTGATATTGAAGATGATGGCCGTATCTTTATTTGTGGAGTGGATTCAGAAAAAGCAAAGAAAGCCCTTTCAATTATTGAAGGTATAGCAAAGGATATTCAACCTGGCGAAATATATTTAGGAAAAGTAACAAAGATTATGAATTTCGGGGCATTTGTTGAAATTGCACCTGGAAAAGAAGGACTTGTTCATATTTCTAAACTGGCTCATGAACATGTAAAGAATGTGGAAGATATTGTTCAAGTAGGCGATGAAATATTGGTTAAAGTTACTGAAATCGATAAACAAGGCAGAATCAATTTATCCAGAAAAGATACTTTGCCTAACCCTGAAAAAGAAGCGAATACTGAGTCATAAACATAGCCTCATGGTTTATGTTTCCTTTAAAATTAGATCTTCGCTACATTTTTTTCAAGTGACAAATTGCTTCGTTCAACGTGCGTGCGGCTATTGCACGCTTTTATTGTAGTTATTACGATTTAAAAGAAGTATTTTATAAGTGAGTGATATAAAAAATCCTTAGTAAAGGAGAAATCTTATGTTCAGACTTAAGAAATTATCCAATGGAGTTACAATTGTATCTGAAAAACTCCCCTTTGTACGATCTATTGCTTTAGGAATTTGGATTCGTAATGGTTCCAGGCATGAAGAAATTCATGAAAGTGGTATTTCACATTTTATTGAGCATATGTTATTTAAAGGCACTAAACATAGGACTTCAAAACAAATAGCTGATGAAATGGATAGAATCGGTGGTCAGCTTAACGCTTATACAACGAAAGAATATACATGTTATTATTTTAGAGCATTGGACAACCATTTTGATCAGGCTTTAGATATATTGGCAGATATGTTTTTAAACTCAAATTTTGAAGAAAAAGAAATAGAAAAGGAAAAAGGTGTTGTTTTAGAAGAAATTAATATGTATGAAGATTCTCCTGAGGAACTTGTCCATGATTTAATGCAAAAGGCTGTGTGGGAAGGTAATCCTTTAGGGGAACCGATTCTTGGTACGGAAGATACCCTTGCCAATTTCAATCATAAATCTTTAAAATCCTTTTTCAATAAAAGATATCGTCCTGAAAATACAGTCATAGCAGTAGCTGGAAACTTCGATTACGATGAAATGATGGATAAAATTGAGCAAAAGTTTTCAAATTGGGACTTTAATGAAAAAGATGACTATGAATACACCTATCCTCAATATAAGGCAAAAATATTGACTAGGAATAAAGATATAGAGCAAATACATGCATGTATAAGTTTTCCAGGTATATCTTCAGATTCCGAAGATGTATATACTTTAATAACCCTTAATACAATCCTTGGGGGAGGAATGAGTTCCAGATTATTTCAGAAAATTAGAGAAGATAGAGGTTTAGCTTATTCTGTTTATTCCTATCCGACAAATTATAATGATACAGGTTTGTTTACAATTTATGCCGGAATGAACCCTTCCCAGACAATGGAAGTTTTTGATTTAATCATAAAAGAGATACAAGCTCTTAAAACAAATAAAATACTTTTAGATGATTTAAATAAAACCAAAGAACAATTAAAAAGTAATTATATCATGGGACTGGAAAGCACGAATAGTCGAATGGCCAGTTTGGGAAGATCTCAATTAATGTTAAACAAAGTTAGAACACCAGATGAAATTATTGAAAAAGTGGATGCGGTAACAGAAGAAAAAATAGCGGTACTTATTGATAAATTATTTGATTTTTCATACATGAGTGCATCTATTGTAGGGAAATTAGATAGTATTAATTTAGAGGAGATAAAAGCATTATGTCAAATAAGTTAAAAGTTTTGATTAAAAAAGCTCCTGGATCTGAGGATCTTCCGTTGCCTCAATATATGACTAGCCAATCTGCAGGTATGGATCTATATGCCAATGTAAAAGACCAAGTAATACTTGAAAAAGGTAAAATTAAATTGATTCCAACAGGGATACATATTCAACTTCCTAAAGGATATGAAGCCCAAATCAGACCGAGAAGTGGATTGGCTCTTAAACATGGCATTAGCCTTGTTAATACTCCTGGAACGATTGATGCGGATTATAGGGGAGAAATAAAAGTCATTATGATTAATTTTGGAGAAGAGGATTTTATCATTCAACGAGGGGATAGAATTGCTCAAATGGTCATCAATAAAATTGAAGAAATAGAATGGATTCCTGTTGATACACTGGAGAGCAGTGAAAGAAAAGATGGAGGATTTGGACATACTGGGATCTAAAAGGTCATATGAACAAAAATGTTCATATGACCTTTTTTGTTGTTTGTTTTTTGGTTTTAAAGGGTTATTGCCGGACTAGCACCAAATATATGTAAAATTTCATACACTATAATATCAATACCCCTATGGGGCTTAGGCAGGAGGGATTGAGATTGAAGTTTCAAAACATTAAATTTGCCGTTATCGGTGGAGATTTACGGCAAATCAAATTAAGCAATTTTCTAGCTAGAGAAGGATATGAAGTTAGAGTTTTTGGATTTAATGGAATAGATTTTGAAGAAAATGTAATCGTTTCAAATACCCTTCCTGATGTTGTGTTTAATGCAGATATTGTAATTGGACCGATTCCGTGTTCGCAAGAAAATGTTACTTTATACACTAAATATTACGAGCCTTCTATTTTACTAGAAGATGTGTTTAAGTATATTTCAAAAGATAAGGTGTTTATGGCAGGGAGGATTACACCAGAGATTCAAAGAATTGCAAATCATTATGATTTTAAGGTAGTGGATTTACTTGCGCGGGAAGAATTAGCAGTTCTAAATGCTATACCAACTGCCGAAGGCGCTATTCAGTATGCAATGGAAAACAGTGATATTACACTTCATGGTAGTCAGTGCCTTGTTTTAGGATTTGGGAGATGTGGGAAAATCCTAGCCCATAAGTTAAAGGGATTGGACGCACAACTTACGGTAGAAGCAAGGAATCCTAAGGACTTGGCGTATATAAAGAGCTATGGTTATAGATCCCTTCATCTTCATGACTTAAAAGATAACATAGCTTCTTTTGATTTTATTTTTAATACTATTCCTTCGCTTATTTTAGATCGTGAGAGGCTAAAGTTGGTTAAGAAGGGTTGTGTAATCATTGATTTAGCGTCTAAACCCGGAGGGGTTGATTACAATGCAGCAAGAGAATTAAGCATAAAAGCTATTTCTGCCCTAAGTTTGCCGGGAAAAGTTGCACCGGAAAGTGCAGCTTTAATAATTCGTGATACGATATTTAGCGTATATAGTGAGATGGGGGTAATTTTATGAACAGTTTAAAAGGTGTGAGAATTGGATTTGCATTATGTGGATCCTATTGTACTTATGATACAGTTATACCTGAGATGCAAAAATTAATTGACGAAGGTGCAGAAGTGTTTCCTATTATGTCCCATAATGCCTATACAACCGATACGAGATTTGGTAAAGCACAAGAACATATAGATAAAATAGAGAAAATGACAGGTAAAAAAATCATTAAAACCATTGTTGAGGCAGAACCTTTAGGGCCCCAAAATATAATTGATATATTAGTAATCGCACCCTGTACTGGTAACACCATAGCTAAGTTAGCCAATGCAATTACGGATACAGCTGTATTGATGTCAGCCAAAACGCTTCTTAGAAATAAAAAACCAGTTGTTATTGCATTGGCAACAAATGATGGTTTAGGAATGAATATGAAAAACATCGGTATGTTGATGAATACAAAAAATATCTATTTTGTACCAATGGGTCAGGATAATTATGAGAAGAAACCAAATTCGATTATGTCTGATATGAGTTTAATTTTAAAGACTGTTCAGAAGGCATTAATAGGAGAACAGCTTCAACCAGTTATTATTGATTTAAGCAAATAATAAAAAATCAAGAAGATTCCACCAGGAATCTTTTTGATTTTTTATTTGGACATAATTGAAGGAATATGGCATAATAGATTTGGATTATTTAAATTTTATAAGGAATGATTCAATGAATAAAGAATTTGTATTTATTTCAGATTTTGATGGTACAATAACGGAAAAAGATTTTTATTGGCATATTATTGATAAATATTTGAAAGAAGAAGGTATGAATTTATATAAGAGGTGGAGGCAAGGAGAATTTAATAATATTGAGTTTATAAGTACCATATTTCAAAACATAGGACAAGATGAAAATCAAATTTATAAAGATATCATAGAAATTCCTATGGATTCGTACATTAAAGATTTTATTGATTTTATCCATAGCTTAAATGGAGAGTTTGTTATAGTTAGTGCAGGTAGTTCTTATTATATCGAGTTATTTCTTCGATATTATGGAATAAATAACATAAAAGTTTATTCGAATTATGGAATATATAAGGATAAAGGAATTCATTTAGAATTAGATCCTACATATGAATTTTATTCTGAACGATATGGATTAGATAAGAAAAAAGTTGTCCAATATTTGAAAGGGCTATATCCTAAGCTTTACTATGCAGGAGACAGCAGTCCTGACTATGAAGCCAGTCTTTTATGTGATTGCCGTTTTGCTAAAGGAAGATTAATTCAGTTATATAAAAAGAATTCTATTGATTATGTTGCTTTTGAAACTTTTAAAGATATTCGTAAAATTATAGAAGATTATTTAAATATTTAATATGAGTCTATCTTCTTTTTGAATGAAGTCTCTTCAATATATCCATACTAAAATAAAAATATATTGAAGAGGAGAATACGATGCGTAACGAGATGACACCTAATGCATTAGAAAAAAAGAAAAGTGAAACAACGGAGGCCATTAAAGAGTTTGGCCAAATGCCTTTACCACAAGAAAGCAAATCTTCTAACAAACCAAAGATTCATTGCCTCACAATTATAGGGCAAATAGAAGGCCATATTGCATTGCCGCCACAAAACAAAACAACAAAATATGAACATGTCATTCCTCAATTGGTGGCAATTCGGGACAATGATGAAATTGATGGTGTATTAATTATCTTAAATACGGTTGGGGGAGATGTGGAAGCAGGATTGGCTATTGCTGAAATGATTGCATCCCTAGGGAAACCAACCGTTTCTTTGGTATTAGGAGGCGGACATTCCATAGGAGTACCTTTGGCAGTTTCAGCAAACTATTCTTTTATTGCTTCCAGTGCAACTATGACCATTCATCCTGTTCGTATGAGTGGTACAGTTATAGGCGTTCCTCAGACTTTTGAATATTTTGATAAAATGCAAGAAAGAATAGTAGAGTTTGTTGCAAGGAATTCGAATATTTCTCAGCAGCGTTTTAAAGAATTGATGCTGGATACAGGAAAGCTTGCAAAAGATGTTGGTACGATCGTCATTGGAGAAGAAGCAGTAAGAGAAAAATTAATCGATGAAGTAGGCGGATTAAATGAAGCTTTAAACAAACTTTATGAACTCATTGATAAAAGTAAGAAATCAAAGGAGGAAAAGAAATGATTTATTCAATTATTCCAGAAGAAGTGATTTTTAGTGATACACAAGGTGAAAATAATACAGTAGATGAGTATAAAGAAATAGAGTATAAAGGATATTTGCTTCAAGTGAGTTTAGAGAAAGATAGAGGATATAAAATTCAAAGAATCATTTCTACAGATCCATATGCTTATTTAAATAATGAAATTCAACCCGGGAATATAATCTATGGAAATATAATCTAAATAGTGATATAATTTATTCATATGTGTTAGCAAATGCTAGCACTTTTTATTTAAAAGAAGGGATTGGAAATTATGGGGAAAAGACCATTAACAGATAAAAAAAAGTCTTCCAAAACCAAAACAAATAAAGTAAAGTCTTCTAAAGGGGGAGCATTATCCCATGAGATCAAAGGCGTTCTTATTTTTGCAATATCCCTTATTTTTGGGATAGGCATTTACACTCATGAAGCTGGATTTTTCGGTAAATTAATTTATAAATTTTGTATAGGTGTACTAGGTATTGGAGCTTATTTTTTACCCGTATTGATTGGTATCCTAGGAATTTTTATGATGTTTAAAAAACTGAATAACACTGTTCAATTTAAGATATTTATAACTTTTGGTATGCTGGGTTTATTTTCTTCTTTTATTCATATTTTGAATACTGGTAATGAAAGATTAGAAGGAATGAATGTATGGCTTACGATTAAGCACTATTATGAAGCTGGAAATTGGAATAATGGAGGACTAATCGGAGCAATATTAGGCAAGATTTTAGTTAAGACAATTGGTACATATGGCAGTTATGTTTTTATTGTTACCTTTTTTATCATATTATTAATCTTATTAACAGGCAGATCTTTTGTTTCTAATATTGTATCCTTTTATAAATGGATGTCAGAGTGTATGGCTAAGATAAAAAGGATGCTCAGTCATTACCAAATGGAACAAGAAGAAAAACGTACAAGAAAAACTTCTTTGTCCCAAAATAAGGAAACCCTATCTTTGCAAAATATAAAAATAGAAGATCACGCAATCGTACATGCTGAAAATGAGTTTAAAGAAGTAAAGAGCAGCAGCGTAGAGCCGGTAGAAGAGATTAAAGTCCTGGATTTTGCTCAGAAAATTGAAGAAAGAAATCAGGTAAAAGAAAATCTATCTGAAGATATACAGAGTGCTTCTAAAAAAGGCTCTGTAGAAATGCTTTCTTCGATTAACAAACCGGTAGACTATCAATTTCCTTCTATTGAATTGCTGCAAACAAATACTTATTCAATCACATCAAATTCTAAGAAAAAAATGCTTAATAATGCCAAAAAATTGGAAGAAACTTTATCAAGCTTTGGCGTTGAAGCAAAAGTTGTACAGATTAATAGAGGCCCCACTGTAACGAGATACGAACTGCAACCGAGTCAAGGGGTTAAGGTAAGTAAAATTGTGAGCTTGGCAGACGATATTGCTCTCAATCTGGCAGCTGCCGGTATTCGAATTGAAGCCCCTATTCCCGGGAAAGCTGCAGTGGGTATTGAAGTACCTAATCAAGAAGTACAGCCCGTATTTTTAAGAGAGGTCATAGAAGATGAAGCGTTTCAAAAATTCCCCTCTAAACTTGCTTTTGCCCTGGGAAAAGATATTGCCGGGAACTCTGTTGTAACGGATATAGCTCGTATGCCTCATTTATTAATTGCAGGAGCAACGGGTTCAGGTAAAAGTGTTTGCATTAATACGCTAATTACAAGTATACTTTATAAAGCGACTCCCAATGAAGTAAAATTATTAATGATTGATCCTAAAGTGGTGGAATTAAGTATTTATAACGGAATCCCACATTTGATGATTCCGGTGGTTACAGATCCTAAAAAAGCTGCAGGAGCTCTCAATTGGGCGGTACAGGAAATGACTAATCGATATAAGCTTTTTGCAGAAAACAATGTTCGTGATATTAAGGGATACAATAATCTTAAAAACAATGAAAATTCAGATGAGCAAAATCCATCAGAAATCATGCCTCAAATTGTTATTATCATTGATGAATTGGCAGACCTTATGATGACTGCACCGGGAGAAGTTGAGGATGCAATCTGCAGACTGGCTCAAATGGCAAGAGCAGCTGGAATTCATTTAGTGATTGCTACGCAAAGGCCTTCAGTAGATGTTATAACAGGAGTGATTAAAGCGAACATTCCTTCCCGACTGGCTTTTGCTGTATCCTCCGGGACAGATTCCAGAACAATACTGGATATGGTAGGAGCTGAAAAGCTTCTTGGAAAAGGGGATATGCTTTTTTATCCCGTTGGTTCTTCAAAACCCGTAAGAATTCAAGGAGCATATATATCTGATCAAGAGGTCGAGAAAATTGTAGAAAGTATTAAACAGTCAGGGCAAGTAGAATATAATCAAGATATTATTGAAGAGATTACTACTGTAAATAATGTATCTACTGGAGGAGATGAAGTAGATGAATATCTCGAGAAAGCAATCGAAATGGTTATTGAGAAAGAAAAGGCATCTATTTCTATGATACAAAGATATTTACGTATTGGATTTAATCGTGCAGCAAGAATAATGGAGGAAATGGAGGAGAGAGGTATTGTAGGTCCTGACGAAGGCAGTAAGCCGAGAAAAGTACTTATTACAAAAGAAGAATTTGAACAAATGAAATTAGGCAGTGAACAAAAATCATCTAATTTTTAATGATGTATATGAAACAGTCAAGACTGTTTTACAGATAAATAATTTCTAATGATTGCGGGGAGGATTCAAATATGAAAACTGACATTGAAATTGCTCAAGCAGCGGTTATGAAACCTATTACAGAAATTGCTTCTGAACTCAACATCGATACTGATGATTTGGAGCTATATGGAAAATATAAAGCAAAATTATCTGATGCTTTATGGGACAAGCTAAAAGATAAAAAAGATGGAAAACTTGTTTTAGTTACAGCGATAAATCCCACTCCTGCAGGAGAAGGAAAGACGACTACTTCCGTAGGACTAGGTCAAGCTTTATGTAAAATGAACAAAAAGGCAATTGTAGCCTTAAGGGAACCTTCTCTTGGACCTTGTATGGGCGTAAAAGGTGGAGCAGCCGGAGGGGGGTATGCTCAAGTTGTTCCAATGGAAGACATCAATCTTCACTTTACAGGGGATATCCATGCGATTTCAGCAGCGCATAATTTACTTTCTGCAATGATAGACAATCATATTCAACAGGGCAATGAACTTCAAATTGATCCAAGGCAGATTCTTTGGAAAAGAGCGGTGGATATGAATGACCGTGCCTTAAGAAATATAGTTGTTGGTTTAGGGGGAAAACCTCATGGTATGCCCAGAGAAGATGGGTTTATGATTACTGTTGCATCTGAAGTCATGGCGATCCTTTGCCTTGCAGAAAATTTAATGGATTTAAAGAAAAGATTAGGGAAAATAATAGTAGCATATAATTTTGATGGGGAACCAGTTACAGCAGAAGACCTTAAAGCCAACGGGGCTATGGCCGCTTTGTTGAAGGATGCCATTAAACCGAATTTGGTTCAAACCTTAGAAAATACTCCTGTTTTAATGCATGGAGGGCCTTTTGCCAATATTGCCCATGGCTGTAACAGTATTAGAGCGACAAAGATGGCGTTAAAACTTTCAGATATTGTAGTGACAGAAGCAGGATTTGGCGCAGATTTAGGTGCAGAGAAATTTTTTGATATCAAATGCCGTTTTGGTGGATTGAAACCTGATGTAGTCGTTTTAGTTGCTACTATTCGTGCTTTAAAATACAATGGGGGCATACCCAAAAATGAACTGGGGATTGAGAATTTAGAGGCTCTAAAAAAAGGTTTCGAAAATCTAAAGAAACATATAGAAAATATTCAGCAGTATAAAGTGCCTATTGTGGTTACACTCAATGAGTTTATCACAGACAGCAGTACTGAAATTGCCTATGTAAAAGAACAATGCGAAGGTATGGATTGTGCTTTTGCGATTTCTAAAGTATGGGAAAAAGGAGGAGAAGGCGGTTTAGAATTGGCTCAAAAAGTAATAGAAACTTTAGAGACGAAACCTTCCAGATTTGAAGTATTGTATGATAGCAACAGTACGATTAAAGAGAAAATTGAAACCATAGCAAAAAAGATTTATGGCGCCAAAGGTGTTGTATTTACTTCCAAAGCTAAAAAAGATATTGAAAAAATAACTCAAATGAAGCTGGATAAGATGCCTATATGTATTGCAAAAAATCAGTATTCCTTATCCGATGACCCAAGTTTACTGGGAAGGCCAACAGATTTTGAAATTACAGTAAGAGAGTTAAAGATTTCTGCCGGGGCTGGTTTTATTGTGGCCTTAACGGGAGACGTAATGATCATGCCGGGATTACCTAAAAATCCAGCAGCAATGAATATTGATGTGAATGAGAAAGGGCAAATTACCGGATTGTTCTAGGAGGAGTAATATGAGTGCCATTATTATTGATGGGAAAAAAATATCACAAGATATAAAAGATGAATTAAAAAAAGAAGTTGAAGAGCTTAATCAAAAGAATATCTTCCCAGGATTAGCCGTTATATTAGTTGGAAACGATCCTGCATCCAAAGTATATGTCAATAATACGCAAAGAGCCTGTGAATATATTGGCATTAAATCTTTTTCTTATGAATTGCCGGAAGAGACCACAGAAGAAGAATTATTAAATCTTATAGATGTTTTAAATAAGACCAGAGAAGTCAACGGTATATTGGTTCAATTGCCTTTGCCAAAACATATCGATGAAAATAAAGTACTTCTTTCAATTGATCCTATAAAAGATGTTGATTGTTTTCATCCATATAATGTAGGGTTAGTTTCAATCGGTAAAATGGATGGCTTTCTTCCTTGCACTCCGGCGGGGATTATAGAGTTAATTAAAAGAACAAACATTGAAATAGAAGGTAAAAACTGTGTTGTAGTAGGAAGAAGCAATATTGTTGGAAAACCAGTCTCACAACTTTTGCTCAGTAATAATGGAACGGTGACCACATGCCATTCTCGCACAAAGAATTTAACCCAAATATGCCAGGAAGCTGATATATTGGTTGCGGCCATAGGAAAACCGGAGTTTATTAAAGAAGATATGGTTAAAGAAGATTCTGTACTTATTGACGTAGGAGTGAATCGTTTAGAGAACGGTCAATTATGTGGGGATATCGATTTTGAGGGCTGTAAAGATAAAGCTTTAGCCATAACTCCTGTTCCAGGAGGCGTAGGTCCAATGACCATAGCAATGTTAATGAAAAATTGTGTAAAGGCTGCATTGATGCAGAACTAGAAAGGAGATTATTTTGTCTATTAGAATAGCTTTTGTTTCATTAGGATGTGATAAGAATTTAGTGGATAGTGAAGTAATGTTAGGATTACTTCAAAAATCGGGTTTTGCACTAATATCTGACGAAAGTCAGGCGGATGTTATCGTCGTAAACACCTGTTGTTTTATACAAGATGCAAAGGAAGAAAGTATTGAAAATATATTAGAAATGGCACAGTATAAGAAAACTGGTCATTGTAAAGCACTCATTGTAACAGGATGTATGGCAGAACGCTATAAAGAGGAAATTTTAGCTGAAATCCCTGAAGTAGATGGAGTAGTTGGAACTACGGGATATGAGGGCATTGTTGAGGTCGTTGAAGAAATTTTAAAAGGAAAGAAAATTCAAAAGTTCGCAGATATTAATATAAAAATAAAAGAAGATTATCAAAGAGTATTAAGTACAGCCGGTTATTTTGCTTATTTGAAGATTGCAGAAGGCTGCGATAATAAATGTACTTATTGCATTATTCCGCAGTTAAGAGGCAGTTACAGAAGTCGATCTATTGAAAGTCTTATTAAAGAAGCGAAAGCTTTAGTCAATCAAGGAGTAAAGGAATTAATTCTGGTTGCTCAGGATACAACCAGGTATGGAATTGATTTATATGGAGAAAAAAGACTTCCTCAACTATTAAGAGAATTATGCAAAATTGAGGGTTTAAAATGGATTCGCTTATTATATTGTTATCCTGAAGAAATCACGGATGAACTTATAGATGTTATCGCAGAGGAAGAAAAAGTATGCAGTTATTTGGATATGCCTATTCAACATGCGAACACTTCAATTTTGAAGCGAATGGGGAGAAGAAGTACTAGGGAAGATCTTATTCATCTTATAAATAAGTTGAGAAAGAGAATTCCTGATATTTGCTTAAGAACAACCCTTATTGTAGGTTTCCCTGGGGAAACGGATGCAGAATATGAGGATTTGGTACAATTCGTTAAAGAAATGAAATTTGATAGACTGGGTGTGTTTACATATTCTAAAGAAGAAGGTACTGCTGCTGCAAAAATGAAGGGACATATTTCAAAGAAAACTAAAGAACTCCGAAAAGATAAGATTATGAAGCTTCAACAGTCAATTTGTGAAGAGAAATCTGCACAATGTATTGGAAAGACTTTAGAGGTAATAATAGACGGAAAACTACCGGAAGAAAATGTGTATTGCGGACGAACTTATCGAGATGCGCCTGAAATAGACGGGATGGTATTTGTTAATTCTGATGAAGAACTTTTATCCGGAGATTTTATCAAGGTTTTTATAGCATCCGCCAATGAATACGATTTAATAGGGAGGATTGTAGATGAATCTGGCGAATAGATTAACTTTTTTAAGGATTATAATGATTCCTATATTTTTGATGGTATTATTAACTGACTGGATTCCTGATCCTCAAAGAAGAATCTTTGCATTGATTATTTTTGCATTGGCATCCCTTACAGATATGTTAGACGGATATATTGCGAGATCAAGAAATATGATAACGAATTTGGGCAAATTCCTAGATCCTCTCGCAGATAAGCTCCTTGTGACATCTGCATTGGTCAGCTTGGTAGAGTTAGGAGATTTACCAGCATGGGTTGTTATTATCATTCTGAGCCGGGAACTGGCTATTACTGGCTTTCGAACTGTTGCAGTCTCAGAAGGAATAGTCATTGCAGCAAGTTGGTGGGGGAAAATAAAAACAATTAGCCAGATGTTTATGATTATGTTATTTTTGCTCGATATCTCTCTTCCAGTTTTCGATACGCTCGAAATTGTTTTGATGTGGATGGCAGTTATATTTACAATCATCTCAGGAGTGGACTATATTGTTAAAAATAAAAGTGTCATTTCGATGGGAAAATAGATTTTTGTGAAAATATTCATCCCAGTTTATCGAAGGAATATGATTGTATAGAGTAAAGTATTTTTCTTTATAAAGGATTGATTAAAGAAAGAGTCGAATTGTTGAAACACAAAACAAAATATGTCTTTAATTGAGCTAGATTGTTATTATAGAAATATAGAAGGGCGGGGATGAAATGAAACTAACATTTTTAGGAGGCGCTAAAACTGTAACGGGCTCATGTTATTGGATGCAGACTAATGGCAAAAACCTCTTAATCGATTGTGGAATGTTTCAAGGACATGATAAGGAAGAAGATTTAAACTTTGAAGACTTTCCTTTTGATGTCCGTTCAATTGATTATGTGTTATTAACTCATGCCCATATCGATCATAGTGGAAGAATACCGAAGTTATGTAAGGATGGATTTAAGGGAAAAATTATTTGTACCAAAGCAACGGCAGATTTATGTGCAATCATGCTTCCAGACAGCGGATACATCCAGGAAACTGAAGTGGAATGGAAAAATAGAAAAAGGCAAAGAGCTGGAAAACCACTTATTGAACCTTTATATACCTATCAGGATGCCCTTGATTGTTTGCAATTTTTTAGCCCAGTACCCTATCATCAAGAAGTTCGTTTACAAGGAAATATCACGATTAAATTTTCGGATGCAGGGCACATTTTAGGTTCTTCTATTTTAGAAATATGGGTCAATGAAAATAATTCTGAAACCAAAGTAGTCTTTTCAGGAGACTTAGGGAATCAGGATATCCCATTATTAAAAGATCCGGAAATCATTGAAAGCGCGGATTATTTAATTATTGAATCTACTTATGGAAATAGAATTCATAAAGAAAAAGAGAATAAAGTCAGAAAGCTGCTGAACATTATGGAAGAAACCATTGCGAAGGGTGGAAATGTTGTGATTCCGTCCTTTGCAGTTGGAAGAACACAGGAAATTATTTATGAAATCCATAAATATAGGGAATTATATAAAAATGATATGGAATTTCTTACTCATGTTCCAGTATACGTAGACAGCCCTTTAGCAATTTCTGCAACAGAAGTATTTAGGAAAAATCTTGATTGCTACGATGAAGAAGCAAGAGCATATATTGAAAACGGAGATAATCCTTTAGATTTTCCAAACCTTAAGTTTACAAGAACTCCTGATGAATCCAGACAGCTTAATGAAATGCAGGAACCTGTTATTATCATTTCTGCCAGTGGGATGTGTGAAGCAGGAAGGATCAAACATCATTTAAAGCATAATTTATGGAGAAGTAACAGTACAGTACTTTTTGTGGGATATCAAGCTCCTGGAACCTTGGGAAGGCGAATTCTTGATGGAGCAGAGAAAGTAAAAATATTTGGAGAAGAAATTTCTATTAATGCCAGAATTGAAAATATAGAAGGATATTCAGGTCATGCAGATCAGCAAGGATTGCTTAATTGGGTCAGCAGCTTTAAAAATAAGCCCAAAAAGGTTTTTATTGTTCACGGTGAACCGGAAGTACAATATGATTTTTCAAAAATCCTAAAAAAACAGTTAAAACTAGAAACAATTATCCCTGACAGAGGAGATAGTTATGAATTAACCCCATACACTATTACAGCTCAAAAGCCATTAGAACATCTAAAAGAAAACTTTATTCGTTTGCACTTATTGACTCAGTTGGATGTACTTTCAGAGGAAATTTACTTCCTTACCAAGCAGCTTAATCAAGAAGTATTGAATGGCAAAGATGATGAAGAAATCAAAATCATTCAGTCAGAAATAGAAGAAATTCAACATTCTATTTTTCAAATTAATTTATTGTTAAAAGGCTCGGTATAAACGAGCCTTTTATGATTTAGGAAGTATTGACTTAAAAAATTCAATTGTCAGTTTGGATAATTGATTTTTTATATCTGAATATTTAGCAGGTTCAATATGAATATACTTTTCTTTCGAGTTAACATTTTCTTTAAAAATGGGTAGATTAATATTTTCATTCATTACTTGCATAAAAAATCCTTTTTTCTTAATATAGCAATTTGAAGCAGTGGCAGGCTTTCTCTTTTCCTTAGGCAGAAAAGAGCCTACAGATTTATGAATTGCTTCATCCAGTTCCGGTATATAATAGTATTCTTTATAGTTTTGGAAATAATGATATAAGGTAGTATTCACTAATTCTATTTCAAATTCAATGATTGTTTTTTCCTCACAAATCTTACAGCTCCAATTGCCGTTTTTTATTGTAAGCGATAACGGAGAAGCCTGGGATATTTCTATGGAAAACAAAAGTTTATCTTTTTTAAATTCCATATGTTGAGTATTTATAATAAAATGAGGATCTTTCATCTTTTGGATGAAAGAAATATAATCATATATCTTCAATATTTCAACAAGACCATAAAGATCTTCTTCATTATGGAGCAGTAAATTATTTTTAAGCGATTCGCTTTGATTTTTGCAGTAGTCATAATATTGCTCAATTAGTTCTCCACCGGTATAAGTATCAGTTCTATTGATTTTAAGAAAAGATTCTATGGTTTTTAATTTGCAATTTTCCAGACCAAAGATATTTTGAAACGGACGGACGTCTTTTAAAATATCGATGGATTTAAGCTTTTTTATTGGACTTAGTATGTTCAACAAAGAAGCTTTTTCCTCTAAATAGGGTATGTCAAATGTATTTCCGTTGAAATGAATTATATATTTAAATGAATCACATATTCTAAAAAAATTCATAAGTAATTCTATTTCATCTTCAGGATGTTCAGAAAAAAATTGATGCAACATCCAGACATTATTTTTTAAGTAAATACAGCCTATTAAATAGAGCTGTGACTGAGAACGGGAAAAACCTGTAGTTTCAATGTCGAATAAAATACTGTTCTCGTTTTTACACAAAGGAAAATACGATTGTATATTAAAAGAATAGGAAAGGGGTTTACATATTTCTATCATAGAAGACTCCTGTTTATTAAGTTTTGTTTTTATTAATCTATCATAAGAACAATTTTAATGCAATATTACAGCATCATTTTAGCATATTAAAAGATTTATATTGAATTGTCAAAAATTATTCTTGAAATTGCAAGTTAATAGTTATATAATCTCATATATGAATAGTATAAGAAATACATCTCATTCAGTATTTCATAAAACACTTAATCAATTAAGGAGGAGAAATATGATTAAAGCGAAAAAATTAATTTCAACGATATTAGTTGGAGGAATTTTGCTTTCCAGTCTTGTAGGCTGCAGTAACGCAGGAAGCACTTCAGAGAATGCAGGAAATTCAAATGTAATAAAAATTGGTGGTATTGCTCCATTAACTGGAGACGTAGCTGTATATGGAGTTGCAGCTGACAATGGAGTAAAATTAGCGATTGAAGAAATTAACGCAAACGGTGGCCTCTTAGGAAAACAAATCGAATATGTGGTCTATGATGATAAGGGAGATCCAACAGAGGCTGTAAATGCATTTAAGAAATTAACAAGTAATGATAAAGTTGAAGCAATTGTAGGAGCGGTTACAAGTAAACCAACTTTGACTGTTACACCATTAGCTGTAAAAGACGGTATTCCAATGATTACTCCAACGGCTACAGCTTTGGAAGTAACATCAGCGGGACCCAATATTTTCCGTGCTTGTTTCATTGACCCTTATCAAGGAGAAATTATGGCAAAGTTTGCTGCAGAAGAATTAAAAGCATCTAAGGCAGCAGTTATTTATAATACAGCAGATGATTATTCCGTAGGTGTTGCAGAAGCATTCAGAGATGCTGCACAGAATTTTGGAGCACAGGTTGTAAGTTTTGAAGGTTACAATGGAGATGACAAAGACTTTAAAGCAGTCCTCACCAATGTAAAAAGCCAAGCGCCAGATGTATTATTTATTCCTGATTACTATACTAGAGTAGGACTTATTGCACAACAAGCAAAAGAAGTTGGCATTACAGCAACACTTCTTGGTGCAGATGGTTGGGATGGTGTATTAGGTGTTAATCCTGAGGCTGTTGAAGGTGCTTATTTCTGTAACCATTATTCAACAGATGATACTGCAACAGAAGTTCAAAACTTCTTGAAAGTTTATAAGGAAAAATACAATGAAGATCCTGTTAGCTTTGCGGCTTTAGGATATGATGCAATGAAGATTTTAGCAGCGGCCATTGAAAAAGCAGGATCTACTGATAAAGAAGCTGTAGTAAAAGCTTTAGCAGAAACCAATGTTACATCTGTAACTGGAACAATCACTTTTGATGAAAACAGAAATCCAGTTAAAGATGTATCCATTATTAAAATAGAAAATGGCAGCAATAGATTATTTACAAAAATGAGTCTTTAGTAAAAGGGAGAAGAGATTCTCCCTTTATCTACATTTACCACAAGGAGGGCAGCACATGACATTCTTACAACAGTTAATTAATGGTATACATGTAGGTAGCATCTATGCTTTGATTGCATTAGGATACACTATGGTATACGGAATCATAAAATTGATTAATTTTGCCCATGGAGACATTATTATGATGGGGGCATACATTACATTTGTTTCTTTGATCATGTTCAATGTTCCAATTTGGATGGCTGTTATTATCGCAATTTTAATATGTTTGATTTCTGGAATCTTGATTGAACGCATTGCATACAAACCACTTCGAAATGCTCCAAGGATATCTGCGCGTATTACAGCAATAGGAGTTAGTTTATTCATAGAAAATTTGTTTTTTAAAATTTTTGGAGGGAACCCAAGGCCTTTCCCGGTGCTTATTGATCCTACACCAATTTCATTAGGTTCTCTTCAAATAAGTATGGTGACTATTGTTACAATCGTTGTATCTATTTTATTAATGATAGCCCTTGATTTATTTGTAAAGAAGACCAAAACGGGAAAAGCCATGCGTGCCGTATCAGAAGACCATGGAGCAGCACAGTTAATGGGTATTAATGTAAATACAACGATATCCATTACTTTTGCAATTGGTTCTATGTTAGCGGCTGTTGGAGGAATCTTATATAGTACCGCTTATCCACAAATTGATCCATTTATGGGGATGATGCCAGGTTTAAAAGCATTTGTTGCGGCAGTTCTTGGTGGGATAGGTATTATTCCTGGAGCTATGTTGGGCGGATTTATCATGGGCATAGCTGAGAGTTTTACAAAGGGATATATATCCAGTCAACTGGCGGATGCAGTTGTTTTTGGAATACTTATACTCGTATTAAGTCTAAAACCTTCTGGAATATTTGGCAAAAATGTTAAGGAGAAAGTGTAGGTGAGCAGAATGGATAAAAAATTAAAGTCATATTCTATCAATATCGGAGCTATTTTAGTAATTTATATTTTGTTAACTCTGCTCATGAAGTTTGGAATTATAAATAGTTATTATGAAGTTATTGTCATAAGCATTGGCATTAATATTATTATGGCGACGAGTTTAAATTTAGCCACTGGGTATTTGGGACAACTTGCCTTAGGTCATGCAGGGTTTATGGCAGTTGGTGCCTATGTTTCTGCAATATGTACTTCACATATGAATTTGCCTGATACACTCCAACTGATTGTCTCAATTTTA
Organism: Candidatus Epulonipiscium sp.; assembly: GCA_012521175.1. Lineage (GTDB taxonomy): Bacteria > Bacillota > Clostridia > Lachnospirales > Defluviitaleaceae > Defluviitalea. The sequence goes on from JAAYMW010000151.1 coordinate 19,697, forward strand.
GTAGGAGGAATTGTTGCAGGACTTTTTGGTATTCTAGTAGGAATACCTGCACTTCGATTGAAAGGTGATTATCTGGCGATTATTACTTTAGCTTTTGGAGAAATTATTAGAGTTATTATTTTAAATCTGAATATAACGGGTGGTGCCAGAGGGCTTAAAGGAATTCCGTTACTTACCAGTTTCAATTCTGTATATTGGATTACAATCATTATCGTAGCAATTATATACACTTTAATTCATTCAAGGCATGGCCGTGCGATCATATCCATTCGTGAAGATGAAATTGCGGCAGAGTCGGTTGGCATACCCACAACTTACTATAAAAACTTTGCCTTTTCATTAGCTGCTTTTTTTGCAGGAATTGGTGGCGGATTATATGCCCATTACTATACGGTATTGGATCCAGGAAGTTTTGATTTTATGAGATCTATAGAAATACTTATTATTGTAGTGTTAGGCGGAATGGGAAGTTTAACTGGTTCAATAGTAGCAGCAATTGTTTTAACAATACTGCCACAGTTGTTAATGGACTTTGCAGATTGGCGTATGCTGATTTATTCCATTATACTTGTAATTATGATGTTATTTAGACCAGAAGGTCTTTTTGGTAAAAAAGAGTTTTCTTTAATTACTTTATTAAAAGGAAAACAACACGCATTTAATCCTACTCCTAATAGCCATGGAAGGAGTGAATAACTATGCCATTACTAGAAACTAGGGACTTGGGGATTACTTTTGGAGGATTAAGAGCAGTTGGAGATTTTAATATTAAGATCGAAGAACAGGAATTAATGGGCCTTATTGGTCCAAATGGTGCTGGGAAAACTACTGTTTTTAATCTGTTAACTGGAGTATATCTTCCAACAGAGGGAGTTATTAATTTAGATGGTGAGAATATTGTAGGAAAGAAACCATATGAAATTGTACAGAAGGGTATTTCGAGGACCTTTCAAAATATAAGATTATTTAAAGATTTGTCTGTTATAGATAATGTTAAGATGGCTTTTCATCATAAAATGAAATATTCAACCATTGCAGGAATACTAAGATTACCTTCTTATTGGAAGGAAGAAAAGGAAATCCATGAAAAATCTTTAGAGTTATTAAAACTTTTTAATATGGATCATTTAGCATATACAACAGCTAAAAATCTTCCTTATGGACAACAAAGAAAATTAGAAATTGCAAGAGCTTTAGCTGCAAATCCTAAGTTGCTTTTATTAGATGAACCTGCTGCAGGGATGAATCCTAATGAAACAAAAGAGTTAATGGAAACCATTCATTTTATTCGTGATAAGTTCAAAATAGCAATACTGCTTATTGAGCATGACATGGGTTTAGTTATGGGGATTTGTGAAAAAATTGTTGTTATTGATTATGGAATGATTATTGCAACTGGCACTCCTGAGGAAATCAAGAAAAATAAAAAAGTTATTGGGGCTTACTTAGGAGAATAGGAGGTAACCATGCTAACAGTAAACGGAATCAACGTATATTATGGAGCGATTCATGCGATTAAAGATGTTTCATTTCATGTTGGTGATGGAGAAATTGTAACCTTAATTGGTGCGAATGGTGCAGGAAAAACGACCATTCTTCATACAATTTCGGGATTATTAAGAACAAAAACTGGAGAAATTAAATTTTTAGATAATCCTATAAATAAAGTTGAACCTCATGAAATATTAAAAATGGGTATTGCCCATGTACCAGAGGGGCGAAGAATTTTTTCACAAATGACTGTTTTGGAAAATTTACAAATGGGTGCTTATACGAGAAATAATAAAGAAGAAACAAATAATATGATCGAAATGGTTTTTGAGAAATTTCCTCGATTGAAAGAAAGGGTTAATCAATTGGCAGGAACAATGAGTGGTGGTGAACAGCAAATGCTTGCCATTGGTAGAGCATTGATGTCTAAGCCAAAACTTTTATTAATGGATGAACCATCCATGGGATTAGCACCTATTTTAGTTCAAGAAATTTTTAATATCATTCAAGAAATCAATGCTGCCGGAACTACAATTTTACTGGTTGAGCAAAATGCCAACATGGCTTTATCCATTGCTAATAGAGCTTATGTTCTTGAAACTGGAAAAGTAGTTTTAGAGGGTAATGCTAAAGAACTTCTTGGAGATGAAAATGTTAGAAAGGCTTATTTAGGGTAAAAAAAAGAAGGCATATGCCTTCTTTTTTTTACCCTAATTTTTCTTTATGATAGATAAGATGTGATATCCTCGATTTTGTAATGTATTTACCAGATCATCCACTTCTGTTGTGTTTAAACGAATGATAATTTCACTTTGCCCTTCTTTTACAGAATAATTGCTTACATGTTGAATATTGATACCGTATTGTTTAATAATACTTGCAATATCTGCTAAGGTACCTAATTCATCCTTTACTTCAAGAGAAATACGAGTTCCGGGGTCATTGGCGCCAAGAAACTCAATAAAGGCATCAAATATATCTGTACGGGTTAAAATTCCAACCAGTTCATTATTTTCTATAACAACCGGAAGAGAACCTATATCATTACTTCTCAGTAAAACTGCAGCTTCCTCAATCAGCATATCGGGATTAACTGTAATGACTTCTTTTAGCATTATATCTTTTACTTTAGTTTTGGAAAGAAGGTAATTTATTTCATAGACACTTAAAGAAGTAGCTTTAGATGGGCTAACTTCTGTAAGAACTTTTTCTGTAACAAGACCAACCAATTTACCGTCTCTTACTACAGGAAGCTGAGAATAGCCATGTTCCATCATCAAGTTAAATGCCTTAGAAATAGAAGCATCTTCAGTGATTGTAATTACATTGGTATTCATTCGATTTTTAACATACATAGCAATGCCCCCAATCAGTAATATGTATTTTAAATTTTCATCATAAACTTCTTTAATTATATTATATCATATAATTGTATATTATAATAGTGAAATTATATAGTCTATGGGGTAAGTGATAATCTTCTTGCTGCGTGAATTTATGTGAATAGATATTATTGTTTTTTGTTATGATAATGATAAAAAGGAGATGATTGTTTGAGTAATAATACTTTTGAAGATTTAAAAGAAAAATATAAACTGGGTTATCGATGCATCCGTACTGAAAATGAACATGGAGTGATGAAAATTTATCTGAAAAATTTTGAAACTGAGAAAACAGATACGCTTTTTACTAATGACGATGAAGAAATCAATCAAATCAATCAATATATTCATTCTATAACAGAAGGGTAAAAGGACTACAAAAGTAGTTCTTTTTTTTGGTAATATAACTTTTTTGAATTTTTTATGATATAATCTTTCATATAAAGCTTTACAGAAAGAAGGGATCGACATGTCTTATACAGATATAGATTTAAAATATTTAGAGCTTTTATCGACCCAATATCCAACGATTGCTTCGGCTTGTACAGAAATAATAAATCTTAAAGCTATCCTAAATCTCCCCAAGGGTACCGAGCATTTTTTAACGGATATTCATGGGGAATATGAGGCGTTTAATCATGTATTGAAAAATGGCTCAGGCGTTATCAAACAAAAGATTATTGATATTTTTGGTAATACTTTAAGTCAAAAGGATATAAAAAGTCTTTCAACGCTTATTTATTATCCTGAGCAAAAATTGGAGATTATTTTAAAAGAGGAACAAAATATTGAAAACTGGTACAAAATTACCTTGTATAGATTAATTGAAATTTGTAGGTATGTATCTTCAAAATATACTCGCTCCAAAGTAAGAAAAGCGCTTCCTGCAGATTTTTCATACATTATAGAAGAACTTTTACATGAACAATCCGATAAATTGGACAAGGAAGAGTATTATAGTGAAATTATAAAAACAATTATATCCATAGGAAGAGCAAAAGAATTTATCATTGCCCTTTCTAAACTGATTCAAAGATTAGTGATTGACAGATTACATATCATTGGGGATATATATGACAGAGGACCTGGAGCCCATCTTATAATGGATACCTTGATGAAGTATCATTCTGTGGATGTTCAATGGGGGAATCATGATATAGTATGGATGGGAGCAGCAGCAGGAAGTGAAGCCTGTATTGCCAATGTGCTCAGAACCTCTTTAAGATATTCTAATTTGGATACGATAGAAGATGGTTATGGAATCAATATACTTCCTTTGGTTACTTTTGCAATGGAGTATTATAAGGATGATGAGTGTTTAGTATTTATGCCTAATAATGTAGAAAATAATAATATCAATGAAAAAGACGCAAAACTAATTGCTAAGATGCATAAAGCGATTACAATCCTTCAATTTAAGTTGGAGGGGGAAATTATTAAAAGACGCCCTTATTTTAATATGGATGACAGACTTTTATTGGATAAAATCGATTATAAAGAAGGAACTATAACTTTAGAAGGTAAAAAATATAAGTTAAAAGACACTTATTTTCCGACGATTGATCCTAATAATCCTTATCAACTTATTCCTGAAGAAAAAGAAATTATTGAGAAATTGAAATCCTCTTTTTTAAATAGTGAAAAACTTCAAAGTCATGTTAGATTTCTTCTGTCTAATGGAAGCATGTATTTAAAGTATAATTCTAATTTATTATATCATGGCTGTATTCC
>JAAYMW010000152.1 GCA_012521175.1 Candidatus Epulonipiscium sp.
AAAGTCATTCTATTATAAAATTAATGTGATAGATAATAAGTTTATTACAAAGTGAAAAAATATTTTTGATGAAATACAAGAAATCATTTATGTTCTAAAGGGAGGAAAATAATATGTCAAAAGAATTTTTAAAAGCCGTAGAAGATAGACGTTCAATTTATGGGATTAGTAAAGAATCAACAATTTCTGATTAGAGAATAAAGGAAATCATTGAACATGCTGTAAAGTACGCTCCATCTGCAATGAATTCTCAAAGCGCAAGAATAGTTGTCTTATTTGGAAAACATCATGATAGATTATGGGATATTACAATGGAAGCATTAAGAAAGATTGTACCACCTCATCAATTTGACAAAACTGAAAATAAAATCAACTCATTTAAAAGTGGTTATGGCACCATTTTGTTCTATGAAGATAAAAGTGTGATAGAGTCTCTTCAGGAAAAATTTACCCTATATAAAGATAATTTCCCAATATGGTCACAGCAATCTAATGGAATGCATCAATTTATTATATGGACCGCATTAGAAGCTGAAGGATTAGGGGCATCTCTTCAACACTATAATGAACTTATAGAATCTGATGTAAGAAATGAATGGAATATACCAGGTAATTGGCAGCTTATCGCTCAAATGCCCTTTGGAAAACCAACAGCAGCACCTGGCAAGAAAGAATTTAAACCTTTGGAAGAAAGAATTAAGTATTTCGAATAGTTTTTTTTTAGCATTACATTTATGTAGTTATTTGTTTCGATAAAGAAAAAAGGCTAAAAACGCATAATCATTATAGGATATGATATATAGAGCTATGTTAAAATAGTAGATGAAAATGGATGTTTTAAAAAATAGAAGGAGTGATAGAATGAAATTTGGTTGGACTACAATAAGAGTAAATAATATGGAAGAGTCTCTAAAATTTTATCAGGAAATAGTTGGGCTTACGATAGATAGAAGATTTCATGCAGGTCTGGAAACAGAAATTGTATTTTTAGGTGATGGAGAAACAAAAATTGAACTGATATCTACCCAACAAGGTGACGTGGTGAATATTGGGCAAGATATTTCACTAGGATTTGAGGTAGATTCGGTTGATGAAATGATGGCGTTTGTAAAAGAAAAGGGAATCGACATCCATAGCGGCCCATTTGAACCGACGCCTCATGTAAAGTTCTTTTATGTATTAGATCCTAATGGATTGAAAATTCAGTTTGCAGAACATAAATAAAGAAGTATTTAAAAATGAAAAGATGTTGATGTAGATAAAATTGACGATTCCTTTTGATTGGAATCGTCAATTTTCTATTGAATCCGTAATAGTTCTATTAAATTTTTACTGATGATGCTATAATATAAATTAAATATGTAAAAATGAAGGAATAATGATGATCCATAGTAATTTTTTTGTGACAGGTGGAGATTAGAGTCTAAATTCTCATTTGTCCTCAATACGGAATCCCTATGGTGTTGGAATGGTAAGTAGAAGGGAAAGAGTTGGAGAACAATTACAGTAACAAGAAAACAGGAGAAAAATTATATGAGGAAGATCAAAAAGAGATATATTATACTCATTATATTCGTGTGTTTTTTTATGTTTTTATGGTTAAATAATACAAGTTTATTTATGGATAAATCAGGAAGTTATAAATTACTGGCACACAGAGGCTTAGCACAGACTTTTGACATTTCACAGGTGGAATGGAATACGAATACAGCAGAGATTATTTATGAACCAGAGCATAAATACCTGGAAAATACAATAGAATCCATGGAAGTGGCATTTTCATACGGAGCAGATGTGGTTGAATTAGATATTCAAAGGACAAAAGATGGACAACTTGCTGTATTTCACGATTACGATTCGAGGGCAAGGGATTGGTATGATGCCTGAGTTAAAGGAAGTCTTAGAAAGATTTTCAGATAAAGAACTGCTCATTCATATAAAAGATGAGGGCTTAGAGACGGCTAAAATACTATGGACGTATTTAGCAAGGATGACTCCGGAGAGATTAGCCCAGATTACAGTTTATGGGGACGAACAGGGGTTGGCGTATTTAAGAGAAAAGGATAACAGTCTAAGAGTGTTCTCTATAAAACTTCTAAAAAATGCATTTATAAAATATGAATTGTTTGGATGGACAGGATATGTTCCGGAGGAAATGTACAATATGGAAATTCATATACCCCTTAGATGGGCAAAATATATATGGGGATGGCCACATAAATTTATAGAGCGCATGGAATCGGTAAATACAAGGGTAGTCATTGTAGAAGGAAATGGGAAATGGTCAGAGGGCTTTGATACGATAGAATCCCTCGAAAAGATACCAAAGTGTTTTAGAGGATATGTATGGACAAATCGTATTGACATTATTTCAAGAAAGGAAGAGAAAGGAAATTCTCAAATTTGAAAATTGATATATTAATTTTGCTAGACATATAAAACTAAAAGTATGTATGATTAGCAAAGAATAATCCTATTAAGTTTATATGAAGAGTGAGAGTCAATTCTTTTATATGGGAAATAGATGTTTTTGTATTAATGAAGAAATAGAAAGATATCGGGAAGATAGTTTGTTAGGGAGGTTTTGGATGCTATATAGTTTAGGATAGAGAGGGTTTTAGATTCAATTATTGACTATTGATATATTAGTGGCTTATCAGTGTTCTTATATTATTAGAATAAATCTAAATAAAAAGCAGTAATATGTCGAACAGATAAATAGATTAAAAAAGATTTTCACACAAATTCTAGGGGGAATAAAAATTATGCCGCAAAAGAAAAAAATGAGAAATTGGAAAAAAGTTTTTCAGTTTAAACATGGAATGGGGAGCAAAATAAATATTAAACTTAATATAGGGACCAAAATATTAGGAGCTTTTTTTGTTGGATTTATTTGCCTAATGTCTATTAGTATTACCGCGATTGGAAGAATGGACTTTATCAACAATAATTCCAGACAAATGGCAGAGCAATACACTCCAGGAATAAAGATATTAGGAGAGATTAATACCTTGGTGGCAGAATACAGGTATTTTGAATTTCAAAGTTTTAGTGCCTCGGATCAGGAAGAACGAAATTTGATGCTTGTAAAACTTCTCACTACTAAAAATAATATGACCGAATTGATTAAGGAATATGAGGAGAACTATATAGGTATTCATACAGATGAAGAAATGAAAAAATTATTTCTCAGTTTTAAGGAAAATGTAGAAATGTATACTCAGAATATTGAGGAAATCATAGAAAAAGTTAAACGTGGAGATACAGAATTTGCAAAAGAGAATTTTACAAACTCTGAAGAATTATTTAATAAATTGAACAGACAAATTAAGAATATTATCCTATTTACTTATAATAGTGTGGTACAAGCAGGAGAAGCGTCCAATACCGTTTATCATTCTTCAAGATTTGCCTTTATCATAATGTCTGTTGTTTCTATGGTGTTATCAATACTTTTAGGACTGATACTATCATTTAATATATCCAATCCAATAAGAAAATTAGAAAAATCGGTAAAATCCATTGCAGATGGAGATTTGACAATTAATGATATCAAAATTAAGAATAGGGATGAAATAGGAAGCTTAGCTTTGTCTTTTAATAGAATGTTAGCAGAGTTAAGAAATTTGGTTCAGACCGTGAATCTCAGTGCTGAACAAGTAAATATTTCAGCAGGAGGTTTAGCCGATAGTGCGGAGCAGACATCAAGAGCTACAGAAGAAATCAGCTTGAATATTACAGATGTGACCAAAGGGATAGAAGCTCAGAATAAAGAAATCGAAAATGTATATTTGGTTTTTGATAAGATGAATAATGGTTTAAGTCATATGACTACTAGTATTGAAAACTCTTCTCATACGGCAATGCAAGCCTCTGAAAGGGCGAGAAATGGTAGAAAGATTATTAAAGATGCTGTAGATCAAATGAACAATATTGAAGAGCAGGTTAATGGAATAGTAGAGACAATGGAAAATCTTAAGAAAAAGTCTGAAAACATAGAGGGGATTGTATCAACCATTTCTGGAATAGCAGATCAGACGAATCTTCTTGCTCTAAATGCTGCTATTGAAGCTGCAAGGGCTGGAGAAGCAGGAAAAGGTTTTGCAGTTGTCGCAGAAGAAGTAAGGAGACTGGCAGAACAGTCAGCCCATGCAACAAAAGAAATAGAAACATTAATTAACATGATAAAAGAAGATATATATAATGCTGAGATCGCTACCAAAAGTGGAACCGATGCAGTAAAAGATGGAATTCTTAAGATCAGTGAAGCTGGAAATTCATTTAGAGAAATTGTCTCTAGTATTGAGGTAGTAGCAGAACAATCACAAGAAATCGCTGCAACATCGGAAGAGATATCTGTTGGCAGTGATACTGTAAAAGATTCCATCGGAAGAACTGCAGAAATAGCAAAAAAAGCAACTGCTAATATAGAAAATGTGGCAGCTTCTATTGAAGAACAATCAGCTTCCATGCAGGAATTAGCGGCATTGGCTGAATCCCTCAGTAAAATGTCAACAGAACTGAATGATCTTATTAAAAAATTTAGAATTTGATTTACATGAATGGTGCCTGGATATCCAGGCACCATAATATTTTTACATAGGAAATTTCTCCGGATTCCTATGAAATCAAAATCCCTCCAGGTAGGATGTATACTCGTGCGTATTGTATGTCGTAAGAGAAACTCTTTTTGGGTAATAGATTTGATGAAAATAAATGAAATATGTAGATTTATTTCGAAATTTCGGAAATTATCATTGAAATGATTTCGGAATATTGTTATAATTATTACAAGACAAAAAAATCGGAAAAGAGGGGTGCTTATGTATTTTGAAACACTTAAACAACTTCAATCTTACGTGGAACAGCTTAAAATCGAAGAAAAAGATCAATTAATGATTATGGTGGGAGAAGAATCCAGCGTATTCATTAATGAATTAATTGGTTATTTAAATAGTAAAGGTATTAATTTTTTTGGAGGCATTTTCCCCAGTCTTTTAATTGAAACACAGCATACCAGGGAAGGATTTATTGTACATAAGTATAGTTCTTTATTTACTTCTTTAGTAGCCCCAAATTTATTGCCTATAGATATTGAGTTGGAGAAAATCAATCATTGTACTGCTATTCTGCTTGCAGACGGATTATCTAGTAAAATGAAGGAACTTACGGATACGATATATAATAAAATAGGAAACAGAGTAACTTATGTAGGAGGAGGAGCAGGATTTTTCGATTTAATACATAGGCCCTGCATCTTTAACAGTGAAGGAATATTTGAAGATGTTGCTATTATTTGTATCGTTCCACATAAAACAGTTTTAAGTGTAAAACATGGATGGGAAAAGCTGGCGGGTCCATTTTCTGTGACAAAATCTAATGAAAATACTCTGTCTGAATTGGATTGCAGAAATGCCTTTGATGTATATCAGGAAATCATAGAAAATGAAGAAGATTTAATTCTATATGGTACGGATTTTTTTGAAGTAGCCAAAGATCATCCTTTTGGTATAGTTAAAAATACAGGGCAGGAACTAGTTGTAAGAGATCCTATTGCTTTAAATGAAAAAGATGAAATTATCTGTGTTGCAGATGTTCCAGAGAGTTCTTTAATATACGTACTTAAAGGCAATAAAGATACTTTGCTGAATGCATCTTTAGAAGTTGTTAAAGAGTGTTCTATAAATGCTCCAGTAAAATATAATCCACTTTTGTTTGATTGCATTTCAAGAGCGATGTTTTTAGAAGGCTTATTCAATCAAGAACTTGTTAATATACAAAGTAAACTGAGATTCCCATTGGAAGGAGCACTCTCTATTGGAGAAATAGCTTCTCTTAAGAATGGTATAATAGAGATACATAACAAATCAAGTGTTTTAGGATTGCTGGATATTGCTTAAAACACTTGATTTACCAGACAATAGTTCTCTTATAAATAATATAATTGAATTCAGATAAAAGGAAGCCAAGGGCTTCCTTTTATCTGTTTGGATTATTTAAATTGCATATTATAAAGCTGTGCATATAAGCCGTTTAACGCTAAAAGTTCTTCGTGAGTTCCTTCTTCTGCTATTCCGTTTTCAGTAAGTACTAAAATCTTTTTAGCATTCTTGATGGTAGAAAGCCTATGGGCAATGACAAATGTGGTTCTGTTCTTTGCTAACTTTTCTAAAGATTGTTGTACGACTTTTTCGCTTTCGTTATCCAGGGCAGAAGTTGCTTCATCAAAGATAAGAATTGGAGGGTTTTTTAAAAATACTCGGGCAATACTTAATCTTTGTTTTTGCCCTCCGGAAAGCTTTATACCTCTTTGTCCAATATCCGTGTCATACCCGTTGGGGAGTTCCATAATAAATTCATGGGCGTTAGCGTTCTTAGCCGCCTCAATAATCTCTTCCTCAGTTGCATCTGGTTTGCCATACCTGATGTTTTCCATAACAGAGCCGGTAAACAAGTATACATCTTGCTGAACGATTCCGATATTCTGTCTTAGGGATTTTAATTTAATGTCTCGGATATCTTTGCTGTCTATTTTAATTGTTCCACTTGTTACTTCATAGAATCTGGGTATTAAGCTGCACAGGGTAGTCTTTCCTACTCCTGAAGGACCGACCAAAGCAATGTAATCTCCTGCATTTATTTTTAAATTAATATTAGAGAAAACTGCATCAGATGTTCCATGGTATTGGAAAGAAACATTTTCAAAGGCAATATTCCCTTTTACATCCGTAATCTCTACGGCATCTTTTGAATCTTCAATGTCAGGGTGGATGGATAGAATTTCATAGAATCGTTCAAATCCTGTGATACCATTCTGAAATTGTTCGCCAAAGTTAACGAGTTTTCTTACGGGTTCAAGGAAGGAGCCTATATAAAGTAAAAAGGTAATCAAATCTACTGTATTGATTTGATTTTTCATAATCAAGAAAGAGGCTCCGATAATTAAGGCTACATAAATTAAAGAACCAAAAGCGTTAATGCCGCTGTGGTATTTAGCCATATAATGATAACTGTTGCTTTTGCTGTTCACAAATTGAATATTGTTTTCTTTAAACTTTTTTAATTCAATTTCTTCATTTGTAAAGGATTTAACCACTCGGATTCCTGAGAGACTGTCTTCTATCCCTGCATTAATAAGAGAGACCTTTTCCCTGTTTTTCTTAAAAGCATTATGCATTTTCTTATTATAATAGTAAGCATACACAAACATTACAGGAATAAATGCAAATACAATGAGAGTGAGTTTTAAATCAATATTCATTAAGATAATAAAAGAACCAATTAATTTGGTAAATGAAATTAAAAGATCCTCGGGGCCGTGATGGCAGAGCTCCGTGATATCGAATAAATCATTGGTGATTCGAGACATAATATGCCCAACTTTTTGGTCATCATAGTAGCTAAAAGATAGCTTCTGCAGATGCTCAAAGATGTCGTTACGCATATCATGTTCCATACGGGCGCCCATAATGTGTCCATAGGATGTAATAAAATAATTACACAGGTATTCAACTAATGTTAAGAAGAGCATAAGCAAAGTTATTTTAACAATTAATCCTATTGCTATTTCAGAACTTGATTGTAGAATATTCTCTGTTATATATCTTACAATTAAAGGGAACACCAGGTTGATTCCCGCTGCTATAAATGCACAAGCCATGTCTGCAACAAACAATCCTAGATATGGCTTATAATACGACAAAAAAGTTTTTGCTTTTCCACTCATGTCTTTCTCCTTTTCTATAATAGTTGTAGCTAATAATACTATAATAAAATAAGAATATTTGTCAACCGATTAATCTGTGAATGCCGAAAAATGTCATGCGTTAAAATATTACATCTGTTTTTTTTAATCATGCTTTAAGATGTAAAGAGCCGAGGTTAAAGAAGAATAGGTTAATCGTTGAATTTGGTGTTTAAACATATTACAATGAAACTATCTTTATTATTTTTAATTAGAAAAAGACGAATGATATAAGGGTGAAATCATGAATACGATAATCATAGACAGGGCTCAAGAACAAGATGTGGAAAAAATATTTGATATTATGAATACAGTTAAAGAAGCAATTCAAGACGCTGACTTGTTTTGCGCTGACAGTAAAGAATTTATTGCAAGGCATATTGATGAAGGGGGCTTTATTCTGAAAGCCGTGTACAATCATGAAATTGTAGGTTTTCTCATCGTAAGAATTCCAAAATTTGAAGAAGATAATTTAGGGTTTGATATCCATCTGGAGCACAGCGAACTGGAGAAAGTAGCCCATATAGAATCCGTTGGCATTCTTCCTGACCACAGAGGGAAAGGATTGCAGAAACAGCTGATGATGGAAGCTGAAAATCTTCTAAGAAAAAAAGGATTTACATATCTTATGGCAACAGTTCATCCTAAGAATCTTCCCAGTTTAAATAATTTTATTAAATCAGGCTATGAAATTGTAAAAACCGTGAAGAAGTACGGTGGAATGGAAAGACATGTTTTATTAAAAGAAAATAAAAACAGAGATGAGGAAAAAAATAATGAAAAAGAAAAAAATAAACTTTAGTAAGGAACAAAAGCAGGAAATGATTAACTTGATTAAGGAATATTTTTACCAAGAAAGAGATGAAGATTTAGGAGATTTAGCGGCGGATATGATTTTGACTTTTTTTATAGAAAAATTGGCACCCTGTATCTATAATCAAGGAGTAGAAGATGCCTATACATTTATGAGCGATAAGCTTCAAGATATATTTGAAATACAAATGAATACGGACATATGGTATTAGAACTATAATAGCTCCTCTTTCTGGATTTGCTTTTTTTGAAGTAAGTAGTTTACAGGGTATGAAACTTAAAATCAGTGAATATAATATGATGGATATTGGAATGAGGTGTGTAATTATAAAAAGAGGCATCATTCAAACCATTGAATTTATGATAACTCACAAAGATACAGCATTTCTTAATTATCTAATCTTACTAATTTACCTGTCGCCGGCAGTCTTTGTAAAACGCACCTCTTTATAGCATTTAAAAACTAACCATCCATTCTTTAGAAAAAATTTCTGAAAATATCACCATTAACAAATCTAAGCATATTTTAAATTATGAGGATACCTTTCAAGTATTGAATCCCCAAATATTATTATTGTTTAAGTAGATGTACTTTTTGATTTTGTGAAAGAGATTGTTTTAGAGAACACCATCGTACTGAAGAAAACCGGGTTTACGAAAAATAGCAAAATATTTCTTGATAAGAGGCCAATTGAAACAGAGTTTATAGATGAGCATACCTTAATTGGAGAAATTCCATTGGATAAACCTAAGAATATGGAAGACAAATATTTAGGAAGATATAATGAACCAATATGGAGCTCGAATATTTATACAATTGAAGAATAATTATTTATTCTTTTCACAACCAAAAGGGGGAATTTTATGATAAGGCTCTGGAACCGAAAAGAAGTATTTGTTGGGTTCTCTATAGATAAATTTAACGAAGTGCTTGATATTTTAAATCGTAATAATATTCAATATAAGTACAAAATAATCAATCGAAATCATCTCAAACAACAGGACATCGGTACGAACTGGGAAGATACAAAGTATTCAGGGGTATATTATGTTTATGTTCATAAGAAGGATTACGACAATGTCCGTACGCTCCTGGGAAATTCCAATATCATTTAAACGTTAAAATATAACAATTCCATCGGGACTGTGGGAATATTGCAACATTGACAAGGCGCTTGGAATTAGTTTAAGATTAATATAAAGAATTAGAATATTTTATACTATTTTATTCAAACTATCCAATAAATTAGTAAGATAAAACTGTATTTCGATTGTACTGCCATGCTATGGATAGAGGGGTATACCTATGATAAAAAATTTTTTCCCTAAATTTGATCCTAAATTTACAATAATGGGCTCTGTGGTCATTATTGTTTCAACAATTATGATTTTATCTATTATTATTAATTATTTTCTTTTAATCGATGATGCAGAAAAAGAAATTGATTTAAAATTAGATACATTGCTGGAGCTATCCTCTAAAGGTCTGGAAGGGCCTTTTTGGAATTATGATTATGAAACAGCAGAAGATTTTGCAATGGGCATTCTAAAAGACCAGGATGTTTTTAAAGTTGAACTGCTTGATGCTTTGGATAATAAAGTTGTATCTTTTCAGAAATCCAGATTTCTTCCAAAGGATTTGATTATACGAGAAACCAAAATATATAAAGGCCCTCAAATCATCGGATTATGCAGAATTGGAATAGATGGTCAATACAGAAAGAATAAAGTTCCCGTTATACTTACAAGGAATATTGTATTAAGTATTGTTGTGATTATTGTCCTGGTTATTATCCTATTTTTTCAAAAGAAGACTCTTTTTGAGTACATTTTAAAACTTGAAGAGAATCATAAACAGTTAATGGAGTCTGAGAAAATGGCATCGTTGGGAGCACTGGTAGCAGGGATTGCTCATGAAATCAATACTCCCTTAGGCGTAAGCGTTACAGCAGCCTCCAGGCTTGAGGCATTAAATAATAAATATATTTCTCTTTTAAAAAGCGGAAAGATGCGGAAAGAAGATTTGGTGGATTATATGAATAAAATCATGGAGACAACAGAAATACTTCAAATCAATTTAAATAAGGGCTCAGAGCTTATTAGTAGTTTTAAAAAAATTGCCGTGGACAGATCCCATGATTTGATGGATAAAATTGATATTAAAGACTATGTGGACAAAATTATTTTAAGCCTTAGGCATGAATATAAAAGAAGTAAGCATACCATTATCAATAATCTGCCGAGCATTACTATAAATACTTATCCCGGCAGGATTTCGCAGATTTTTACTAATCTCTTTATTAATAGTTTTATACATGGGTTTGAAAATATTGAAGAAGGTACAATTGAGATCAATGGTTATGTTGAGGACAATCAACTCATTATACAGTTTAGTGATAACGGTGTTGGCATACCGAAAGAACATCTCAGTCAGATATTCAATCCTTTTTTTACGACAAAGAGAGGTTCAGGAGGCAGTGGATTAGGTCTTAATCTGGTTTACAATTTAGTGGTTACAAAATTAAACGGAACCATTACTTGTCAAAGTACTCAATTTGAAGGTACAACTTTTACAATCAAAATCCCGCTAAATCTTGATAAGGGGAGCGATGAACATACTTTTAAAGCAAAGCACTAGAAGGAGAAACGACTATGAAGATAAAGGATTCCATTAAGAAAGAATATTTATTTTTGAGTGTTTTGTTCCTTTTAACGGCATTAATTATAACCAGTTGTGGAAGTAATACAAAAAATGAAACAAAAATAATAGACTCAGAAAAGAGTAATAAAGAGCGCAGTATAGAATCTGACAGAAAAGAAGATAAGCTTGTTATAGCAGTAGGTGAATGGGCTCCCTATACTGGAGAGAAACTTCCTAATTACGGAATTTGTTCAGAAGTTGTTGCAGAAGTATTAAATCTCATGGGAATAGACTATGAGTTTAAGTTTTGTCCTTGGGAACGTGCTCTGAAGGAAACAGAGGAAGGTATCGTTTGGGGAACTTTTCCATGGTTTTATGTAGAAGAACGCCTTCCGTCTTATTTTTATTCCAATGAAGCTCTTTGGAACTCACGTGTTATGCTGTTTTATCATAAGTCGAATCCTAATATTAACGGAGGAAACATTGTATTTGATGAGCTCGAAGATTTAAAAACATATAAATTTGGAGGTGCCAGAGGATATTTTTATGAAAGCATTTTCAGAGAAGGCAAGTATCGATATGAACTGACGGTTTCGATTGATAATGCTTTACAAATGCTTGCCAGTGACAGAGTGGATTTTGTAATGGAAGATGAAGGTGCTGGTTTTGATTCTATCAAACGACTTTTCCCGGATAATGTAGATGATTTTGGAACATTAGAAAAACCATACAGAGAAGAAAAAATGTATTTAATGGTTTCAAAAAAATATCCAAAGAGCAAAGAGTATCTTAAGAAATTTGATGAGGCTTTAAAGAAGTATAAAGAGAGCAGCAAATATCAAGAGCTTATGGATAAATACGGCATTGTTCGATAATCATACAACACATGTTAAATATTAACAAGGATGTTTTCTTTTAAAAGGAATCGTCCTTTTTTATTGTTTTTTAAATAAATTTTTTATCTAAAATCCTCAGACTAAAAATCAATAGGACTTGAATCACTGTTGCATTGAATGTGAATTTAACGTAAAATTATAATGTAAATTGTCTTCTTGACTATATGATATCATAATGTTGCAGCTTTACACTGGGGGGTTAAAAAATGGCTTACCTTAGAGCAGAGGACTTGGATATATCTTTTTTAGATGATAATTTATCGGAGCCTTTTAAAGAAAATAAAAAAATAATGGTTTATTATAAGGTACTAGTGGTCGATGATGAGAAAGATGTTCATACAATTACTGATATGGCCTTAGAAGGTTTGGATTTTGGAAATTTTGGATTAGAGCTCTTGCATGCTTACAGTGAACAGGAAGCTAAGCAAATATTACTGCAGCATGATGATATTGCTGTTATTTTACTTGACGTGGTTATGGAAACAGAGCGATCAGGAATTGAAGTCGTAAGTTTTATTCGGGATGAGCTTAAAAATTATGATATTCAGATTATACTTAGAACAGGTCAGCCGGGGGCGGCACCGGAAGAAGAAGTCATTAGAAATTATGAGATTAATGATTATAAGACTAAAACAGAATTAACTGTTGAAAAGCTTTATACAACTATTTTTTCAGCCATTAGAAATTATAGGAATCTTATTGCTATAAAGAATCAAAAAATCGGTCTTGAAATGGTCCTTAATGCTTCAAAAGATTTATTTAAATATAGATCCCTTCAGGATTTTCTTAAAGGTATTCTTGTGCAGTTTAATAATTTAATTACCAATACAACCCATTCTATGCTGATTAATGAAGCCTATTCCAAAGAGAAAAAAGGATTTGTTATTGCAGATAAAGGTAATCGTTTGATTGTTTTTGCTGCTACAGGAGAATATGAAAAATTCATCGGAAATGAAGTCAATATGATTTCGGATATAGATTCTGAAGTATTAGAGCTTATCAATAATCACTATGATGAGGACTTCGTCAAAGTGACAGAGGAGTATTTGCTTGCTTTTCATAAAGGTATTATGAACAATAGGAATTATTTTTACATTCATCATAACAATACGGAGTTTGATCTTGATCTTGTGAAAGTATTCTTATCCAATGTATTAACTGCTTTGGATAATTTAGTGGCAAATAAAATTCATATCATGAATCAGAAAAATCTTATTTTTGCTTTGGGTGAAATTGTAGAAAAAAGAGATTTAAATACAAGTAAACATACAAAACGTGTTTCTAAAATAGCGGCAGAAATTGCAAAATGGGCTAAACTTCCTAATGAAATGATAAAAAGTATAGAACTGTCTACTTCTCTTCATGACATAGGGAAAATTGCGGTATCCGACAGTATTTTAAATAAAGAAGGAAAGCTTACCCCTGAAGAATTTGAAATCATTAAAAAACATACAGAGATTAATTTGGAACTTTTTAGCGTCTTAGATCAAGATTTGCGAGCAATTGCATATAATATTTCAAGACATCATCATGAAAAGTGGAATGGTGAAGGATATCCGGACAGATTAAAAGGCGAGGAGATTCCCATTGAAGCCAGAATCGTGGCCATCGCAGATGTGTTGGATGCCCTTACACATAAACGTCCATATAAAAAGGCATGGAGTTTTAAAGATGCAATAGATTACCTTAAACAGCAAAAAGGTATTCAATTTGATCCTGTTCTTATTGATTACGTTATTAAAAATAAGGACAAGATCCGTGAAATTTTATCAAGATACAATGAAGGAGATTAAACAAGAAAAAAGAGCAGAAAAATAAAAGCCGGATAGTGTGTTAAACAGCTGTCCGGTTTTTGTGTTTTATTGATATACTTGAAAGGTATTCCTTCCACTTTCTTTAGCCTGATATAATGCCATATCTGCTCTCTTAAGCAGAGTTTCATCATCCATGCCTTGTTCATAAAAGGCTATCCCGATACTTGAAGTAGTAATAAATTCATAGGATTCAATTTTCCATTTGGCTTGAATATCATGAATAATTCTTTTGGCAATATTTATTGCATCCTTTTTTTGATTAACCATTAGTAAGATACAAAATTCGTCGCCTCCTAAGCGTGCTAATATATCGGATTTTCTCAGGCAAGCTTTTATTCTCTGAGAAAATTGACATAATAGTTTATCTCCAATATCATGACCTAAGGTATCATTGACTTCTTTAAATCTGTCAATATCAATATACATTACTGCAATCATTTGACCAAATTTATTGGCATCATTTATCCACTGCACTAATTTTGTTTTAAAGAGTCTTCTGTTGGGGAGATTGGTCAATGTGTCATGAAATGCCAGATACCTTAGTCTTTCTTCAAATAGCTTCCTTTCCATTACTTCCCTTGCAACTAATAGAAAATGTTTTGCTTTTCCATCGTCATCTAAAACAAGACTTATTTTTCCTTCCAGCCATAGCCACGATTTATTGGAATGTATATGACGAAATTCCAAGGTTGTGGTTTTTTGTGCATTCAGCATATCCTGAAATTGACTTTTAACTTCTTCAATTTCCCCGGGATGAATGTAATTAAAAATACATTCACCAACATAATTTTCCGGTGCATGTCCTAAAATAGACTGATGAGATGGAGAAGCATAGGTAATTTTTCCATTAACGTCTATTATACTAACCAAGTCTGTCATATTATCGGCGATCAATCGGTACTTTTCTTCGCTCTCTTTTAGAGCTTTTTCTTTCATCTTTCTTTCTGTAATATCTCTAACAATTGCAACAATATGAGTACATATCCCTTCATTATTAAATAAAGGCGTGATTTTTGACTCAAAATACTTAAGGTTTTCAATGCTGTAAGCATCACGGGATGAACTCACTGCATAATCTTCGTAAGTGATACATTGTTTTTGCTCAATAGCATATTTATATTGCTTAACGATTAAATCAGCTACATTTTTTGGCATCATATCATGAACGGTTTTGCCAATTGCATCATCTGCTAATCCAGTAAAGCGTTTTGCAGAGTCATTCATGAATAAATAACGAAAGTCATCATTTCCATTTACACTCATAAGAAAAACAAAATCGGAGATATTGTTAAAGATATTTAAGAGCCAGTCAACACGATTAAAGATATCTGAATCCTTAGAGAGCATTTATTTCCCCCCTGAAAAATCACTCTAATGTTATAAGTATTTATTGTAAGTTGCATTTTTTGATATAATTTATATTAAATATAATTATACACATTTAATGAAAAAAACATAGCCCTTTTATCATGTTAATTGATAATTTTTCATCAAAATTGACATAGTTGGAAATACAATATAAACTTTTTAATGAAAATATATAACTTAGGAGGAATTGCTATGGAAACCAATTTATTTCAATTTTCAGTTTCTACAAAGAAAAATGAAGAATTTGTAGATATTACATATTTAATTAAGCAAGCCATAGAAAAGTCAAAAATTCAAAATGGTATTGCGGTTGTTTATTGTCCCCATACGACAGCAGGTATTACGATTAATGAAAATGCTGATCCTGATGTTGTAAGAGACATTATTTCAACTCTTGATAGAGTTTTTCCTATACACGGAGATTATAGACATATTGAAGGGAATTCCCATGCCCATTTAAAATCCTCTTACATGGGTGCGGAAAAAACCATCATTATACATGAAGGGAAATTGGTGCTTGGAACCTGGCAGAGCGTATATTTTTGTGAATTTGACGGACCTAGGAATAGAAAAGTATTCATAAAGTTAATATCGGATTGAATTAAAGCCAGACCTGGGAGCATTGATAAGCCTTAATCACCAGGCTTATATTTTAACAGGAATTTTTTCAACTATTTTTACTTCGTCAGTAGATATACTGCATTTATAGGCGATGACTTCGACTCCTGCTTCTAGAGCCTCTTTTATTTTTTGTGCAAAGGCGGGATCCATAGCAGTATTTGGGCTAAAGCCTTCTGCATATTCAATTTGAACGACAAAAAGAATTACGCCGCGATATCCGTTTTGAACGGCGTGAATCATTTCATCAATGTGTTTACGGCCTCGTTCCGTAGGAGCATCGGGGAAATAACTCCAGTGCTCTTTTTCTAAAGTAACACCTTTTACCTCAACAAAACAAATATCTTCTCCTATAAGTTGAAGGTCAAAACGGCTGTTTTTATAGAAGACTTCTTTTTTGACTACAGGATATGATTTTAATTCTTCAATTACACCGTTTAAGACGGCTTCGTAAGCAAGAGCATTAGGAAGCTGAGAGTCGATAGAAATCCAGCTGTTTCCCTTTTGAATCATTCTAAGTTCATAATTGGTTTTTCTTAGGGGAGAAGGGTGATAAGAAAGCATTACCTTGGCTCCCGGATATAATAATTCTTTTAATCTGCCGGTGTTAGGAATATGACAAATAATTTCTTCGCCAGATACATTAATATGCGCAATAAATCGATTTGGTCGTTTTATGAAAGTACCATAGTAAATATCATAGTTGAGTTTCATAGCATTAACCTTTCTATAAATAATTGAGAGCGTTTAAAGCCATTATAATCATTATTATAACGCTTAAACTCTTAACTCACCAGTTAAACATTTATGCTTCCAACAAGTAAATAATAACACTTATTATATAATATATAGAAATAATTTTATATTGACAAATTTTATATAAAAACGTATCATGATTCATAGTAATTTTAAGGTATAGGATTATATAAGAGGAGTAATAAGATGATTTATTTAGATTATGCTGCCACGACACCTGTTTGTGAAGAAGTTTTACAGGTTTTTTATAATGTTTCAAAATCATATATAGGTAATCCGAATTCCTCTCATAAATTAGGAAGGGAAGCAAAATCTTATTTAGATTTATGTACTAAAAATATCGCTGACCATCTTGGAGTTAAAGAAAGCGAAATTATTTATACTTCAGGGGCTACAGAAGCCAACAATTTAGCCATCAAAGGAATTGCAAATGGTTATAAAAGATACGGTAAGCATATTATTTCAACTTATTTGGAGCATTCCTCAGTTACAGGGCCACTTACAACATTACAAAATTTAGGCTACGAAATAGATTATGTGGATATTTTGGACAATGGGTTGGTTGACTTAGACCATTTAAAGGAATTATTAAGAGAGGATACTATACTGGTTTCAATAGGTTATGTGGACAGTGAACTGGGAATAGAGCAAAATATTCAACATATAGGAGAAATCTTGTCTGCTTATCCTCACTGTTTTTTCCATGTGGATGTGACACAAGCTATAGGTAAGATTCCTGTTTCATTAGAAAATGTTGATTTGGCTACATTTACTTCCCATAAATTCTATGGACTCCATGGATGTGGAGTATTGGTTAAGAAAGAAAATATCCTGATTGAACCACTGATTCACGGAGGAATAAGCACCACTCCATTTAGAAGCGGTACGCCGACTCTGGCTCTTATAGCTGCTTTAGAAAAGGCACTGACTTTAGCAACTTCTGATATGGAAGAGAGATATAATCATGTAAAACAGTTAAACAATTTATTAAAAGAAAAGTTAAAAGAATATCCAAATGTAAGAATCAATAGTACTGACAAAGCTGTTCCCCATATTATAAACATCAGCCTTAAAGGGGCTAACACAATGGCATTTCAAAGCGAATTAGAAAACTATGCTATCTATGTTTCAACTAAATCTGCTTGTTGTGCACCCAATACGCCCTCAAGAGCAGTTTATGCGATTACAAAGGATAGAAAATTGGCTCTGTCTACTTTAAGAATTAGTTTGAGCCATCATACCACGGAAAAAGATATAGAAACTTTCTTGGAATACTTTGAGAATTGCTATAAAAAGTTAGTAAAGTAAGGATGGGACTATGGAAAAGTACAAAGAAATTGAGCGAAGCATCATAAAAAAATACAGAAAGCAAATTTGGTCCAGATTTATTACGGCGATTAACGATTATCAGCTCGTTCAGGAAGGAGATAAGATAGCAGTCTGCATCTCTGGAGGAAAAGATTCTATGCTCCTTGCTAAATGTATGCAGGAATTACAAAGACATGGGAAGGTGAAATTTGACCTGGAATTTTTAGTAATGGACCCAGGATATAACCCTATTAACAGGCAAAGAATAATTGAAAACGCCGAGTATTTAAATATCCCGATAAAAATATTTAATACGGATATTTATGATATCGTAGCAGGGGTTGCAGATTCTCCTTGCTATTTATGTGCAAGGATGAGAAGGGGTTATCTATACAAAAATGCCCAGGAGTTAGGATGTAATAAGATCGCTTTGGGACATCACTTTGATGATGTTATTGAGACGATTTTAATGAGTATGCTTTATAGTGGTCAGATTAAAACTATGATGCCTAAACTTCACAGTACGAATTTTAAAGGTATGGAGCTTATTAGACCATTGTACTTAGTTAAAGAAGCAGATATTCTTGCATGGAAAAGACACCACAACTTGCAATTTATCCAATGCGCCTGCAGACTTACAGAAAATTGTCTTCTTGGAGATAGCGGTGGAGGATCTAAACGTCAGGAAATGAAAGCATTAATAAAGAAGTTTAGACAGACTAATTCAAATATTGAAATGAATATTTTTAGAAGCGTTCATAATGTTAATTTAAATACAGTTATTGGATATACTAAAGGGAATGTCAAATATCATTTTCTGGATGATTACGATCATTATTATGGTGAATAATGTATAAAGCTGTAATATGCGAAAGACTCGGGAAACCGGGTTTTTTTGTTATATAGGAAATTCTTCTGAATTTCCTATGAAAAAAGGCTCTATAATTTTTGGTGTTGGTGATTAAAACCAGC
>JAAYMW010000153.1 GCA_012521175.1 Candidatus Epulonipiscium sp.
AGTTTCCTCATATTCTATTTGAATCCTGTGCCAGCGGAGGAGCAAGATTCGATCCTGGAATGCTCTATTTTGCGCCACAGACCTGGTGCAGTGATGATACCGATGCAGCTGAGCGTATGAAAATTCAATATGGTACCAGTTTTGTATATCCTATTTCCAGTATTGGAGCCCATGTATCTGCTGTACCGAATCATCAGGTAAACAGGATTACTCCGTTAGAGACAAGAGCCAATGTAGCATACTTTGGAGCCTTCGGGTATGAGTTGGATTTAAACAAATTAAGCGATGAAGAGTTAGAGCAGATAAAAGAACAAATTAAGTACTATAAAAGGTATAGAAAACTATTCCAACAAGGCGTATTCTACCGTATAAAGAGTCCTTTTGAAGGCAATGATACCGCCTGGATGGTGGTATCAGAAGACAAAACCGAAGCCATCGCAGCATATTATCAAAGACTTAATAAAGTGAATGCAAGCTGGCTTCGATATAGGCTTGCAGGATTAAATCCGGATATGTTATATAAAGTAAGTGGATTTGGAAAAACAGAGACCTACTATGGCAGTGAACTTATGTATGCGGGACTTGTTATAGACCGAAAACGATTTAAAGCGATAGGAGATTTTGCTTCAGTTTTATTTAATATTGAGAAAGCGTGAGACATCTATGAATATCTTAAAGAGATACACTATAGAGCAGCTAATTCTTTATTTAGCAGGTGTTATTATTATGCCTCTGGGAGTAGTACTGACCATTAATGCCCATCTGGGGGCTGGGGGATATGATGCTTTAAACTTTGCTCTAGGAGATATCCTGGGGATTAATACTTCTCTTGCTATCTATGCAACTGCTTTATTAGTAGTGTTTATCACAAGCTTTATCCGCAGAGGCAGCCCCAGGTTTACAACATTTATTTCGTCTTTTTTCTTAGGTCTTGCAACGGATTTTTGGAAAGTAATTTGTGCAGGTATTCAAGGTACAAATTTCATAAGCTCTATACTGATATTGCTATCAGGGATTCTTTTAGTTGGTTTTGGCGTTGCCTCCTATATGCTCTCAGGACTGCCGACTAATCCTACAGATGATATGATTGCAGCGTGTAATGAGAGAGGGATTTCTATTCGAAGAGCCAAAATTACACTGGATGTCGTATGCGTCGTTTTAGCTCTGATATTGGGGGGAGAAATCGGTATAGGGACAATTATATGTACTTTAGTTCTTGGACCAATTGTTGACATGTTTCATCACTTATTAAACAATAATATACTTATAAAAATTTCAAAATAAAGCCCTGCATCTGCAGGGTTTTATTTTGAAGCAATAAAGTTTGTCGTGCTTGTAAGAGAGCAAGCTTTCTTGTTTTACAAGTGTGACGTAGGCGTCATCTTATTCTTTTAATACGGCCTGGCCGAATTTTTGACCGAATTCATAGGCTTGTTTTAATTGTTCCTCTGAGGGGTTGAAGTTGATTTTAAGTCCTGGTACAGGGATTTTAAATCTTAATTGTTTCAGGCGCCCTTCTATATTGGATACGGCTTCGCCGCTCCAACCGTAAGAACCAAACGCTCCGGCAAGTTTACCTTTATGAATCACAGGGTTTAAGGAAATAAGAAGATTCCAAATGGGAGGAAGGGCATCACCGACAATAGTAGGGGAACCAAACAGTATTCCTTTTGCAGTTTGAATTTCTTCCATAACTTTTGAAGCGTCGTCATCAACCATATCGAACAACAAGACATCTAGCTTCCCTGCTGAAGAAATGCCTTTGGCAATTTCTTCAGCCATTTTTTTGGTATATCCGTAAGCTGAAACATAAGCAATGACAACACAGGGTTTTTCTCTTTCTTTTACATTGGACCATTCTTTATACAAATCCATATATTTTTGTATTTCACTTCTTAAGACCAAACCGTGACCGGGGCATATAATTTTGATATCCAGATCTTTAATTTTATTTAAAGCTTGAGTTACATAGGGTTTAAAAGGCCCCATAATCATATCAAAATAATATTTATAAGCATCTAAGATATCTGCTTCTTTTTCCTTTTCCATTACATCATTAAATACTCTTTCGTCGCAGTAGTGAGCGCCAAAGGAATCACAGGTGATTAATACTTTGTCTTCTTCAACATAGGAATACATTGTATCAGGCCAGTGCAGGAAAGGTGTCATGATGAACCGAATGGTTCTGTCTCCTATATTTAGAGTGTCTCCATCGGATACAGGCAGGGCATTAAAAGGACGATTGGCTATTTCTTTTAAAAATCTTAGGGCAGGGCCAGTTCCTACGATGGTTGCGTTGGGGCAATAATCCAATAAAACGGCAACAGAACCTGCATGATCCGGTTCAGTATGATTAACGACAATATAGTCAATTTCTTCGATATCGATAACATCTTTAATCCTATCAATGAATTGATCTGAAAATTTATCTTTGGCTGTTTCAAATAATACCGTTTTTTCACTTCCTTTTAATATATAGGAATTATAAGTTGTTCCATATTTGGATTCCATGATAATATCGAATATCCTAAGGTCGGGATCCAGAGCGCCAACCCAATATAAGTTGTCCAATATTTTTACTGATTGATACATCTTTTCACACTCCTACGGATAAAATAATTATCTGTATCAAGTAATAATAATTATCTTATGAGAATAATAGTACCAAATGTTTGTTTGCCTGTCAACAGAGAAAATACTCTTTCGTTTGCGTAATAATTATATTGTGGTATAATTGTTAAGAAAATATTACAAAAGAAAGGATTAAATTTATGAAATAAAGTTGATAATACACATAAGCATAGTATAACTTAGAGAATATGAAGTGAAAGAAGTGAACCTATGATTGAAAGTATGCAGAACAAGCATATCAAAAGATTGATAGCATTACAAAAAAATAAAAAGCAAAGAAATAAGGAAGGTGTTTTTATAGTAGAAGGCATAAAATTAGTGGAGGAAGTACCGGAGGACTGGGAGATAGAATCTATTTTTGTTGCTGCTTCCTTCAAAAAAGAAAATCCATCTTTCATAGATCAAATTTCACTACATAGGAATCTTTCTGAAAATGGAATGATGGAAGTAAGTGATAAAATCTTTAAGGCTGTTTCAGATACGATGACTCCACAGGGCATTTTGGCAATCTGTAAGCAAAAGACATTTTCCCTGGAAGAAGCTTTGTCTGTTAAAAATGGCTTCTATATTATCTTAGAAGATCTTCAGGACCCCGGAAACTTAGGAACCATCATCAGAACTGGGGATGCTTTGGGAGCCGATGGAATTTTTCTAACGAAGGGGAGTGTTGACTTATATAATCCAAAAGTGATTCGCTCCACCATGGGTTCGATTTTTCATCTTCCAATTTTGACAGATATAGATATTAATGTTCTTATAGGAGAGTTAAAGAAAAGAAACATTTCTATTTTATCTGCTCATTTAAAGGGCGAAAAATATCCCTACCAATGTGATTTAAGAAAAAATATTGCTTTGCTTATAGGCAATGAAGCCAATGGCATTAAAGATTCTACTGCCAAACAAACGGATTTATTAGTCAAGATTCCTATGTTAGGAAAAGCTGAATCTCTTAACGCTGCAATGGCAGCAGGGATACTGATGTATGAAGTAATAAGACAGAGAAGTGATGGTTAAAATCAAGGTATATCATTAAAAAGGAGTGTAAATATGAAAAGGCTCAGTAGAGTAAGTTTTCTTGTGCTCATTATGTTTATTATGAGTATGTATATGTTGAACCCTGTTTATGCACAAGAGAACAAAGAGAAAGAAATCTCTTTAACAGAGCAAAATGAAGTAAAGAAAGTCTTGGGAAATTTAATTGAAGCGATAGAAAAGCATGATTCAGAAGATTATATTACATTGTTCCATAAAAAAAGTCCAATTTATGTTATGCATTATTCCGACTTAAAGGAAACTTTCCGTATTTTGTCTTCCTATGATTTAGTTTATGAAATCGAGCATATAAGATTTAGTGATAAACAGGAAGAGGATGTCATTGTTGAAGTGGATATCACAGTAAAGTCCCATGGCAATGAGGAGTACATAGACAGAAGAAATACCTTCGAATATATTTTAAAATTAACTGATGATGGTTTTAAAATTTACGATATGAGTATAAAAAGCATTGAGGCATTGGATCCAAAAGACCAATCCAATATGATTTTAGGGAAGAAAAGGTTGTATTATGAGGATGGTTCCTTAGCCTATGAGGGATTTATGGAAAATGGAAAACCTCATGGACAAGGTGTTAGATACTATAAAGACGGGAAAATTATGTATGAAGGGACTTTTAAAGACGGAACAATATCAGGCAAAGGGATTTTTTATGATACCAAAGGTAAAAAAGTTTATGAAGGAGAAGTAGAAAATGGATTGCCTTCCGGTAAAGGGGATTCCTATTATTCGAATGGAAGAGTTTTTTATACAGGTTATTGGAAGGATGGAGTGTTTGACAGGAGAGGGAAAATATATTATGAAAATGGGAAAACTATGTACATGGGAGAATTTGTAGACGGAAGAGCTACCGGAAAAGGAAGAGGCTACTATGAAAGCGGAAAACTTCATTATGAAGGAGAAATGAAAGAGGATTGCTCCCATGGAAAAGGTATAGAATACTATGAAAATGGGCAAATCATGTATAAAGGCGAATTTGCCTATGGTCTTCCCCATGGAGAAGGTATTAAATATGACGAAAAAGGAAATATTATTTTCAAGGGTATGTGGAATAATGGAGAACCGGTTCAATAAAAGGAGTGGCATTTGCCACTCCTTTTGTATTGCAGACTCGCTCATATTGTATTTTGTCGGCTTTGCCGACTGGGCTCGGCCCAAAGAGTTTCGTAAGCGAAACTCTATCTTGTGTTTTTCATTATTTCATGTTCTTTGATCAGTTCAGTAAGGAGTATTTTAAAAGACCATTTTTTTGAGACAGGGGTTACGGTAGCAAATATAGGACGTTCTAGACCGGTATCTTTAAACCCTTTTAAAAACATTTGCAAGTCGCTTCCTGAAAAACCATTCATAATGATTGCCTTTGCCGGAATTAAATTAGAAGAAGTCCCTTCTATTTTATCTTGCTGAAGTATATCCTCTAAGGACATATCAATCATTGTATCATTGACAAGGATGAAATGGTCAATAGAGTGTTTATCGCAATAGGCTTTTAATATTTTGATTTCATTCTCATCATAGCCGTAGACCATTACGGATAATCTGTCCTCTGACCTGGTTTTGTCCTCTAAATCTATTTTCTTAAAAGACATATTCTCACCTCTTTAATAACTTTTATTTTTGACAGTATATCATATTTCCAATATATAAGAAAGGCCTTATAAAGCACAGATATCCATGATGTTTAAACAGTTTCTTTAGGAATAGACAGTAGTTTAGCATATTCAACAAAATATATAATAAAAAAACAAGTGTGTATAAAAGTTAACAAAAAATTTCATTTTAAAATAGAACGAATACGACATTCATGGTATAATACCCTGTGGGGATAATAGATTTAATCATTCATAGGATTATTACCAATTAAGAAAATTTATATTTAAAGAGGAAGGGGATTAGAATGAATTATACACATGAAGTTGAAAGAATGACTTGTGTAGCTAAAGGACCTAACCACGGCCCAGCACCTATACCACAAGAAGGACAATGGACAAAGGCAAAAGAAATAAAGGATATTTCCGGGTTAACTCATGGAGTAGGCTGGTGTGCACCTCAACAAGGCGCATGTAAGTTAACTCTTAATGTTAAAGATGGCGTTATTCAAGAAGCATTAGTAGAAACCATAGGATGTTCTGGAATGACTCACTCTGCTGCTATGGCTGCAGAAATTTTAGCTGGAAAAACAATCCTAGAAGCGCTTAATACAGACTTAGTTTGTGATGCCATTAATACTGCAATGAGAGAATTATTCCTTCAAATCGTATACGGCAGAAGCCAAACTGCTTTCTCTGAAGGTGGACTTCCAGTAGGAGCAGGACTTGAAGACTTAGGAAAAGGGCTTAGAAGCCAGGTAGGTACAATGTACAGCACTGTAGCTAAAGGCCCAAGATACTTAGAAATGGCAGAAGGTTACGTTACAAGAACAGGATTAGATGAAAATGGGGAAATCATTGGCTATGAATTCATTCATCTTGGTAAAATGATGGAAATGATTAAAAAAGGTACTGATCCTGCTGAAGCAATCAAGAAAGCTACAGGAACATACGGAAGATTTGCTGAAGCTGTAAAAGTAATCGACCCAAGAGAAGAATAATAGATTAGGAGGATGAGAAAATGGCATTATTTGAAGGTTATGAAAGAAGAATCAATCAGATTAATTCTGTTTTAAATACATATGGAATAGCTTCTATCGAAGATGCTAAAAAGATTTGTGATGAAAAAGGCATTGACGTTTACAAAATCGTAAAAGACATTCAACCCATTTGCTTTGAAAACGCATGTTGGGCATATATCGTTGGTGCAGCGATTGCAATTAAAAAAGGATGCACTACTGCATCTGAAGCTGCTAAAGCAATAGGTGAAGGTCTTCAAGCTTTCTGTATTCCAGGTTCTGTTGCTGATGACAGAAAAGTAGGCCTTGGACACGGAAACCTTGGCGCAATGCTTCTTAACGAAGATACAAAATGTTTTGCATTCCTTGCAGGGCATGAATCCTTTGCAGCTGCTGAAGGCGCTATTGGTATTGCTAAATCAGCAAACAAAGTTAGAAAAGAACCTTTAAGAGTTATCTTAAACGGACTTGGAAAAGATGCAGCTCAGATTATTTCAAGAATCAACGGATTTACATATGTTCAAACTACTTTTGATTACCACACTGGAAAGCTTAATATCGTAAAAGAAATCGCTTACTCTAATGGTGAACGTTCAAAAGTAAGATGTTACGGTGCAGATGATGTTAGAGAAGGTGTTGCAATCATGCATCATGAAGGTGTAGATGTATCCATTACAGGAAACTCTACAAACCCAACAAGATTCCAACATCCTGTTGCAGGAACTTACAAAAAAGAATGTACAGAACTTGGCAAAAAATACTTCTCTGTTGCATCCGGTGGTGGTACAGGAAGAACACTACATCCAGACAACATGGCAGCAGGACCAGGTTCCTATGGTATGACCGATACAATGGGAAGAATGCATTCTGATGCTCAGTTTGCAGGATCATCCTCCGTACCAGCCCATGTAGAAATGATGGGACTTATCGGAATGGGGAACAATCCAATGGTTGGGGCTACCGTTGCAGTAGCTGTTGCAATTGAAGAAGCAGCAAAATAAGAACAACCTGTTTATAAGTTGTGGATAAAGGCGAGATAAATTTCTCCCTTTGTGCACAACTTTTTTATTATATAGGAAATTTCTCTGCTTTAATTGTTAAACTCAAATTATTTTTTGAAAATTGCTACAAACTTAAAACAGTCCGTTCATAAAATTCGTAATATGATATATAGATCTGGTTGTGAAATGATAAAAGATAATTCTGAAGAAAATGCATTGCTTCAAAGGGAGGTTTTTAAAAAAGAAAAGAGAGCTAGATTTATAGTAGTGACTTTATTTGGCTTAGGACCGGTACTTTTAGCAGACGGCACAAGAACAGAAAGATTCTTTACATTGTTAGTTGTGATAAGTTTGTATTTTTTATTGACACTGGCTTTAAAATGGGTTAAAAAAAGATACAGCTAAATCATAAAAGCAGCTCCGTTAAGGAGCTGCTTTTATATTTAAAGAGGGGGGATTTAAGATGATTAAGTACACTAACTAGCTGTCATGTGCTAATATAGAAATAATACTATAGAATAATTGAGATGTCAAGAATGATTCTCAAATAAAAAACATTCTCATTACTATTGTACAAAAAATCTTAAAAAATAACATCTTTTTAGTCATAATTAAAATCAATACTAAAAGGAGAATTTAAAATGACCAATGAAACGACATTAGAACCTAAAATAAGTTCAAATTTAGATACGAACTTCTTAAAACTCATTGCTCTCGTAACGATGTTGATTGATCATATAGGACATGTATTTTTCCCAGATAAAATTGTACTGCGAATTATTGGAAGAATTTCATTTCCTTTATTTGCTTACTGTATTGTAGTAGGGTTTTTATATACCACTAACATCAAAAAATACGCTTTAAGATTGGGGATTTTTAGTATTCTCTCTCAGCCGTTTTATGTCTTAGCTTTTGATTTGCCCTGGTATGAGTTCAATATTTTCCCTACACTGTTCATGGGATTATTGTGTATTTATTTTTTTAAGGAAAAGAAATGGATAATATTAATGATATTGCTTACTATTGTATCCATTGGAGACTTTAGCTATGGTGTAGAGGGCATTTTTCTTATGATTTTGTTTTATTATTTTAGAAATCATAGAGAGCTTTCTGCTCTATTTACAGGCATCCTTTTAAGCAGACCGCTTTTATCCAATCATATCCAGGGATTTGCAGTATTGAGCAGTCCGTTGATCTATTGCCATACAAATTTTAATATCAAGATCCATAAATATGTTTTTTATATTTTTTATCCATTACATTTGTTTGCCATATACCTTATTAAAATAATTGTTTTTAAATAAAAGACACTTTCCAAAGGAAAGTGCCGAAAATTACATGGACGTGTTTTTACCTAAGATCCCAAAGAATGAAAGATGAATCAAATCGTATGCTTGTTGCTTAGAAATTATAGGCTTATCCAATAAAGACTTAAACATTTCTACATACAATATAATAGATTCTGTAGAAACATCAGGATTGACAATTCCTTCTTTTTTACCTTGTTCAATAAACTTTTTCATGAAAGGAATTGTCCTTGTGTCGTAAAAGTGGTTAATGATATTTCGAATAAAAGGTTCATTCCATATGGGAGATTGTACAATCAAAGGACCAAACTGCTCAACGGCATCTAATTTCATAAGAACCATTTTTTTGAACTTCTCTTTGAAAGAAAGATCGCTCTCCAGTAATTTTTCATAGTCTTTCATCTGCTCATCCATAATTGAAAAAAAAACTTCTTTTACTAAATTATCTTTGCTTCCAAAGAAATTATATATGCTTACAGGGGATACCTGTGCTTTTTTGGCTATTTCAGCAATTGTTACAGCTTTAATACCTTTTTGGCTAAATAATTCTTTTGCTGCACGGAGAATACTGTCCATTTTTTTTTGTTTACGCAGTTCAAAACCATTCATTGTAGTCACCTCATTAATAGCATAATAGAAATTATGAAATAAATCAACTCGATATTTCATAAATATATTGACATATGCAATGAGGAGGTATATTATTAAATTATGAAATATTTAGTTCTTATATTTCATAATTTTAAGGATTGGCAATGCTTTAATATAATAGTACTTTTTTTTGACCATATTAATGTAGTTAGTCACTCGACGGTATAGATAGACAAACAATACAAACGTGATTTGATGGGAGGTGTCAAAATGGGTTTATTATTAAGAGCAAAAAACTTAAGAAAAGTGTATCAAATGGGAGAAGTAATGGTGGAAGCCTTAAAAGACGCCAGTTTTGAAATCTATGAGGGAGAGTTTATTGTTGTCCTTGGCCCTAGTGGCTCGGGGAAAAGTACGATGCTCAATTTAATTGGAGGTATGGATACCATTACTTCAGGTGAGTTGTATTATAAAAATCAAAGTCTCCATGGTGCCTCAGAAAAAGAACTCACCCTTTATAGAAGAAATGTCGTTGGATTTGTTTTTCAGTTTTATAACCTGATGCCTAATTTAACGGCCTATGAGAATGTTAAATTATCCGTAGAAATTGCTCAAAATCCACTTAAGGTGGAAGATGTCTTAAGGGAGGTTGGCTTAGAGGAGAGAGCCGATCATTTTCCGGCTCAAATGTCGGGAGGTCAACAACAAAGGGTCTCTTTAGCCAGGGCGATTGCAAAAAATCCTGAGATTCTTCTGTGTGACGAACCTACGGGTGCCTTGGATATCACAACAGGACTTCAGGTATTAAAGTTGCTGCGCAAATTCAATAAAGAGTATAAAAAAACGGTGATTATCATTACCC
>JAAYMW010000154.1 GCA_012521175.1 Candidatus Epulonipiscium sp.
AGGGGGAAGGTGTATCTATATACATGGCCTACGGCCTTTTTCTCTTCCAAAATTTCAATAAAATAGAAAAAATCTAATTTCCTATAAAGAAAAAAGCTTTACTGGAAATTAGATGCGAAATCTCTGCTATACCTATTTGTTTATTGACATGGATATTAAAAGGGTATACAATGTTCTGAAATTTATTATTTTATTATTGTAGAAAGGAGCTTAAAAATGAGTTTTAAATACCTTCGAAAAATTCCCTCGACAGAAGAGATTATCAATGAAATTCCTTTCTCCAATGATTTAGCTTTGATTAAACAAAAAAGAGATGCTCAAATAAAAGCTGTAATAGAGAAAAAATCAGATCAATTTCTTCTGATTATCGGCCCTTGTTCTGCTCATGATGAAGATGCTGTTTGCGATTATGTCAATCGACTTGCCAAAGTACAGGAAAAAGTTAAAGAGAAAATCATTATTATCCCCAGAATATACACAAATAAGCCCAGAACAACTGGAGAGGGCTATAAAGGAATGCTTCATCAACCAGACCCTACAGAAAAGCCAAACATTCTGGAAGGCTTAAAAGCAATTAGAAGAATGCACATTCGTGCCATCAGCGAATCCCATCTTACACCTGCGGATGAAATGCTATACCCTGAAAATTATACGTATCTTGAAGACGTATTAAGCTATGTTGCCATAGGTGCCCGTTCCGTAGAAGACCAACAGCATCGTTTAACCGTCAGTGGCATGGATGTTCCTGTGGGCATGAAAAACCCAACCAGCGGAGATATCTCTGTAATGCTCAATTCTATCCACGCCGCTCAACATGGCCATACCTTTCTTTATCAGGGATGGGAAGTAAAAACGACTGGGAATCCTCTTGCCCATGCAATTTTAAGAGGAGCTGTCAATCATTATGGTACGAATATTCCTAACTATCACTATGAGGATATGATGTACTTAGCAAGTGAATATGAAGAACGGGGTTTGCTAAATCCCACTATTATCGTAGATACCAATCATGCAAATTCTATGAAAAAATATAAAGAACAGCCTCGTATCGTAAAAGAAATATTGTACAGCCGAAAACATTCTACAATTTTAAAAGATATGGTTCGAGGCCTTATGATCGAAAGCTATATCGTTGAGGGAAATCAAAAACCAGATGAAAAGGTTTACGGTAAATCTATAACAGATCCTTGTCTTGGCTGGGATGATTCAGAACAGCTAATTTACTATATTGCAGAAAATGTATAGGAATATAAAAAAGCCAATACCATCTAAAAAAGTATTGGCTTTTTTTTAAATTAATTATGATTGCCGTTATCGTAATAATAATCCTCATAAGGTTCATCGGGGATGATTAAAGCACAAATAACATATGCCAAAACACCACTAAATCCGAGAAAAATAAATAAAATCCATAAGATTCGCACCAGGGTTGAGTCCATATTAAAATATTGAGCCAATCCTCCGCATACACCACTAATTTTTCTATCAGTTCTTGATTTATAGAGTTTCTTCTGCATATTAAGCCCTCCCATTTCATACTTTATTATTTGACTGATTTATACAAATATACGTTAAAAACAAAAATAAGTTTATTGTTACAGTATATTTTTTAACCTTCTACTTTTTATTTTTTATTTTTTCATATATAATATGTTATCAAACACTAAATAGAAAGAGTAAAGAACATGAAACCAATAACAATTGATAAAAAATTCTATAAAACTTTATTTTCACTGGCATTGCCAATTGCCATGCAAAACTTCATATCGTCTTCTTTAAATATGGTGGATACCCTTATGATTGGAAAATTGGGAGAAGCACCTATTGCAGCAGTTGCCCAGGCGAATAAAATATTTTTCTTATTTACCTTGATGCTTTTTGGTATCAACAGCGGAGGTTCCAGCTTTACGGCACAATTTTGGAGTAAAAAGGATGTAAAGGGGATCAGAAAGATATTGGGAATATGTCTGCTATCAGGTGGAATTGCTGCTATTGTATTTTCCATAGGAGCCATATTCTTCCCAAACCAATTAATGTATATTTTTGCAAAGGATGCAGAAGTTATTAGGCTTGGAAGTGACTATTTAAGAATAGTTGCACTAAGCTACTTAGTCACTGCTGTTACTTTTTCATATTCTATCTTACTAAGAAGTACAGGGGAAGCCGTTATTCCAATGCTTATCAGTATGATTTCTCTTGGTTCAAATACCCTGTTAAACTGGATTTTTATCTTTGGACATTTTGGTTTTAGTCCTATGGGGGTTAAAGGGGCGGCTATTGCTACAGTAATCGCCAGATTCATTGAAGTTGGATTATTTATATGGATTATATATAAAAAACAATCTTCCCTTGCAGCATCCCTAAACGAAATGTTAGATATTTCTTTTGAATTCGTTAAAAGATTCTATAAAACAACCATCTTTGTGATTTTAAATGAATTTATTTGGGCACTGGGCACTACCATGTATTCCATCGCTTACGGCAGAATGGGCAAAGAAGCTGTGGTATCCATTAGTATCTCCAGCAATGTAGAACAAATCGCTATGGTAATTTTCTTTGGATTAAGCAGCGCCTGTGCTGTGATGCTTGGAAATGAAATCGGTGCTGAAAATGAAGAAAGAGCCTTCGCTTATGCAAAGCGATTTGCAGTGCTGGGACCTGTCTTAGGAATTTTCATAGGAATATCCGTTATCTTAGTGGCACCGCTTATTTTATCCATTTTCAATGTATCAAATGAAGTATATATGGACGCTACCAGAATTATAACGATATTTGCCTGTTTCATTCCTGTCAAAGTATTTAATTTATTTACAATCGTCGGAATACTACGAAGCGGCGGGGATACAACCTTTGGATTTATACTGGATGCCGGTGGGGTATGGCTTATAGGGGTTCCTTTTGCCTTTATTGGCGGATTGTTCTGGAAGCTGCCTATTTATTGGGTATTTGCATTGGTATGCACTGAAGAATTTGTTAAAGCTATCTTTGGGATTTATCGATTATTCTCAAAAAAATGGATTCACAATTTAGTGAATCAGATGGAATAAAGATTATTCTCTCCATTTTAAAAATCGCTTTTCTAAAAGCATAACACATTTATACAGTAAAGCCGCCAGTAGTCCCAGAATAACAATACTTAGCATTACCCAATCCAGTTTAAAAATTTGGCTTCCATAAATAATAAGATAGCCTAATCCTGCCTGAGCTACTAAAAACTCTCCTACCATAACACCAACCAGAGATAAGCCTACATTCACTTTTAATGCATTGATAATTGTAGGAACATTGGCAGGAAGCATTACTTTGGTTAATATATCTTTTTTACTTCCTCCAAAAGTTTCTATGAGTTTTATTTTATCCTGATCTACTTCCAAAAAGCCATTTAAAACGGTCAAAGTGGTTACTACAATAGACATTAATATAGCTGTAAAAAGAATGGATTTCATATTATTTCCCATCCAGACAATCAAAATAGGAGCCAATGCAGTTTTTGGAAGGCTGTTAATAACGACAAGATAAGGATCCGCTACCTTTAATATAAAATGATTCCACCATAATAAAATCGCTATGGCGGTACCAAGAAGGGTGCTTAAAAGAAAACCTATCACCGTTTCAGCTAAACTAATTCCTGTATGAATAAATAGACTTCCATCCAATATCATTTCCCATGCGGTCGAAAAGATTTTCGTTGGCTGACTAAAAATAAAGGGATCAATCCATCTAAGCCGCGCCGCTACCTCCCAAAAAAGAATCAAGCTAAGTAATATAATAATTTGCATGATTTTAACAGCAATCTCTGTCTTTTTTACCTGGCAGAGATATTTTTGATGCTCCTCAGAAATATAATGATTGCTATGCTTCATCGGATTTCAACTCCTTCCACAAGAGGTTAAAGTATTCTCTGAATTCAGGAGCTTCTCTGGATTTAAGAGGAGTCCTATCCTCAACGGATAACTTAATGTCATGGATGGCTTTAATTTTAGCTGGTCTTTGTGTTAATACGACTACTTTATCCGCCATACTGATGGCTTCCGATATATCATGGCTGACAAGAATCGCCGTTTTATTTTCTTTCTTGATAATACCTCCTATTTCATCCGCCACAGATAACCTTGTCTGATAGTCCAATGCTGAAAAAGGCTCGTCAAGAAGAAGAATATCCGGTTTTACTGCCAGAGTTCTGATTAAAGCAGCCCTTTGCCTCATCCCTCCGGATAATTCTGAAGGAAAATGGTTTTTAAACTCTCCTAATCCGTAGGTATCCAGAAGATGATTAACATACGCTTTATTTTCCTCAGTTAATTTATTTTGAATTTCAAGACCTAAGTATACATTTCTAAGAATGGTGCGCCATTCAAAGAGATGGTCCTTTTGAAGCATATAACCGACTTTTGAAGTGACTTCTTTCGCATTTTTCCCAAAAACAAGAATTTCTCCTGAGGAGGGCTCAATAAGTCCTGCAATAAGAGAAAGAATCGTAGATTTACCGCATCCACTGGGACCTATAATACTTATAAATTCACCTTCATTGATAGAAAGACTTAGATTGTCCAGCGCTTTCGTTTCTCCCAAAGGACTATGATAATTTTTAACAACAGATTTAAGCTCAACAATTTGTGTCATCC
The DNA here is from genome assembly GCA_012521175.1 of Candidatus Epulonipiscium sp. Taxonomy (GTDB): domain Bacteria; phylum Bacillota; class Clostridia; order Lachnospirales; family Defluviitaleaceae; genus Defluviitalea. The sequence goes on from JAAYMW010000154.1 coordinate 4,626, forward strand.
CGTCGACCTCCTTAATTTAAGCCGTTTCAATAATTAATATATTAAAATAACTGAGAAAATGTGACAAAATTTGGTATTAGGAAGAAGGAGGATTTACGACAAAAGAATAACCCTCCCGCTTGGGAGGGTTATTCCTTCTTCTATGTATTACAATCCAAAACTTATGGCTAAACCTTTATCCACTTTTTTCATAAGCTCTTTATCTAGATGACATATCTTTTCTTTTAATCTCTTTTTATCAATCGTTCTTATTTGTTCTAATAAAACTACAGAATCTTTAACCAACTCATATGAGGCCGCGTCCACCTCAATATGAGTTGGTAATTTAGCCTTATTGATCTGAGATGTAATGGCAGCACATATAACAGTAGGACTATATTTATTGCCTATATCATTTTGTACAATGAGTACTGGGCGAACACCTCCTTGTTCAGATCCGATAACAGGGCTTAAATCAGCATAAAATACATCTCCTCGTTTAACAACCACATCACTCACACTCCGCTATTTGTTCAAAAAACTGCTCAACCTCTCTTTCAGCTTCGAAACAGAATTCTGACAACTTTAAATTAATCTCAGCCATTTCCTGATATCCTCTAATCATAGTGTCCCGTATCTGTTTCTTGGGATTGCGAGATGTTTTTTCTACCCATTCATCCAAATTAGAGGCATTTTTAATATTTAGAACTTTACTTTTCTTAGCCATTGCAAATCACTCCCTAATCCAGAGTTTCTATTTTCACTCAATCGGAAGATCTTTATTTGCATAAAAAATAATATATTATTGTCACATCCATCTCATATTTTTACCAATGAATTAGTTTTTATGCAAATTTTTCATCTCTATAAAGCATATTTTGTATATTGATATTTTCATCCAATTCGTTCACATAATTCATCTTCTTTATAATCTCTTCATGTTCTTTATAAACTCTTGGAATTCTCTTGCCTACCATACAGATGACTTCATAATTGATTGTTCCAATATGCCTTGCAATTTCTTCCGCTCCAATCGTTTCTTCGCCCTGACTACCCATTAAAACCACTTCATCTCCTACCCCTACATCAGGGATATCCGTTACATCCACCATAAATTGATCCATACAAATATTCCCTATGATCGGGGCATATTGTCCTCTGATTAATACTCTTCCTTTGTTTGACAGCTGTCTTGAATAACCATCTGCATAGCCTACTGGGATGGTTGCAACCTTAGTTTTTCTCCTGGTTATAAATTTTCGACTGTAACTTATAGGAACATTTTCTTCTACTTCTTTTATAAAGACTACCTGAGACTTTAAAGTCATTGCAGGTTTTAAATGGACAATTTCTTTTTTGACTTCTTCTGAAGGATACAATCCATATAAAATAATCCCTGGGCGAATTAAATCCATATGCATATTTTTATAACCTATGAATCCAGCGCTGTTGGAGCAATGTTTAACAGGTATATAAATATCTTCTTTTTCCAACTGGCTTATAAAAGAAGTAAAACGACTAAACTGTAATTCAGTAAAAGAAGGATCTTTTTCATCTGCAGAAGAAAAATGAGTAAAAATTCCTTCAATTTGAAGATTAGGCAATCTACTTATCTCTTTAATCAAATAAACCGAATCCTGATTAGGTTGTAACCCTATTCTGCCCATTCCTGTATCGATTTTTATATGAACAGCAGCAGTTTTATTTTGTCTTACTGCTGCATCCGAAATAGCTTTTGCCATGTCATAGGAAAATACCGTCTGAATAAAATCATAAAATACGATTTCATCCGCTTGTTCCAGTGAGGTATATCCTAAAATCAGTATTGGCACCTGAATATTATTTTTTCTTAACTGCTTTCCCTCATCTAAAATAGCAACAGCCAATCTCTGTACGCCATTTTCTATAAGAATTCTACTCACTTCAATAGCTCCATGGCCGTAGGCATCCGCTTTAACAACGGCCATAATTTCTGTATCCTTTGAAATTTGACTTTTAATCTGATGTATGTTATATGCAATTGCATCTAAGTTAATCTCTGCAATCACACGGTAGTACTCTTGCGTCATTTGTGCGCCTCCCTAAAACTCTTCACTCTTTCTGCTTTGATGGTTTCAATTGAAAGATCGAATCATCTAAAGTAACATTATACTTAAATTCTCCATATTTAACAATAATTCTTTCTTTTCCTTCGGTGTCATATATTACCAATTTAGCCGGGTTCAAAGTCTTATTTGAAACCCATAATTTCTCTGTGGCAAGGTATTTCCCGCCTTCCGGTATAACTGCTTCCAGTACAGTATATTCTTCATTATTGTTATTAAAAACTTCTAAGGTGACATCTTCGGATTGAAGATAGTTCTTTAAAAACGTTCCTAAAAATATTTCATAGGTATTTTTCGATTGGGGTATTTCATTCACCGCTTCTCCAAGAATTCGTGGATTATACTGCATAACTTTTTTTCCATCAAATACAGTAACTAGCCCTTTTACCTGTTCAGGCGCAGTGATTTCCACTCTATATTCACCGCTCATTTTATAATATTGCTTTGTCTTGTATGTATTTTTACCTTTATTTGAAATATAGGTTAAATCCGCAATACATGCATAACTCTCCATTGTCGTTAGTTTTTCATGAATTTTTTCTATGGGTGATTTTGGTTTTTTTTTCGTTGAACAAGCAGAAAAAAACATGCAAGTCGCAATATAGATCAATACCAAAAAGACAACACCCGATTTCTTCACTAAATCCCCCCTAGATTGACTACAAGATGGTTTTTAACATATCAGCCCTGCTTACGATTCCAACCAAAATTCCTTCTTCATCAACTACCGGTACACGATTGACCCCCTTTTCCACCATAATGGAAGCAATCTCTTCAACGGGGGTGTCCTCTTTAATCGTATAAACCTTTTTGGTCATTATTTCTTCTGCAGTCATTGCCGCTAATTTTCTCAATTCCTCATCATAACGTTTTACCCCTTCTAGAAATATTATACTCCCTAAAATTCCAATATATGACGGAAAACTAGGCTCTTTATCTTTAATGATTAAATCGTTTTCCGTAACAACTCCAATTACTTTTCCATCGTCATCCAAAACAGGAACACCGCTAATCTTATTCTCTAATAATAACTTTGCAATATCTCTTACCAACATATCTTTTTTGATATGCAAAACATTGGTCTGCATGATATCTTTTGCCGTCATTTTTTTCCTCCTTAATGTGATTGGTAATAGAGCTTCATTGCTTTTGGTACATAATTGCAAATGTCTCCTGCCAACATACCATGCTGTCCTAATTCAGAAGCTGCCAAATCACCTGCCTTTCCATGAATAAATGCACCAAGTACTGCTGCTTTATAAGGATTTAACCCCTGTCCAATAAGTCCTGCAATGATACCTGTTAATACATCTCCTGAACCCGCTGTTGCCATACCGGGATTTCCAGTCGTATTAATATAGATTTGTCCATCCGGATCTCCTATTATAGTCTTTGCGTCCTTTAATACCAGTATGACATTCCATTTATGGCAAAATTCTCTTACTATACCAATAGGATTGGCTAGAACTTCTTCTGTACTTTTATGAATCAATCTTCCCATCTCTCCGGGATGGGGCGTTAATACGACAGGTACCTTTAAATTTCTTAACATCTCTATATTCTTAGCAATCGCATTGATGCCATCCGCATCTACTACTAAAGGAATTCTTATATTTTTAATAAGGAGCTCCATAAATTCTATGATTTGAGGTCCTTGGCCTATTCCTGGTCCTACTGCTATTACTGTGGCTTTCTCAAGATACGGTTTAATATCTTCGAAACTTTCCCTGCATAATTTCCCATCTTTTTCGCGAATAGGTATGGTAATGACTTCGGTCAATTTTGTTTGTAAAATATCATTGATACTTCTGGGAATGCCTAAACTTACCAAACCTGCCCCTATTTTAAATGCCCCTGTGCATGTTAACGCTGCTGCACCTGTCATACCCTTAGAACCGGCGAGGACTTGAACTCTTCCATAAGTTCCTTTATTGCTTCTTGGAAACCTGGATGGAATGAAACTGCCTACTTCTTCATCCATTAAGATATTCATCTTTAACTGAGCACAATCTATGATTTCTTTGGGAATGCCTATGTCTGCAATGATCAATTCTCCAACATACTCTGTTCCAGGATATAAATAAAGTCCGCTCTTAGGCAGTGCTAAAGTAACCGTTTTATGAGCTTTTATTGCATTTCCCAAGATTGCTCCTGTTTCAGAATCAAGTCCGGAGGGAATATCAATAGAAAGAATATATTCTCCATATAAATTAATTAAATTGATTAAATCATTAAAGATTCCACTTATTGGCTTAGATAATCCTGTTCCAAAAATCGCATCCACAATCAAATCACTTTTCTTAATTAAATTGACAATGTTATCATCAATAATCGAATCTTTATTTAAAATAATCTTGGGAATTTGCAATGTGTCTACAATATTAAAATTGGTTTTTGCATCTTCTTTTAATAAAAGAGGATCCCCTATAAATATTACGGTTACATCCATGCCACAATTGTAAAGATGTCTTGCCACACCTAGTCCGTCTCCTCCGTTATTGCCCTGACCACAAAAAATAGCAACACTGGGCTTACGGATATTTTGTAAATCTTTTTTGATTTCATGAACAACAGCAAGTGTTGCATTTTCCATTAATACAATTCCTGGAATCCCTAATTTATGAATAGCAGCTTCATCGATTTGCCTCATTTCTTTCCCATTGCATACTTTCATAAATTTTCCTCCTTCTGTGCAATGGCATAAGCCACAGCATATTCCTTACAATGAGATATCGTAATAAGAATATGAGAAATATTAAGCTCATCCGCTAATTTTTTCGCATTGCCGTATGTAAGCACATAGGGCTTTCCTTTGCCGTCCCGGAGTATTTCTATGTCACATAATCCGAAAGTTCTAAAGCCTGTTCCCAATGCTTTCGCAACGGCTTCTTTTGCAGCAAAAGTAGCTGCTATCGTGTTAAAATTATTCTTTCTCTTTTCAAAAAATCTTTGTTCTTGCTGTGTAAAATACTTTTTTAAAAATCTCTCATTTTTCTTAACGGCTTCTTCTATTCTTTTTATTTCTATGATATCAGTACCTATTCCTATAACCACATTCTCACCGCCAATAATGCTTATCCAAATAATTAATAAAATCCGGTCCTACTAAATCATGTAAGTAAGAATAAATTTGAGCTGCTTTTTCTTCCCGTATTGTTTTTTCCTCCAATTTGGTTTTTAAAAGTTCTCTTGTTGTTTCGATCCAGTCATTTAATTCCTCTAAAGCTTTTTGGTGTTCTTTCATCTCTCCATAGCATATTTTAACACTTTCTTCGAGAAGTCTTCCGTTAACTTCTTGGATTTCATCAGGAATAGTTTTCAGTCTGTTTTGTATTTCTTCCAGTTTTTCATTAATCTCTAAGATATACTTTTGATTTTTTTCCATCTCTTTTTTAGCCGATTCATTTTCATTTGTAAAGACTTCTGTGGTAAGTTCAAGTATTCCATCCATTAACTTTTTCTTTAACTTTAAGTAATCTTTTAAATCATTGTTAAGCTGCCCCCGCTGCTTAAGCAAACTATTTAATTCTTCTTCCAGTTGAAGAATGATTTTTGTTTTCTTTTCGGGAGGGAAAATATTATGCCAAACCTTATCTAAGATTAGAATTGGAACACGACTTTGCCGAAGCATTTCTAAACTCAAGTCAGACTTCTTTTTATTCCACGGAAAATTCATCTCTTTTTCCCCCTCCTATTTTATACCTTCTATGCACTGAAATGATATTAAACCCCAGACTCTCCCAAAACTTCTGCCCTATTTCATTATCATAATCCACATGTATATCGATGTAATCCACTTCCTTACTCTTAAAGTCTTCTATAATATGATTCACAAGCTGGGTTGCCAATCCTCTTCCTCTATATTCCGGCATAATATATATTTCCTCTATTTTCCCTTCATTTCTTATATCGTATAATGGGGGGACTTTCCGTATACTTCCCTTAATATACCCCACAATTTTTGTATCCACTTCTACGATATAAACAACGACCTGTTTGCTTTCAAGAATCCATTCCAATTCTTTTGCTTTAAGTTTTCTCCAGTCCTTAGATACAGGGAATACATTGTTTTTGCCCTTATGAAACAAAATTAATTCATTCCATAAAATACTTAAAATGTCTATATCATTTTTATGCGCTTTTCTTATATTAATCATCTTGTTCCTCTATTTCATGTCATTTTATTCTATTTTATTTTATCACTGAACGAATACATTTAAAATAAAAACTCCGATACATTTCGGAGTTTTTATAAGCATATTTAATTTGATTTATCTTCTCTTTAAATTCAATAATTTAGAGAGTACTGTCGCTGCTTCCGCTCTTGTAACCTGCCTGGAAGGTTTAAAAGTATTATCCGGATAACCACTTAGGATAGAATAACGAAGAGCGATACTTAATTCTTTTTTATGCTTAATTTCTTTCGTATCTGAAAAGTTTATCTGGTTTACAGGAATCGTATATCCTAAATACTTAAGAAGATTGCCCACCATTGCCGACATTTCATCCCTTGTAACGGGATCATCATATCTTAATTTCGTATAATTCATACCGTAATCGGCTTCGGAAATTAACTTCAATTTCCTTGCTGCTTCCAAATACCCCTGTTTTACAAACCAATGGTTTTCATTGTTTTGCTTTGTTAATTTATAATCTGTGCTTCTAATCAACATCGCCATAAATTCCGCTTTTGTCACCTTGTTCTCAGGCTTAAAAGAACCATCTTCATAGCCTTTAGCAATATTATGATCTACTACTGTTGTGATCGCATCCTTTGCCCAATGATTATTAGGGACATCTGTCATCAAATAAAGAGGTTTCGTTGGCTTGTCTTCGAATTTGAATTTTACGGGCTCTGTCGAAAACATAAAGCCTTTAGGATTCTTTATGAAGAGTCTGAAATAATATTCTCCCTGGTATTGATCGTCTAAGATTAACGTATTCATATTTTTACTACGACTCATGGCGCTTCCAATATAAGCTTTCATTGCTTCCCCTGTTACGACGGTTTTAACAGGCCTGGGGAAATGATTGTCTTCTACAGGATAAGAAACCAAAGTATATTCATAGTTCTGCCCATCAGATATAGGATTCCAGGAAATCTCATATTGAGGATATCCCGGCATAATCTCGCCTATTTTTTTTATCGTTAATACAGGCTTTACAGGCAGTGTAGGTTCTACGGTGGTGTAACCAGCCAGTCCTAACCAATATAAGTATAGGCCTGGAACATCCGCCGCCAATGGAAGGGATAAATTTTCCTGAGGCAAGAGGTTAAAACTGTCCGTAGAATAATAATAATCTTTTATATTTTGTTCGACTCTCTCCTGAACATCTTTATAATCCGTAGATTTTTTAGCTGTCGGAGAGCCAAACAACTGCACATAATCTTCTGCAGCAATTTCTGCCACATCCCATTTATGAATATAGCCTGTATCATTGACGGAATAATATTCCACTTCTTTATAATTGGTTAGTCCTCTGATTTTAGCATATCTTGTTTGTTCCCATTGATTAAAATGTTTATTTTCTTTTGTCAGCAAGTAATACAGTGTAAAATGGTGTCCATATTCATGGGATAATACCCAAGCAAATTGCGATACATCTCTGTACTGGTCCCCATTAAAAATTTCTATGTAACGACCTTTCTTATATACATATTTACCTTCGTTATTGATCTCATAGTCTTCATAATAGTTTCCTGCTACACCATCGGGAGAATCCGGATAAATATATATATTGGATAAATATGTTATTTCTTCTCCATGGAAGTTTTTTAAAAGCTCGTCATAAACGCTTTTTAATTTTTCCTGAGATGTCCAATTCTTTGAAAAGCTAATAATCTTAATTCCTTTATCTCCTTCATATGTACCAAGAGGGGCGCCATATTCTGTCCTTGCCTTAGCTTCTGCACTGCTACTCAATAAAACAAATATAAATATAAAAAAACTAATCGTAAAAATACCTTTCTTCATTTTGTCCCTCCTTGTACTGCTTCTATATCAATGCTTATATTCATTATATAGAAGAATTATTGAATTACTATTACAGGGACATTAAATATCTGTAAAATTTGATTTCCATCATATAAATTTCCAAATTATTCAATCCGATAATTTAAATAGAAAGAATAATCAGGAGGGAAATATTTTATGGCAGCCAAAAATTTTTTAACCAATAATAATGCCAGATGGTCATTCTATATCATCTTATTTTCTGTCACATTGGTTTTATCCGCGATATTTATTACGATTAATATCATGTCTTCTTCATCACCGTTCACTAAAAAAGAACCGGGCTTTTCAATAAAAAAAGTTTATACAGCCATTCCTTCTTCCGACGGAGAATCCCACACTATTGCAGCTGACTTTTATATTACCTCTACTAAAAAAAACATAACCCAGGCTGAACTTAAAGAACTTCAATCTGCCATATTAGAAATTATTCCAACACTTGATTATAACAAAATAACGGATAAAGGAGGCACGAATTATCTTACAAACAGCATAAAAAAGGACCTTAATTCTCGTTCATCCGAAGAATGGATAGAGGAAGTTTATGTCTCCAATCTTCTTTTGGATGTAGGAATCAGTCCTGCAAAAGGTGAGCATGGCAATGTAATTGAAGAAATGTTTAAAGATTATTAAATAGAACTGGGAAAAATCCTATGATGAAACCTAATAGACCTCCTAACCAGGTGATTGCTTTTAATTCTCTGTCTACAACGGATAAAATAATTTGCTCAGTGTAATCCGTTTCAAAATCCATTATTTGCTTTTCGACAATATGAGGAATATTGAGCAAGGTAATAATATCAGATGACTTGTTCGTAATCATTTGTTTGTAATAGTGTATTATAATTTCTTGTAACTTTTTCTCTGTTGCTTTTCCAATTTCTTTCATAAAATGAGAAAGGGGTATCTCTAAGAATCTTTTTATTTCCTTTGAAATAAAAAGATTTATTTTTTTTGCACTTTCTTCTTTTTGAATCAGAGTTCTCAGATATTCTTTTATCCATTGATGCACATCCTGGATAAGATTTGGGGTAATTGTATTGATTAAACTCAGTATAGTAATGTTATCTTTCTTTCTCATATATTCTTTGATCATTATTTTAAGCTTTGCTATATGTTCTTCTCGTGTAAAATAAAAAAGTACTTTATTTAATATATCTTCTATTTTATTGATATGTTCAGCCAACTGGATCTTATCTGCCCATTCTTTGAGGGGCTTTTCCAATGCATAATCTATGAAGCTCTCTATTTGCTTTAGAAGTACTTCTCTTTTTTCTTCTTTTTCCATGCTCTCTTCTATATAATGGATGGTTTTTGCATATATTTTATCGGCATCAACAAACATAAGGGCCAATTTGCCCAAATTTGCCTGAATAAGTTCAAGCAGGATCTGCTTTAATGTCTGCTGTGTAGAGGGCTTGTTCATGTAATCTATAAAAAAAGAAACCAAACTGGGGAAATATTGTCTTATAAATTCTTTTGCAGAAACCACCCATGTATCCGGAATGATCTGAGATAAGCTACGCTCTTCATTTTGAATCCTGTCTTTAAACTCTATAATTTCTCTTACAATCCATTCTCTAAAAACATCGCTTTGTAAAAAATCATCCTGAATGATATTTTCTATTGGAATGTCTTCTAATTTTCTATTTAAAATATTTTCAATATGATTCATAATCAATAAAGTAATTCCGTCTAATACCTCTTTATCATTGATCTTTTGTAATATAAAGCCAGTAAATTTCTCTTCTATAAATTCAATGCTTGTATTTTTATGATCTCCTAATATTTTTGTAAGGATTGTATCTATGCTTTCTTCATTATTTCTCAAATATAAAAAGGCATTGGCAGTAATATGATTTAAACTTTCAAGAACTTTTTCATCCACCAATGCATTCACTAAAGCTTCTTCGGAAAGCAAATGCTCCCCTACGGTTTCACCAACCTTTTTTGCTATTCTATGCTTTTCCTTCGGTATTAACCCAGGAGTAAACGGAATCTTTATTCCAAAAAGCCGTTTTTCTTCGTAGGGACGAAAAAGCATTTTAATAGCAAGCCAATTTGTAAAATACCCTATTACACTTCCTGCAATAGGGCTAATAATAAATTCAGATATATTCATCTTTTCTTCACACACTTCCAATCATTTGTTTTGTTTTTTCTTTTCTAATTCTTTTTCTTTCTTTATCATTTTTCGGTTTATTTTATAAGATAAGGTCATTAAACTATCGGATAAATGAACATCCTCAACCACCACATCTGGAGAGATATCCAAATCCACTGCGGAGAAATTCCATAACCCTTTGATTCCCCACCTTGCCAAATCCTCTGCAATCTTTCTGACTTTGGATTTTGGCAGTGTAAGAAAAGCAACATCTATTTTGTTTTCTTTTACAAAGGCTTCCATTTCATCAATATCTCTGACTTCTATCCCTCTGATTGTCATACCTATTAGTCTTGGGTTAACATCAAATAATCCTTTAAGAACAAATCCCCTTTGTTCGAATTTAGTATAGTTTGCTAATGCCTGACCCAGATTTCCCACACCAACAATAATAAACTTATATGTATTATTAAGTCCTAATATTTTTCCAATTTCATTATATAAATATTCTACATTATACCCATATCCCTGCTGTCCAAATCCTCCAAAATTGTTTAAATCTTGACGAATTTGGGAAGCTGTTACCCCCATGCGTTCACTGAGTTCTTTTGAAGAAATACGAGTTATATCATTTTCAAGAAGCTCTCCTAAGTACCGATAATATCTCGGTAACCGTCTTATTACGGCTATTGAAATTCTTCTACTTGTATCCAATGTATTAGCTCCTTTCCCTATAACTATGTTTAAAGTATAACATTGACATAAAAATAATGTCAATCACGCCTTTCCTTTTAGTCGACTTTTTGATATCATAATCTTTAGTATGCTTATGATTGATTGTAAGAGGTGACGATATGATTCTGGCATGTAAAGATATCACCAAGACTTTTGGAACGGATATCATACTTAAAAATATTACCTTTCAAATAGAAGAAAAAGAAAAAGTGGCTCTTGTCGGAGTGAATGGTGCAGGTAAATCCACCTTATTTAAAATTCTGGCTGGAGAACTCTCTTATGACGGCGGTGAAATTTTTAAAGCTAAAGACACCACTATAGGCTATCTTTCTCAAAACATGGAAATCAATACGGATAACTCCATTCTGGATGAAATGTTGACTGTTTTCTCCGAACTAATTGAATTAGAAGCTTCTATTCGTCTTCTTGAGAAAGAAATGAGTGCCCATCAAAGAGAAAATCTCTCTCAGCTTATGAATCAGTATTCTCTCCTCCAACAGGAATTCGAGCAAAAAAACGGCTATGGATTCAGAAGTCAAATTAAAGGCGTATTAAAAGGCTTGGGTTTTAATGAGAATGAATTTAACAAACCTGTTAATGTACTCTCTGGAGGACAGAAAACCCGCCTTGCCCTGGCGAAACTTCTATTATCCAATCCTTCTGTTTTATTACTGGATGAACCTACCAATCATTTAGATATCAGTGCCATTGAATGGCTGGAGGATTTCTTAAAAAGCTATTCCGGTACGGTAATGATCATCTCCCATGACAGATATTTTCTGGACCGCATTGTTTCTAAAGTCATTGAAATAGAAAACACTAAATCCTCTGTATACAATGGAAACTATTCATTTTATGCAAAACAGAAGCAAATCAACCGCGAAATACAAATGAATCACTATCTGGCACAACAGAAAGAAATAAAGCGCCAGGAAGAAGTAATCCAGACCCTTCGCTCTTTTAATCGTGAAAAGTCTATAAAAAGAGCTAAAAGTCGTGAAAAAGCCTTAGAAAAAATAGAAAGAATTGAACGTCCGGAAGCGCTTCCTTCTTCCATGAAACTTACTTTAAAACCAAAAATACAAAGTGGCAATGATGTTTTGCATGTAGAAAACCTATCCAAATCTTTTGGCAACCACAAACTCTTTGAAAATGTTTCCTTTGATTTAAAAAGAGGCGAAAAAATCGCTCTTATCGGCCCAAATGGCGTAGGTAAAACCACACTTTTTCGTATATTATTAGATCAAATTGCTCCGGATAAAGGATTCTTTCGTCTGGGTACCAATGTAAAAATAGGTTATTATGATCAGGAGCATCAAACTATATCTTCCAACAAAACTATTATTGACGAAATATCGGACACTTATCCAAATTTAACTCTTGGGGAAATAAGAAATATTCTTGCTGCTTTCTTGTTCACCGGGGATGATGTTTTTAAAGAAATCTCCAGCTTAAGTGGCGGTGAAAAGGGAAGAGTGGCTTTAGCCAAAATCATGCTCTCAGAAGGAAATTTCCTACTTCTGGACGAACCAACAAACCATCTGGACCTTTTATCAAAAGAAGTCCTGGAAGATGCTTTAAATAACTATCAGGGAACCGTACTGTATATTTCCCATGACCGTTATTTTATCAATCGAACAGCAACGAAGGTCTTGGAACTTACCCCTTATGGCATAAAAGAGTATCTCGGCAATTACGATTATTATATTGAAAAAAGAAATCAAATACAATTCAATTCAATGGAAAAAGAGCTTCCCTCTGCAGAAAAACTCTCTTCTTCAAAAGAAGAATGGCTTAAAAGGAAAGAAGAACAGGCACAACAAAGAAAACTTCAGGGAAGCATTGAAAAAATTGAAAATCAAATCCATGAAACAGAAAATCAAATAGAAGAAATCAATCAACAATTATGCCTGGAAGAAGTCTATACAAATCCTGAAAAGTCTCAAGAAATACTTAATATGAAAACTCAGCTGGAAGAAGAGTTAGAACGCCTTTATGAACAATGGGAAGAACTTCAATCTTTGGTGGGGATATAGATTATTGTTTCATATATAAACGACAAAAACGAGTCAAAATTGAGTTGCACTTCAATTTTGACTCGTTCTATTTTTGTATGTTCCCTTATTTATTTTTATATTGTTTTATAAAATCAGAGTACGTTTGATTCGTATATTTTTTAAAACATTTCCCAAAATAATTAGGATCGGGAATGCCAACCATTTTGGCTGTCATATACATTAGCATCCCCTGTTTTGCATAAGCCATCGCTTGTTCCATTCTACATTCCGTAAGATAATCGATTAAGTTTTTTCCGGTTTCTGTTTTAAACAATCGACTTAAATAACTGGAGTTAAACCCGAAGGTTTGTGCAATGGATGTTAAGTTTAAATCCGGCTGGGTATAATTTTTATGAATGTATTCTTTAATCTTACAAATGGTATCATTCCCTTGTACAACGACTTCATTTTCTTCTTTCTTCGGCTGTTTTGCATCCAGTTTTTTAATGATCTTTTCCAAAGTTTCTTTAATATCCGCACGTACTATAGGTTTTAATAAATATTCACATACACCGATTCCAATACATTCTCTTGCATATTCAAAATCACTAAATGCAGTTAAAATAACAATTTTTAAATCAGGGTAGCGCTGAATGGCTAGTTTTGAAAATTCTATTCCATCCATAAAAGGCATTTTAATATCTACAAATGCAATATCCGGCTTGATGTCATCAATAATATTAATGGCTTCAATACCACTTGCCGCCTCTCCGGCTATTTCTAATCCCAATTCTCCCCATTGGATAGCATGTTTCAATAGATTTCTAAGGGATTTTTCATCATCTATAATCATTACCTTATACATCTACAGCCCCCCTATAATGGGATTTTAATATCTACTTCACAATATTCCCCTTCTTCGCTCCTGATCTCAAAAACATCATCCGTGTCGTAGTAATACCGGATACGTTCGATTGTACCCTTTAATCCGAAACTCTTATTATTATTCTCATTCATCAGAAATTCTATTTGTTCTGGATTCATACCAACTCCAGTATCATAAACAACGATATGCACCCACTGATCTTTTTCGTAAACGGATACTTTTATAATACCTTTCTCCCCTTTTAATCGTACGCCATGGTATAAACTATTTTCTACCAAAGGTTGTAAAATTAATTTCGGTATTTTAATATCCAGTAAATCCTCTTGTAAATCGTACTCATCCTCAAAGACGTCCTCATACCTTAATTTCTGAAGCTTTAAATAGTCTTTTACAATTGCTACTTCTTCTCTAATGGTGATTTCCTTACTGCCTTTGCTTAAAAATCTTCTGTAGAAGTTTCCCAGGGTTTCGATGGCATCATAAACTTCATCCGCAGAATTTTGGAGTGCGAGGTCCGCTATAGTGCCTAAAGTATTATATAGAAAGTGGGGATTGATTTGCTCACGGAGAACTTCTAGTTCTGCTTTTTGCATTGCCTTTTCTTTCTCCAATAATTCATCAATTAAACGATTAATTTCAATCAATTTGTTGTTCTTAATATTTTTTAAATATCCTATCCCAAGATTGGACAAACGTAGATTTCCCCTTTTATTCCAACCCAATTTTAAGATATCCATATATTGAACTAATTTTTCAATTGGATTGGTAATATATACTGAAATAAAGATTCCAATGATAATTAAACATATTACAGTTAAGGAAATAATAATGGTGATCACCATAATTGCCTGAGAAGAAAGATATTTATTAAAAGACAAAAACTCGATTTTTGCTATGGTAAAAGGCGTATTGGGAACCTGAAAATAGGATAATATTTTAGTGCTAAAAAATCCTTCTATGGCAACTTGTTCAAATCTATTTTGATTGATTTCTATTTCTTGAAACTCTTTTACGTTTTCTTCCCCCAACAGAACATTTCCTTTATCATCATAATAACAAAAACGCCTGTCATTACTTGTCATATCTTTAAAAGAATTTCTTAGAATATCTGTCGTTAAATTGATAGCGATTAAGCCAATTGGCTTCTGCGTATCCATGTCATTGATAAGACGAATAAAGGATATAATAGGTTCTCCAGATTTAGTTTTAAAAGCACCGTCTCCATTGACTCTTATAACATATAACCCGGATTTTTCTATGATTTCTTCTTGAAATTTTGGATGATGGATAATGTTCGTATTGATATAAGTAACTTCTTTACCGATATTAATATAATTTTTGTCTAATCTAAATACATAAATTGAAGATACATAATTAAACGTATTGCTAATGTCATACATTGCCATCATTGCACTTTGAGTGAGTCTCGGATAATTCCCCACATCATCTTTTAAGTAATTGACTACCGCATGATTAGTCATAATCAGTTGGCTCATAGTGCTCACAGCACCAAACTCAATATTGAGATTATTTCCAATAGAAACCATGGAATGATAGTTGTTGTCTTTCATATAATCCACCATATTTCTTTTTATGAAAAAAGAATAGATAAGAAAAAATATAGTGATATATGAAATACTTAACATGATAAATAAAAATCTTACTTTTTCCTTTAGTGTTTTGGAATAGAACCATATTTTTATTTTTTCTATTAAATCTTTCATAGTTTCTATTGGAGACCTTTCTAAAAATATTTTTACATCTTATCAGGCCAATTTGAAGATCTATTACCGATATTTAATTATTATAAAGCAAATCAATGTACTATTCAAGAAAGCGCTTTACTCAACACTTTAGAGTCTTATAGGAACAATAACAGGTTCTTTTTTAGTTAACTCGATGCTTCTCTCATCCGCTCCTGAAACACCGATATATAAGATAAACTTTTTGCTATCTAAAATTCTTTCTCCTTCATCATTAACAACCTTTAATGCCTCAAAAGGAATCGTCATATGGATTTCTTTTGCTTCTCCAGGATTTAGGAAAATTCTCTTAAAGCCACACAAACTGGTATTTCTCACTGCATATTGAGATTCTTCATCTTTAATATAAACTTGTATAACGTCTTCTGTCCCAACTTTTCCTCTGTTCTTTGCCGACACCTTTATTTTTATATCTTCATTGAGTTTTACCTCTTCTTCTAAAACTGCATCCGTACAAATAACGTCACCATAAGTTAGGCCGTATCCAAATGGATATAATGGTTTTTCTTCAATATAACGATAAGTTCTGTTTCTCATGGAGTAATCCGTAAAATCCGGTAAATTATCAAGGGATGCATAAAAGGTTATAGGCAATTTCCCTGATGGAGAAGTCTTGCCAAAGAGTATATCTGCTATTGCCTTTCCTCCTCTTGCTCCCGGATACCAGCCCATTAAAATGCCATTACAATGTTCCTCGGCATAACTTAAATTAAGTGCACTTCCAGCGAGAATACACAGAATAACAGGCTTTCCTACTGCCACGATTTTCTCTAAAAGTTTTCTTTGCACTTCCGGCAATTCTAAATCTTTCTTATCTCCTGATCCTACATTATTGCCCTCGTCCAACTCTTCTCCTTCTATGGTTTCATCCAATCCAAGGCATAAGATCACGATATCACTGTGTTCAGCAACGGTTACTGCTTCCATCAGTCTGTCATGGGCGTATGCCAAAGGTTCCGTTCTGTCTTTTACCAGTTCGCAACCCTTGGAGTATAGAACTCTTACCTCATCTCCTACTTCGTCCTGAATCCCTTCTAAGACGGTAATGTATCTGGAGGATGTACCATAGTAATTTCCTTTTAATGCGAGTCTGCTGTTGGCATTAGGTCCAATGACACCGATGGTTTTAACTTTGCTTTTATCGATTGGCAAAATACCATCATTCTTTAAGAGCACTACGCTCTTTCTTGTCGCTTCAACGGCTAATTCTATATGTTCTTTGCATTCTACCACTTCATAAGGAATATTATCGAATTCACTGCCTTCAAATAAACCTAATTTAAATCTTGTTGTAAATAATCTTTCTGCCGCCCGTGTAATATGTTCTTCTGTGATAAGGCCTTCTTGTAAAGCCTGAAGTAAAACAAGATACATGTTTCCACAGTTTAAATCACATCCTGCATCAATCGCTAAAGCTGCAGACTCCTGGGGTGTACTGGTTACCATATGATGCATATGAAAATCTTTAATCGCCCAACAGTCCGATACAACATGACCGTCAAAACCCCATTTGTTTCTTAAAATATCCCGTAGAAGAAAATAACTTCCACAGCAAGGTTCTCCATTGGTTCTATTATACGCCCCCATAACGGCCTCTACTTTTCCTTCTTTAACACAGGCTTCAAAAGCCGGGAGATAAGTTTCCCATAAATCTTTTGGGCTAACCTCTGCATTAAATTCATGGCGTAAATCTTCGGGACCACTGTGTACTGCAAAATGTTTCGCACAGGCAGCAGATTTTAATACTTCTCCTTCTCCCTGAAGTCCTTTTATAAAGGCAACGCCTAATCTGGCAGACAGAAAGGGATCTTCACCATAGGTTTCATGGCCTCTGCCCCAGCGGGGATCGCGAAAAATATTGACATTCGGAGACCAGAAGGTTAAGCCTTTATAGATGTCTCTGTCTTCATGCTTTGAACTTTCATTATACTTTGCTCTGCCTTCTTCTGCGATGGTATCTGCAACTTTTGTTAAAAACTCTTCATCAAATATCGCTGCAAGACCAATCGCCTGAGGGAAACTGGTAGCTGTTCCTGCCCGAGCAACTCCATGAAGGGCTTCATTCCACCAGTTATAAGCTGGGATGCCTAGTCGTTTTATTGCTGGAGAATTATATGTTAATTGACTTGCCTTCTCTTCTAAAGTCATTTGAGCTACAAGTTCTTTTGCTTTCTTTTTGCATAATTCATGAAAATTCATTGTTCTCCTCCTCTAACCTTTAATTGCTCCTGCCATTAGACTTTGTTGTATCTTTTTGCTCATAAAGCTGTAGGCTATCATTGTTGGGAAAGTCGCAATAACTAAAGCCGCTCCAATAGGACCCCAATCGGTTGTATAAGAACCGGATAAGGTTTGAATACCGACAGATAATGTTCTAAACTTTGAGTCACTAATAAAAATAACTGCAAACATAAGCTCGTTCCATGCCTGTAAGAAAGTGAAAATAGCAATAGTGGATAGGGCAGGTTTCATAAGGGGCAAAATAATTCTAAAAAAGATGCCAAATACACCGGCTCCATCAATACATGCCGATTCTTCCAGTTCTTTTGGTATATTTTGAATAAATCCACTGCAAATTAAAATTGCCATAGCCAGGGCAAATGCTGTATAAGGTACAATTAAGGCCTGATAGGAATTGGTCATTTTCAAATTACGTAAAATGATAAATATCGGTAATATAGCTGCATGAATAGGCACAGTAAGCCCTAACATAAAGATACTGTTAACTAAATCTCTTCCTTTCCATATCAGTCTGTTTAAGGCATAACTGGCCATTAGAGCAAACACGGTTGTAAAAACAATCGTAAGGCCTGTCACAATAATACTATTTATAAAGTATAAGCCCATATTCCCTGTAGTTAAAGCAGCTGTATAGTTAGACCATAACCAATTACGTGGAAGTCCGATAACATTTTCACCGAAAATTTCTCTATTATCTTTAAGGGAAAAGGTAAACATCCAATACAAAGGGAAAAGGTTGATAAGCGCCCATATTATTAATATGGTATACGTTATAGTACTTTTTAATTTTGCTGTTAAAGAATTTTCCATCTAGTCCACCTCTGCTTTAAAGAATTTCTGAATCGTTATGGCAAAGAAGAAGCACAAGAAAATAATAAATATTGCAATAGCACTGCCAAGTCCATATAAATTACGGTCAAAAATCATAGATACCATCAGTGTACTTGGTACTTCACTGGCATGGGCAGGTCCACCGTTGGTTAAAACATAGATTAAGTCAAACGCTTTTAAAGAACCAGTAACCGCAAAGATTACAGAAATTTTTATAACCGGCTTAAGAATCGGAATAATAATATGCCGTGCAATCTGCCATTCTGTTGCACCATCAATCTTTGCTGCTTCCCTAAATTCAGGAGAAATCGATTTGATTCCTGCATACATAAGAAGCATATGGTATCCCACATACTGCCATAAAATCGGAATAAACACGGAAAGCAATGCCGTTTTTTGATTTCCTAACCAGGGCTTCGCCAAATGATCCAGTCCCATGGCTCTTAAGGCCACGTTCACAATTCCATAGTCAGGATTATATATTTTCATCCATAATTGTCCTATTACGACCGTTGAAATTAATACAGGAATAAAAAAGACAGAAACAAAAAATCTTTCACCTTTAACTCCTTTAGACAGGAGCAAAGCCAGGCCCAGGGATATAGGGAGCTGTATAAATACGGATAATACTGCAAGTATCAGAGCATTGCCTATGGTTTTCGGGAATCCTACTGACTTGCTTGTAAATAAATCCATGTAATTTTTAAGCCCTATAAACACTCCTTTGTTAATCCCATCCCATTTTAATAAGCTGTAATAGGACGACATAAAGATGGGTAATATGATGATGGCTGTAAATAATAGGGCTGCGGGGAAAATAAATAAAAAAATGGCTAATTTATTTTTTCTTACAGAATCCATTTTCTGCCTCCTTCTAAGATGCCTTATTTAAAAAGAATAAAAGAACGAAAACCTTTCTAAACAAATACTGAAGAACTATGCATTTGCTAGAAAGGTTTTCTATTTTACCTATTATTGCTCAAGTTGGTTTGCCATTGCTTCAGCAAATTCTTCCGGAGATATATTGCCCATATAAAGTTCTTGTAATAATGCCAAATATTCTCCTGCGTCTTCTGCTTCCATTAAAGTATCGTACCAGATTGTAAAGGAAGTTGCTTCAGATGCAAAATTAGCTATCTTCTTAGTAATCGGATTTACTGAACTATCATCATAATCAATTTTCCATGCAGCAATTCCTGCACCATCAAGATAAGCATATTTTGAAATACTTTTTGCAAGTTCGAATGCTGCTTTAGCTGCTATATCCTTATGAGGTGTAGATGCATTTACCATAAAGGAATCAGTTGCTCCGCCCATAAAGTCAGTTGCTTTTCCATTTCCGCCTACTGCTGGGAATTGGAATACATCAAAGTCTTCCGGATTTTCTGGATCTGTTTGAAGAGAACCTGCCATCCAGCTTCCTGTAATGAACATTGCAACGTCGCCATTATAGAACATCGCACTAGCTTCGTCGTTGGATAATCCTGCAGCGCCTTCTGGATATACACCTAAATCAATTAATTCTCTCAGTTTTGCAGAAGCTGCGATAAAATCAGGATCATTATAAGTTTGCCCGGATTTTGTAAGTGCTGCTGCTACTTTTTCAGGACCTGCAGATTTTAATACTAAATTGTCATGAGTCATAGCAATTACCCATGTATCTTTTGCACTGATACCAATTGGAGTGATGCCTTTTTCTTTTAAAGTTTTGCAAACTGCAATAAATTCATCCCAATTGGTTGGAACTTGAAGACCATTTTCTTCAAATATCTTTTTATTGTAGAAAACTGCAGATAATGGTGTTGTATAAGTAGCACCATATAATTTTCCATCAAATCTTACATTGGTAAGCGCTGCTTCTGGTAATTCATCTTGATAAGCTCCAAAATAATCATCAAGAGGCAATACCTTTCCTGATTCTACAAAAGGCTTAGAGAATCCTCCACCCCAAGTATAGAAAATATCAGGAAGTTCGTTTGCAGCAACTGCTGATTTGATTTTTGTTTTGTAGGATTGATTTTCAAAAGTTTCATGTACAATTTTTACACCTGGATTTGCTGCTTCAAAATCCGCTATTGCTTTGGTATAAGCTGGATGGAATGCATCACTTTCAGTAGCAATACTCCAAAGTGTTAATGTAATTTCCTCCGTTGAACCATTGGATGTCGAGCTATTGGATGTTTCAGTGTTTGTTTCATTGGTTTGAGTGTTTTCTTGCTTTGCGCCACATCCAACAGCAAGGGATGCAGCCATCATAATGCACAATAATAAACTCAAAATTTTCTTTTTCATAATCACTTTCCCCCCTGAATTTAATTTACGATTTGATTATACTCGTTAATAATGCACATTCGAACGGATAATTTTTACTTGTATATGTAATATTTTTATCTATAACCTATAATTTTTTATTAGAAATTCAGTATAATTTTTATTTCTTTTGTTTTTCTTTAGTGTATTTCTTACTAAAAAAACTCCTTTTAGATAAAGTCTTTTATCTAAAAGGATATTTGAAAACGAGGGTTTATCTTTTCACTTTGTTCTTATGACTTTCTAAGATCTTTTCTTTTATCTTATCTGCTTGTTCCTGGGTAATGATTTTTTCTTTTACTAATTCATCAAAGTAATTTCTTTTTTCTAATTTCTTTTGCTCAAAATAAGCTCTACGTTCTTCTTTTGTCATTTTTCTGATTTTATCCTTCTCTTGCTTTATCTTTTCTTCATATTTCTTATTGAACATTTTCCACTTATCCGCTTGTTCCTGTGTAATAATTCCCTGCTCTACCCATTTTTCAACGTTACATCTGTAAAATTTTCTATGAGGCTTCTTTACAGATTCTCTTGTAATCGATTGAGCCTCTGGACTAATTTTATTTGTTTCTAATGCAAATACACTAAAACTTGAAGAAAGAAGTAAACTTGCTGCAACAGCTGTGGCGAGTAGTCTATTCAATAGACATCCTCCTTTCTTCTCTTAATGTATTGCAGTTATAGTATACCCAATAATTATTACAGATTTATTACAATCGGTTTAATGCATTATTTGCATTGGAAAAATTTTTAAAATAATCAAGCAAAAAAGGCTGATAAATATCAGCCTTTTTTTAAATACTTCATCATATTTTCCTTAACATTTTTAACATGAAGATTGGTAAGTCTTTCTGCTTCTTCAGGATTTTTGTTTTTGATTGCTTCTAAGATAGCCTTATGTTCTTCGGTTGACTTTTGTGCACGGCCAGGCGTCGCAATAGACTGCATCCTTACTTTTTGTGCATAGTGATGAAAGTCGGATAATATATGTTTTAATGGCTTACTGTTAGAGGCTTCATAGATAACTTCATGGAAGCTTGAATCTAATTCATGTAAATGTTCCATATTATTTTTTTCTGTATAAAACTCTGTCAGTTCTATGATTTCTTCTAACTGCTTTAACTGTTCATCCGTTATTTTTAAAGCCGCCCATCTGGCTGCTAACCCCTCAATCAAGGAACGTATTTCATAAATATCTATAATATCCTGTTTGCTAATCCCTGAAACCACTGTTCCTTTATTTGGAATAGAAGTAACAAGACCTTCTAACTCTAATTGCTTAAGTGCTTCTCTTACAGGCGTACGACTTACGCCTAATGTTTGTGAAATTGCCACTTCCGTTAAAGGTTCTCCAACTTCATATTTTCCTTCTAATATATCTTCCCTTATTTTGTGAAAGACTAAACCTCTCAGCGAGGATTTATCACTCGCTTCTTTTTGAAGATCAAAATTCACCGTAATCCTCCTTTATCCACTTACAACATTTTGCTCTAAGAATCACGTTATCTTTGAAATGGACAATATTTTCAAAGGAGGCATTCATTATAAAGATTGAATGGTTTCCATAACATAGTCAGCAAATTCCTGATTGGTAGCACCTGTATCTCTTCCTGTGATGACTAATTTTTTCTCCGTACGGGTGCAGATATCCATTGCTTTGTCCAGTTTCTTTGATTCTTCCACGTATCCGATATGGGAAAGAAGCATGGAAGCCGCACGAATAATGCTGCTTGGGTCTGCATACTTAGCTCTTCCTTCTTCCACCATTCTGGGTGCTGAGCCGTGAATGGCTTCAAACATAGCATATCTCTTTCCAATATTCGCACTTCCTGCTGTACCGACTCCTCCCTGGAATTCCGCAGCTTCATCGGTTAAAATATCTCCATAAAGGTTTGGAAGCACAATAACCTGGAACTGTGTTCTTCGCTTCTCATCCACTAATTTTGCCGTCATAATATCGATATACCAGTCATCCACTTCGATTTCCGGGTAATCTTTAGCAATTTCCTTACAAATGTTAAGGAATTTCCCATCCGTTGTTTTTACAACATTCGCCTTTGTTACAATGGTTACTTTCTTCTTTCCATTGGCTCTTGCATAATCAAAGGCTGCTCTTGCAATTCTTTCAATCCCTTGAGTTGTCATTACTTTAAAGTCAAAGGCAATATCTTCATTGATATGGAACCCTTTAGAACCAAGAACATAAGCACCTTCTGTATTTTCTCTGAAGAAAGTCCAGTCAATACCCTGTTCAGGTACTCTTACAGGACGCACATTGGCAAAAAGATCTAATTCTTTTCGCATTGCCACATTGGCACTTTCAATATTTGGCCATGGATCTCCGGCTCTTGGCGTTGTTGTAGGACCTTTTAAAATGACATGGCATTCTTTAAGTTCTTCTAAAACATCATCAGGAATTGCTTTATTCACCTTTGCTCTATTTTCAATGGTTAAACCGTCTATTACTTTAAAACGAACTTTTCCTCTCTCTACTTCATCCTTTAGAAGAAACTCCAGGATTCTTTGAGCCTGAGCTGTAATAGCAGGACCAATTCCATCTCCTCCAACGATACCTATAACAATTTCATCCAGTTCGCTGTAATTGATAAAGTCTCCCTGACTTTTCATCATCTCAACTCTTTTTAGCTGTTCTTCTACGAGTTTCCCAAATTTCTCTTTAGCTTCTTGAATAATGTTATCCATCTATGACACTCCCCTTTATTTACCTTCTGCAGCATTTTGGTGTTTAATGAGGTTAATTTTTCCTCCTAAAAGAAGCATTTGTCTTTCTCTTTCAGAAACATCCAAAGACATTTCATACTCTGTATTTTGAGTTTTGTTCTTTACAATAACCGTATTGCCGCTTTTAACCTGGTCTATTGCATTTTCTATTTCAAGCTCATCAAACTCTTGTATTTTATCATAATCTTCAGGATTCTTAAAGGTTAAAGTTAAAATCCCTGAGTTGATCAGGTTTGCCTTATGAATACGCGCAAAGCTCTTTACAAGCACTGCTTTAACTCCCAGATATAATGGAGCTAAGGCTGCATGTTCTCTTGAAGAACCTTGACCATAGTTTTCTCCCCCTACAATAAATCCTCCATTGTTTTCTTTTGCTCTTTTGGGGAAGTCTGAATTACATGGTGTTAAGCAGTATTCAGCCAGATAAGGAATATTGGATCTAAAAGGCAGAAGCTTCGCATTAGAAGGCATAATATGGTCAGTTGTAATATTGTCTTCAACTTTTATTAAGACTTTTCCGGATACTTCTTCTTTTAATTCAGTGTTGATTGGGAATGGTTTAATATTAGGACCTTGAATCACTTCTACAGTGGATGGATCTTCTGCCGGAGGTATAATCATATTGTCATCAATCATAAATTCTTCAGGCATCTCTACGTTAATGTTTTCTTCAAAAGTTCTTGGATCTGTAAGCTTTCCTGTAATCGCACTCACTGCTGCTGTTTCAGGACTTACCAGATATACTCCTGCAGATACGGTACCACAGCGTCCTTTAAAGTTTCTGTTAAAGGTACGAAGGGACACTGCATTGGTTGCTGGAGCCTGGCCCATACCAATACAAGGACCACAGCCAGATTCTAAGATTCTTGCCCCGGCAGCAATTAAATCTGCCAATGCCCCATTGGCAGCAAGCATCGTTAATACTTGTTTTGACCCCGGTGCAATCACTAAGCTTACATCCGGATGAACCGTTCTTCCTTTTAATATCTTAGCCACCTTCATTAAGTCCATATAAGAGCTGTTGGTACAGCTTCCAATCGCTACCTGATCTACTTTAATACCTTCAAGCTCTTTAACATCTTTAACATTATCAGGACTGTGGGGTGCAGCAGTTAAAGGCTCAATCTCTGATAAATTAATTTCAATCACTTCATCATATTCTGCATCTTCATCGGGCTTTAATTCTACCCATACATCTTCTCTTTTTTGTGCTTTTAAGAAAGCTCTTGTTATTTCATCGCTGGGGAATATGGAAGTTGTTGCACCAAGTTCCGCTCCCATGTTTGTAATGGTTGCTCTTTCAGGAACTGAAAGATTTTTAATACCATCTCCAGTGTATTCAAGAACTTTTCCTACGCCGCCCTTTACAGTAAGTCTTCTTAATACTTCCAGAATAATATCCTTGGCAGTTACAAAAGGTTTAAGAGAGCCTGTAAGTTTTACGTTAACGACTTTAGGCATTGTAATATAATAAGTTCCTCCACCCATAGCAACAGCAACATCAAGACCTCCTGCTCCAATAGCAATCATACCGATTCCGCCGCCGGTTGGAGTGTGGCTGTCTGAACCAAGAAGAGTTTCTCCTGGCACACCAAATCGCTCTAAATGCACCTGGTGGCAGATACCATTTCCAGGTCTTGAAAAATAAATACCATGTTTATGGGCTACAGTTTGGATATATTTATGGTCATCAGCATTCTCAAAACCTTGTTGAAGCATATTATGGTCTATATAGGCTACAGAACGTTTGGTTTTCACTCTGTCAATATCCATCGCTTGAAATTGAAGATATGCCATGGTTCCTGTAGAATCCTGTGTAAGGGTTTGGTCAATACGAATACCGATTTCTTCACCGGGAATCATTTGACCTTCAACTAAATGTGCTTTAAGTATTTTTTGAGTTAAATTTAATCCCATCTTCCTTTTCTCCTTTTATTCTAATGTTCTATTTAATGCTTTCACTGTCTTTAAGGTTATTTCCTCTAATTCTTCATCAGTAATCACTGTTACTCTTCCCTCATCGTATTGGGCATCTACCCATTCTTTAACCTTTATTACAATTTCATCTCTTTTGTTTAATGCTTTATCTCCTCTTAATCCAAAGTAAGCATTAATCCAATGGGCTATTCCAGCAAGGCCGGAAGTATTGGATATCGCTACTCTGCAGGGACGATTTAAAAGTTTCTCTGTATCAAAGATATTATAAATTTCTTCATTTTTCAAGAGTCCGTCTGCATGAATTCCTGCTCTGGTAACGTTGAAATTCTTTCCAACAAAAGGTGTCATCGGAGGTATTTTATAGCCTATTTCTTTTTCATAGTATTCCGCTATCTCCGTAATCACTGTTGTATCCATGCCATCAGTAGTACCTCGAAGCTGTGCATATTCAATCACCATTGCTTCAAGTGGACAATTTCCTGTCCTTTCACCAATTCCAAGGAGTGAACAGTTAACTCCTGATGCACCATAGAGCCACGCCGTAGAAGCATTATTTACCGCACGATAAAAATCATTATGCCCATGCCATTCAATCAACTCAGAAGGAACCCGGGCATAATGTAATAATCCATAAATAATCCCTGGAACACTTCTTGGAAGGGTTGCACCCGGAAAGCTGATCCCGTATCCCATGGTATCACAGGCGCGTATTTTCACTGGAATACCCGTTTCTTTACTAAGTTTCATCAATTCATACACAAAGGGAACAACAAATCCATAAAAATCTGCTCTTGTAATATCTTCTAAATGGCATCTTGGTCTTACACCGGTCTCCATACACTCTTTAACAATTCCTAAATAATGGTCAATGGCCTGTTTTCTTGTCATGTGCATTTTGTAGAAAATATGATAATCGGAACAGCTGACTAAAATACCCGTTTCTTTTAAGCCTATTTCTTTTACCATTTCAAAATCTTTTTTGGAAGCACGAATCCAACTGGTCACTTCGGGAAACTCATATCCTCTTTCCAAACATTTATAGACTGCATCACGATCTTTTTTGCTGTATAAGAAAAATTCACTCTGTCTTATAATGCCTTTAGGTCCTGACAGTTTGTGCAATAAATCATAAAGATGAACGATTTGTTCTGTTGTATAAGGCTGCCTTGATTGTTGTCCGTCACGGAATGTCGTATCCGTAATCCAAATTTCTTTAGGCATATTAATTGGCACATGACGATGATTAAATGCTATCTTAGGAATTTCTTCATAACTAAATAGGTTCCTATATAAATTGGGTTCAGAAACATCCTGAAGCGGAAAAACAAACTCAGTTCTTTCTAATAAATGTGTCTTTTCATTAAACTCTAACATATATTTCCCCCTTAAAAATTCTTATACTTCTCAGCTTAAAACAATCTTATGTATGATTGTATACAATTATACTTTATTTGTCAATAATATTCTTAAAATTGTATCGTGTATCTTTTTTGTTGCATCAAGCTTCACTTTAAAGAAATAGGCATACTATAATAAATTATAAGTTGTCTCTTTTATTTGCTGAAAAGCAGTATTTAAGAGGAATTTAACAAAATCCTCTCCCTTTGATTTATAAATTAAACTTTATAGCCTCTCGCCAAAATGCATAAGTTAAATTCGTTTCCTTCAAATCATCTTTCTATAATATTTCTTTTTCAACAACAATTCTCTTATCTTTGCCACATTTAGGACAGTAAAATAGTCTCTCCACAGATCACACATGGAACTTCCATATTTTTAAGTCCATTACATAAGGGACAAATCCATTCCATCTGAATACTCCTTTCTTTATTATTCTATTCTAATTGACTCTATCAGCTCTTTGGTTTTTCTTTCCATTCTTTTTATTCTTTCTTCATCCTTAGGTTGTTTTGAATCCACTGCCACAATCTCTTTCTCCGGATAACGAAGGGCTGCTAACTTTCCGCCAAATACGCACCCTAAATCAATATCTAGGGTATTGTTAATCCATATTGGTTCACAGACAGGGGTATGACCATAAACAATCATAGCTCCCCCTCTATATTCCTTTGCCCAATCTCTTCTTACAGGATGCCCTTCTGCATCCTTTTCTCCTGTGATATCTCCATAGAGGCAAAATTTTTCGACCCTTCTGTCTTCCCTTCCAATAAGAGCTTCTTTAATCCCTGCATGGGCGACTACCAGCCTTCCTTCATCCAGAATCCAGTAATAGGACTGTTGTTCATAAAACTTAACATATCTGTTCTTAAAAG
Organism: Candidatus Epulonipiscium sp.; assembly: GCA_012521175.1. Classification (GTDB taxonomy): domain Bacteria; phylum Bacillota; class Clostridia; order Lachnospirales; family Defluviitaleaceae; genus Defluviitalea. The sequence continues at coordinate 32,544 of JAAYMW010000154.1, forward strand.
CTTCTTGCTCTGATTTTGAAAGTTTTTCATATTCTTCTACTGTATTTTCAAGGCCATGAGAGATTTGAACTTTTCTTCCCAATAAGTATCTATAAAATTTATTGCAATGATTGCCATAAACATATAATCCAAGACCTTTTTCAACCATATTCATAATTAAATGGATGGTTTTTAAATTATCCGGTCCTCTGTCATTCAAATCTCCTATAGATACAATTTTTCTGCCTTTTGGATGAATGTATACGCCCCTTTCTTCACGATAACCTAATTGGGTAATGAGTTGAACGAGTTCCTCATAACATCCATGAATGTCTCCAATAATATCAAACGGCCCTTTGTCCTTTATATGAAATTTTGCTCTCATAGTCTCCCTCCTTTTTTATGCTGTATATTATAGATTTTACATTATCCCTTCAAAAAATCCATTTTTCCATATAAAAGCGAATACTATACATAGACATTTATTACAAGAAATCTATTCAAAAGTATATAATTATTAAAATTTTACATCACTGTTTAACATAAATTTTTCATAAATTGTGGATAGTTTTTCGTTTTATCCACACTATCCACAAAGTTATACACAGCTCTAAGTATTATTTTTCTGGACTTTTACCATTTTTCCACATAGTCCACAATCCCTATGTGTATATCAATTTAATTGTGGATAGATAGTCTTCTTAGTATACATAATTTTATCTTTTATAATGTTATAAAGCATAAAAGTATCTCATAAATTTATAAAGAAGGTATTAAAAACCGTAAGGAGGATCAATATGAATCATTTAAATCAAAATTCCTATGGACTCCAAGATATTCCTGAACCTTTCAGAGGACAAAACAAAAATTTAGGGAATACGGCTATAAATAATCAACCTGAATCTCAATCGACATCTGTAAGTGGTGCCAGTCGATTTCCTTTAGAAGATTTCCTTTTAATCCTACTTCTATTTTTACTATTAACCGATTATAAATAATCTCTTTTGAAAAAGCCCTAAAAAAGGGTTTTTTTCTTGTGTCACACTTAATGTGACAAGGTCATATTATATAACATACGAATGAAAATCCCTCTTACTTATTACTCAACATATCGTGAAAGGAGGTGCAATAATGTCAACAGCTAAAGGATTCGGAAATTACAACATCATCTTTTTATTCTTCTTCTTATTATTATTCAACGAAGGCTTTGGATCTAAATTTGACAACTCTTTATTCTTCTTCTTATTAATATTCTTAATTTTATTTGGTGGATATGGATTTGCTTACTAGCAAAAAAACAAAAACCAGGGAACAGTTCTCTGGTTTTTGTTTTTTATAGATAGAAATTATATTTCTCCAAATAGTTTTTGAACATCAATGAGCCCCCATCCTTGTTGTTCCTGAGGGAACCTAAGGTCATTCGTACATCCCTTAAGGCGAAGTTTAATTTCATTAGGTGTTATATAGGGATATCTCTCCAGAAAAAGCGCTAATGCTCCTGATACCATGGGCGTTGCCATAGATGTACCACTTTTCTTTACATAATACGTCGTTAATGGGGTAGTAGGGTTTTTCCCATCTTTGGGGATATATTTTGTGTCAGAAGCGCAGGACATAATATCAGAGCCTGGTGCCACCACATCCGGTTTTTTAATACAAGCTTTAGTAGGACCTCTACCAGAATAGTTCGATATGATATCACCATGAATGTCTACACTTTTTTGATCATCCGATGCGCCGACTGTAATGACTTTCCTGCTGACTCCGGGGGATGTAATACTTTGCATTCTTGGCCCGTCATTCCCTGCCGCTACAAGCGTAACAATTCCCGCATCCCATGCTGCATTCACTGCCTTCACCAAAGGATCATTTTCACCTTCTCTGTCAGGACTTCCTATGGATAAATTCGCTACTTTTATATTATATCTATCTTTATTGTCAATCATCCATTGAATACCCGCCAGGACGTTGGATGTACTGCCACTGCCTTTCTCATCTAATATTTTAATGCCTATTAAATTACATCCTGGTGCAATTCCTCTATACTGGCCATTGGATTTTGTACCGTCTCCTCCAATAATTCCTGCCACATGGGTACCATGCCCATTATCATCATAGGGTTTTTCATATCCGTTTACAAAATCCTTAAAAGCAATAATTCTGTTTCTTGGATATAAAAAATCCTCATGAGGATAAATTCCTGAATCTAATACTGCAACCCCTATTCCTCTGCCCGAATACCCTCTCTGTTGGGCCCAATCTGCATGAATAACCTGTCTTGCAATGTCCATTTGTGCTGTTATGTGGGAATCCTGCTGTACCTTGCGCACCCCTTTTATCTGTCTTAATTTACCGAGATTTTCCTTTGGTATTTCTACAACATATGAATTAATCATAGGAAGTCTGTATTTTACCTTTCCTAAACTACAAATTTGATGTTCTTCTTCATCATCCATGCTACATTCTACGATCACCTGAACGGTTTCTTTAGACGAATCAACAGACTGAATGGGTTTGCCTTGTGGGGACTGTCTTCCTCTTTGGCTCATAATGCCTAACAAAAGTAATAACATAGACTTATCCATATGATTGCTCCTTTCTTGATACCCCTTAATAAATGTATGGTTATATAAATAATGTATTAAATCATTTATCTTTAGTTTACATTTTTCTCATTTTATTCAAGTAAACCATTTTATTGTATGAGTTTGTCCTAAGTTTCATCATTTTTACCATTATTGTGTCATTAATATATTTCTGTTGCATAGAATATAAACGTGAGAAATAAATTTTAAATAAGGGAGGCTTTTTTATGGCAGAATCTAAATCTTACTTCGGTGGAAACTATGGTATTTTATTCTTGTTCTTCTTCTTGCTTCTTTTCAATAATGGCGGAATTTTCGGCTATGATAACAAAGGGCAAGGATGCTTTGGCGGTTTAGGAGAAAATTCTTTATTCTTCTTCTTAATCATCTTCTTAATTCTATTTGGCGGATTTGGCGGCGGAATTTGCTAAAAAGAAAAATAACGGTAAGCTCCGTTCCCTACTTAAAAAGCAGAGGAGTGTTCCTCTGCTTTTTTCGTATTAACTACTAAATTTTGAACTGCTTAGAAGCAAAATAAGAAAAATAAAAATCAATAAGTCGCCATTTTCCATGCCTATCCCTACATTTTTTCTATTCATACAATTTTCATCAATTTCATATACCCCATCTTCCTGAATCAACTGCTTTTCTTCCTTATGTTCATTGTTTTTACTGCTTTGAAGCTGTATGGATTTCATTTGCTGATTGATACTTTGAAAGGTTCTAAAAGTATTCATAACATCAATAAACTTATCAATTTGTAAATGTATATCGGGATGAATAAAAGGTTTTATCGCCTGTAACAAAGCAATTTCTTTAGTAGGGTTTTCTTGAGCCTGTATTCTATTTCCTTCAATAAGTGATTCAATTTTATTTATATATTTTTCTTTAAACTTATTTCTAATCATTTCCGCAATCTCGTCTAAATCTTGCTGAAAATCTATATTGGTACCCAGCATTCCACCAAGATTCTGAAGCAATTGGTTGTTTGACATTTTTCCCCTCCTA
>JAAYMW010000155.1 GCA_012521175.1 Candidatus Epulonipiscium sp.
ATCCAACAGCTGACAGCCTTCATGTAGGTCATTTTGTTACAATCATGGCAATGGCTCATATGCAGAAAGCTGGTCACAGACCAATTGCTCTTATAGGCGGTGGAACAGCAATGGTGGGAGACCCAACAGGTAAAACCGATATGCGTAAAATGATGACTGAAGAAATCATCGCTCATAACGCTGAATGTTTCAAAAAACAACTTTCCAGATTTATAGAATTTGGTGAAGACAAAGCGATTATGGTCAATAATGCAGATTGGCTTTTGAATCTAAACTATATATCTTTTTTAAGGGAAATCGGTGTTCACTTTTCTGTAAATAGAATGCTCACTTATGAAAGTTATAAAACGAGAATGGAAAAAGGGCTTTCTTTCTTAGAATTTAACTATACGCTGATGCAATCCTATGACTTTTTAGAATTGTACAGAAAATACAACTGTAAACTCCAATTAGGAGGCAATGACCAATGGTCTAATATCCTGGGAGGTGTAGAACTTATCCGTAGAATTGGACATGATGATGCTTACGGCATGACCTTTAGCCTTCTTACAACCAGTGAAGGCAAAAAAATGGGTAAAACTGAAAAAGGAGCCATTTGGCTTGATCCTAAAAAAACATCTCCATACGATTTCTATCAATATTGGAGAAATGTTGCAGATGCAGATGTAAAAAAATGTCTCTCCCTTCTTACCTTCCTGCCTATGGAAGAAGTAAACAGATTAAGTGCTCTTGAGGGAGCAGAAATCAATAAAGCAAAAGAAGTACTTGCTTTTGAAGTTACTAAAATTGTCCACGGGGAAGAAGAAGCGAAAAAAGCAGAAACAGCGGCAAAAGCTTTATTTGCTGGCGGCGCACAGGGCGGCTCAATTCCTACCACAGAAATTTCTAAGCAAGAATTAAAAGAAGGAATGGATATCATCACATTGCTTCAAAAAACAGGCCTTACCCCTTCCCGTTCAGAAGGACGCCGTTTGATTCAGCAAGGTGGTATTAAAGTCCAGGAGCAAAAGATAACAAATATAGATCATATCATAACAGAGAATGATTTTTCAGATAATATTTTAATGATTCAAAAAGGTAAAAAAGTATTCCATCGTCTTCAGTTAATATAAAAGCCTTGGGAACATATTGTTCCCAAGGCTTTTATGCATTCGATTTACTATCCATATATCGAACAAGCAATAATTTTAAAAATGCTGCAGTAGGCACAGCCAATAACATTCCGAGTATTCCAAACAAGGAACCTCCCACAGCAAGGGCTACAACTATAGCAACAGGATGAACATCCACACTTTCGCCTACAATTTTGGGAGCAATGATTGCCCCGTCTATCTGTTGAAGAATTAAAAGCGTAATCACTGCATACAAAGCTTTCATTGGATTGTCACTGATTAATCCCATAAGGGCTGCAGGAATCATTCCTATGATAGGTCCAAAATAAGGAATAATATTCGCTATACCTGCAATAATACCAATAATAATTGGAAAGTCAATTCCAATGATAGCAACACTTATTCCAATCAATATTCCCATTATAAAGGAATCTGTTAATTGCCCTCTTATGTATCCCGATAAAACATGGTCCACATCTCTCCAAAGATGTTCAGCGCTCTTAAGAATCCTCTCTGGTAAGATGATATTGAACAATCTATTCGTTAAACTGATAAAACCTGCTTTATCTTTTAATAAATAAAATGCTATAACCATTGACATTGCGAAATTGACAACCTGGTTTCCTGCCTTTGTAATGCCGTCGATAAGTTTTCCAGTAATACTTTGCACGAGGCTTCCTAATTTCCCTGAAAACTCTTGTATGGCTTCCTCAATTTCTTGCAAAAAACCTATACTGTCTAATTTTTGCTGAATATTATATACCATATTATTAAAGGACTGTGTATAAGCTCTGATACTGTCCACTAAATTATTGACATTTTTAAAACTCTTATTATTTCCAATGCTGGATGAAAATAAAAGTCCCACCAAGAGAATTACTGATATCACTGTAATATAAGTTAGAAGTGTTGAAATGGTCCTGGTATCTTCTTTTTTAGAAATTGGTTTCTTATTGCTGTATTTAAAATATAGAGGTTCCACAAGATTTTTTTGATAAAGCTCAACAAGAGGATCCAATAAATACGCGATAACTACTCCAATAAAAAATGGTGAAAGCAATGAAAATAGTTTTGAAATCAATAAACCCAAGCTTACAGATATCGGAATAATGTTTTGAATAATAAGTGCCATGCCGAATATAACCAGCAATGTAAATATAACATGAAAAGATATTTTTAAATATTGTTTATCCCACGGCAGTTTCATTATAATTTATCACATCTTTCTACACATTTTATGATTACAGATTTAAATCAATTTTAAGATTATTATACACATTAAAATGTCGTAGGACAATACAATAATTGGCATTTATTTTATTTCTTTAAGAACAGCTAACAAAAATTCCCATGTTCTCTTAGCTGAAGAAATACTTAATCTTTCATCTGGAGTATGAATGTCATACATATCCGGTCCAAAAGAAATCATATCTATACCCTCAATTTTTTCTGCAAAAAATCCACATTCAACTCCGGCATGGATTGCATTGATTTTAGGTTGCCTACCATACATTTCCTCATAGATCTTTTTAAAAAGATTGCGTATTTTTGAATGAGGAGTATATTGCCATGCAGGATATTCTCCTCGGGTAAAGAATTCAGCACCTACTACATCCGCCAACCTTTTAATTTGGTTGATAATAGCATATTTACGGGTTTTCACTGAACTTCTTACTGCACTGATAAATTGTATCTTGTCTTTATCGGTGATTACAACGCCTAAATTTGTAGAACTCTCTACCAATCCCTCCATATCCATGCTCATAGCCTGGATACCATTAGGAATAAGGGTTAGTACGTCAATTACTTTCTTTTTGGTATCTTCCGATAAAATTTCATCAGTTGATTCTCTTACAAGTTCCAGCTTAACAGTAACATCTCCGTCAGAAGTTTTATATTCATTTTTGAAAATTTCGTTCCATTGATCTATGATCTCAGTCAATTTGTTTGCTTCAGTATCATTAACTTGTACAATAGCATCCATTTCTCTTGGAATAACATTATCCTTAAGTCCTCCATTAATGGATATCAGATTAAAAGCTATCTTCTCTTGAAGATCTGATAGGATTCTTCCCATCATCTTATTGGCATTGCCTCTTCCTTTATCAATTTCTTGACCGGAATGGCCTCCTTTTAAATTTCTAATTTGAATAGAATACACTGCTCCTTCTTTTTTCCCTGGTACCCATTCAGGGTTTAATACTAAATGGGCTCTTGCGCCACCTGCACAGCTTACTAAGAATTCTCCTTCAGGTTCTGAATCCATGTTAATCAATATTTTCCCCTCTAAATTAGATGCATCCAACTCAGCTGCACCTTCCATTCCTGTCTCTTCACCGGTAGTCATCACTACTTCCAAAGGAGGATGAGGGATATCTTCCGACGCCAATAATGCAAGACTGTAAGCAATAGCAATCCCATTATCCGCACCTAAGGTTGTTCCCTCTGCTTCAATAAAATCTCCATTTAATTTCAATTGAATAGGATCTTTTAGAAAATCATGCTTGGTAGCTTTATTCTTTTCACAGACCATATCCATATGCCCCTGCAAAATAACAGTTGGTGCATTTTCATATCCTGGAGTTCCAGGCTTTTTAATGATAACATTCAGGGCATTATCTTGAATAACCTCTAATTGATGTTTTTTTGCAAAATCCACCAAGTAGTCACTAATTTGCTTTTCATTGCCCGATCCTCTAGGAATTTGGCTGATTTCTTCAAAATACTGCCATACACTTTTGGGTTCTAATCCTTCTAAAATCATTTTTCTACCATTCCCTTTCTATATTATTATCATTATAAAAACCAAGTCGTATATCTATTTTTGACTTGGTCTTATTTAAATATAACATATTTATTTAATTTTTAAAACTATGAATCGGCGCTGGAATACGTCCACCTCGATGAATAAAGTCTCTGCAGCTAAAATTGTTTACAGGCATAATAGGCGCATATCCTAGCAGCCCTCCAAATTCAACGATATCTCCGACTCTTTTTCCTATTACCGGAATAATACGAACAGCAGTCGTTTTGCCGTTAATCATGCCTATCGCCATTTCATCTGCAATAATACCTGAAATAGTTTCTTCAGAAGTATCTCCAGGAATAGCAATCATATCAAGACCAACGGAACATACGCACGTCATAGCTTCTAATTTTTCCAATGTTAATGCTCCTGCTTCTACCGCCCGAATCATTCCTTGATCCTCACTGACAGGAATAAATGCTCCACTAAGGCCACCAACATAAGATGATGCCATGACTCCGCCCTTTTTTACATTATCATTTAATAACGCTAAGGCAGCTGTTGTTCCCGGTGCTCCAGCATTCTCCAGCCCCATTTCTTCCAGTATTTCTGCAATACTGTCTCCTATGGCTGGAGTAGGAGCAAGGGATAAATCAATGATGCCAAAGGGAACATTAAGGCGTTTAGCGGCTTCCTGAGCAACCAGTTGTCCGACTCTCGTAATTTTAAAAGCAGTCTTTTTAACCGTTTCACAAAGGGTTTCAAAATCCTTTCCTCTAACTGCCTCCAGAGCTTTTTTTACAACTCCAGGCCCACTAACACCCACATTGACAACACAATCTCTTTCTCCGACTCCATGAAAAGCCCCTGCCATAAAAGGATTGTCTTCAGGTGCATTACAAAACACAACAAGCTTTGCACATCCTATGGAATCTTTATCTTTCGTGTTTTGAGCGGTCTGTTTTATAATTCTTCCCATTTTTTTAACAGCATCCATATTAATCCCTGAGCGTGTGGTCGCCAAGTTCACCGAAGAGCAAACTCTTTCTGTTTCAGCCAATGCCTGTGGAATTGAGTTCATAAGAATTTCATCGGAGGGATTTGAACCTTTCTGAACCAATGCAGAAAAACCACCTATAAAATTTACTCCCACTTGTTTCGCTGCACGATCCAACGCATGAGCAACAGATACATAGGAATCTGTTTGACATCCTGCTGCTGCTATCGAAATTGGTGTAACTGAAATTCGTTTATTAACAATGGGAATCCCAAATTCTTTTTCAATTTCTTCTCCTGTCTTTACCAAATGCTCAGCTGTTTTTGTAATTTTATCATATATCTTTTGATTAAAACGATTAATATCACTATCTGCACAATCCTGTAAACTGATTCCAAGTGTAATGGTTCGTACATCCAGCTTGGCTTCTTCTATCATTTTATTGGTCTCTTGTACTTCCAAGCGTGTAATCACTACTTTTCCTCCTTTGAAATTAAGGAATTAAATGCGATGCATACTGTTAAAAATTTCTTCTCTTTGAAGTTTAATAACAACTCCTATTTCATTTCCTAAATTTTTCAAATCCTCTTCATTCTTCTCAAAGTTCTCTGTGGAATTCGATAAATCCACAATCATCATCATGTTAAAAAAACCTTGAACAATCGTTTGGGAAATATCCAGAATATTAATTTGCCTTTCTGAAAGCAACGTGCAAACTTTTGCAATGATACCTACACGGTCTTTTCCCACAACAGTAATGATACCTCTCATTTTCATACCCCCATTTCATCTCAGAATCAGTTTAACATATTCTACTTAATAGAATCAACCGTTCTTAATTTTGTTTTCCTTAAACATACAAAATATTTCTTAGTTTCATCAATAACTACACCACTTAATCCAACTAAACCAATTAAATTGGGTATTGCCATTAATCCATTCACTATATCCGCCAAAGTCCAAATCATATCTAATTTTAAGAAAGCCCCAATGCCGACAAGAACAATATAGATTAATCTGTAAGGTTTTATCCCCTTTACACCGAAAAGATACTCAACGCATCTTTCTCCATAATAATTCCATCCCAAGATAGTGGTAAAGGCGAAGAATATTAAGCCAATGGTTATAATATACTGTCCCACGTCAGTTATAGGCAGTCCAATTCGGAATGCCTGATTGGTCATTGCAGCTCCTTCAAATTCAGAACTCCATGTGCCTGTTACCACCAAAACAAGGCCTGTCATCGTACATACGATAATGGTATCTATAAATGTTCCTGTCATGGAAATAAGTCCTTGTCTTACACAGGATTTTGTCTTTGCAGCCGCAGCCGCTATAGGTGCACTTCCTAATCCAGATTCATTAGAAAAAACCCCACGAGCAATTCCATTTTTAATCGCCATCATTACGGTTGAGCCCAGAAAACCTCCAACTGCCGCTGTTGGTGTAAATGCACTTTTTATAACAAGTGCTACCGCCTGTGGAATGGCAGAAGCATTGTAGATTAAAATAATCATTCCACCGACAATATAAAATATCGCCATAAAAGGTACGATCCATTCTGATGCTTTTGATATTGTTTTGATACCTCCAAGAGTTACCATTGTAACCAATACTGTTAATGCAATTGCTGTAACCCATACCGGCATATTAAAAGTATCTTGGGCCGCTGTACTGATAGACTGCACCTGTGCAAAAGTACCTATACCAAAACAAGCCACAAAAATTCCAAATAGCGCAAAAAGCTTTGCAAGCCATTTGTTCCCTAATCCCTTTTCAATATAGTACATAGGCCCTCCGGACATCTGTCCGTTTTCGTCTACCACACGATATTTCACGGCTAAAAGCCCTTCGGCATATTTGGTTGCCATCCCAAAAAAAGCTGCAACCCACATCCAGAACAATGCTCCGGGGCCTCCAGTTTTAATTGCCGTTGCAACTCCTACAATATTGCCCGTACCAATGGTAGCTGATAATGCTGTACATAAGGCTGCAAAACTGGATACATCTCCATCACCTGAATCATCATCTTCATCCTTTGTAAATAAATAACGGAGTGCTAAAGGCAGCTTTGTTATCTGCAATAAACCTAATCTGAGTGTTAAATAAATTCCTGTACCAACTAATAATACCAAAAGTGGTGGTCCCCACACCCATCCATTTAAAGTGTTTAAAAAATTCATCATATTTCTTCCTCCCAGTCCTTCAATTTAGTAATACAATTTAGGAAGAGATTTTTAAATGAACTTGTTGATTCACAATAAAAAAAGGCCCAAAAAATATTGGCCTCTGAAAAACGCAAAACTACATTATGCACAATGCATAATATAACATAAACTCTGTCCTTTTACCTGAGAGTTTCACCGCAACACTTAAATGATCACGGCTTACTCCTTCGGTGTTCATTTAATGAATCTCTCCAGAGGTTCGTCCAATTGCAGTCATGGTACCTGAAAGATTTACTTCTTCGGTGGATGTTTCCATCTCTCTCCTGCAATCTTCATCCGAGATATTCAATTGATTGGATTATTTTATCACAATATATTTTAATTATCAATTACTTTTTAATCTTTTCTTTTATTTTTTCAACTTCTTCTTTTGAAAGAATAACATCTTCTTCTATCAACGCCTCTTCTAAAAAGTCTTCTATAGTTCTTACAGTGGATTCATATAAAATATGTATCATCTTATACTTTTGACAAATACTCTCATTAATCATTACCTTTTTAACCACTTCATCGATTTCGCAAGGCATCATTTTCCACATAGATATAGAATGTCTCTTAGCTTTAGGTCTATGATATCTATGTATACAAAAATTATCAAAATCCTTGATATACTTTATTCCTTTTTCTTTTATGAATATGACGATCCTGGTTCCTGTATATTCTAAAGTTTCGCTTTTATACTGTTTTACAAAGTGAATATGAGAACGGCGTCTATTGGATGACATAATTCTTCATTCCCTACCCCACAATCTTTTTTCATAAATCGGAATATAAGTTAATCTTCCGTTTATTCTTTTACTTTCCATAAGGACAATAGAATTTGTTTGTATCTTCCTATGCTCTATAATGATTTTCTTTCTAATCTCCTCAAAAGGTTCTTTAAATTGCACACGACGGGCAAGAGTAATATGAGGCTTTATGGATTTTTCATCTCTTGGAATTCCTATTCTACTTAATTCCAATTGAATCACATTATATAAATGATTAAGTTTTGATAGTTCCCCTCCCACTCCAATCCAAATCAAATGCTCATTTTGTCTTTCAAAAGAACCTAAATGACTCAGTTCAAGCTGAAAGCTCCTACTAGTTTCAGCTCCTCTATTCATAGCTTTTTGAATATTAAGAATTTCTGGTGGATTAACTTCACCAATAAACCTTATGGTAAGATGCAAATTTTCTTTATAAGAAAAATTACCCTTAGAACAAAATGACTGAATGTCATTTTGCACTTCCTGTAAATAGGATTTAATAATTTCATTAAAAGTAATAGCAATAAATATTCTCATGTTTCCTCCAATAAATATAAATTTTGATAATGAATAATCGTTTATTAGGTGCTTATTTTTTGATAAACGCATCAATATCTTTATAATTTTTTATTGGTACAGACTCCATATGGTTTAATATAATTTCATTACCTTTTAATGTGGGATATTTATTAAACACATTTGAATATTTCATACACCCTATCTTTTTCTTTTGTTTCCGTGCAAATCTCACCGTATGCATTGTTCCTCCGGTTTCTTCAGTCTCAATGACTATAATTCCCTTACTTAATCCACTTTGAATTCTATCCCTCTCAATAAAAGAATACTGTTTAGGTGTTTCATAAGGAAAATATTCACTAATAATACATCCTCCTGACGCAATGATTTCCTCTGCCAACTTTTTATTTTCATTGGGATAGATCATATTAAGGCCATGAGCAAGAATTGCAGCTGTTTTTCCTTTGTACTCCAGGCATCCTGTATGAGCTCCGGCATCACAGCCCAATGCCAGTCCGCTAATTACGCCAATATTTTTCTTTGCTAAATATCTTCCAACCATTTTAGAAATTTCTTTTCCATAATCTGTAGGCATTCGGCTGCCTATAACTCCAATACAATTTTCTTCTTTCCTTATAAACTCATAGTCCCCTTTGATAAATAAAAGCAATGGAGGATCATCAATCGCTTTTAGTGAAGAAGGATATCTAGAACTCTTAAAATCCACTATTTTAATATGTTTTTTCTCTGCCCAATCCATAATACGTTTGCTTTTTTCGCAGGAATTATGAAGTTCAATAGAAGAAATTTCATAAAATTTATTAGTAATAATTTCTTTTAAATAATTAATCGTTAAGTCTGCTTCTCCATACTGTTCTAATAGTTTAAATGTATTTTTTCGTCCTATTCCTGGCGTGAGCAATAATGTTGCTATATCCATGGCATTCATTACCTCACCTCCTTCCAATATAAAAAGAGACTATATTATAGTTTAGCCTCTTTCCTGAAATTTATATCCTATTGTAAAATTCTTAACTAATTCTCGCTGAATTCATTGCATTGTTCCCATTAACCGATGCCACCGTTACACGATTCCTTCCCTGTCGTTTAGACATATACATAGCATCATCAGCAGTTCTAAGAAGACTTTGTTCATTGTCTACCACTTCCGGGAATCCGCTAACGCCAAAACTCGCTGTAATTTTAGCAGTTACATTTTCTTTTGTTAAAGTAAAGTTTTCAATTTCTTGCCGTAGCTCCTCTACAATAGCCGCTGTTTCCTTCAATGTTACATTTGGGAAAATCATAACAAATTCTTCTCCACCATATCTGGCAACAATACCATGGTATGCATCCACCTTTTTTTGTGCCAAATGAGCAATCGCCTTAAGCACTTCGTCTCCAAAAAGATGTCCATAGGTATCATTAAATACTTTAAAATGATCAATATCAAATATACCAATTGAGATCGGTTGACTATTTGTTTTTGCATCCTCAATCAGTTTGGGCATCACTTTTTGTAAATACATTCTGTTGTATACCTTTGTGAGGGCATCTCTTTCAGCCATATATTCCATTTGTTCATATAACTTTGCATTTTCAATGGCTACAGCCACCTGCATGGATACAGCTTTAAATAAATCCGTATTACTTGTAGAAAAATAATTTTCTAAAGTATGTTCTGCTAAAATCAAACCATAAGATCTATTCCCTTTATATAAAGGAACAGCAACAAAAGACCCAACATCTCTCCCCTCTAAAAAGGAGTACTTTTTATCTCTACAATTATTATTAATTAAAATTTCTTTATCTTTCATTCTCTTTTGTAAAGTGCTATTAGATAAGTTCACTTTAAAATTCTCGATTACTTCATGACTGTAAATACTCTTAATATGAAAATCAAGAGTTTCATATTTTTCGTCATA
>JAAYMW010000156.1 GCA_012521175.1 Candidatus Epulonipiscium sp.
GTGCTTGTCTGTATGAAAAATTTTTGGTTATTATTCAACAGGATTCCTTGCCCCCATCATATAATTTGACGATAAAAACTTTATTTATAAAAGAACGCATTGTAATTTTTATTGATATTCTATAAAACCTTCTCCTAAAACTTCTCTCACATCTCCCACAATGACAAAAGCTCTGGGATCTATATCCTTTACAATTTCCTTTAACTGAAAAATTTGTTTTTGAGAAACCACACAAAAAAGAATTTCTTTTTCCTGCTTTGTATACATTCCTCTTCCTTTTAACCCTGTGATACCTCTATCCATCTTTTTCATAATCTCATCTGCAATAATTTCCGCTTTATCGGTAATAATATATGCTGCTTTGGAAAAATTAATCCCTTCCAGCATATTATCAAGAACTTTTCCTGAAATATATACGGAAATAATAGCATACATGGCTTTTATAGGGCCAAAAATAAATACCCCTGTAGCAATAATCACAGCATCTAAAATCATCATTGTTTTTCCCACAGGAAAATGTTTAAAGTAATGCTGAATAATACTGGCTGCAAGATCGGTCCCTCCCGTTGTTGCTGAAGCAATAAATACTAGCCCAATGCCTATCCCGGCTAAAACCCCTCCGAATAAACTGGAGAGTAAAATATCTGCAGGAATTTCCGGTAAGAATTTTGTGTAATAAAGGGCAAAAGAAAGATAAAATGTGGCAAATAGGGTTTTTGCTCCAAACATTTTTCCTCTTAACATGGTGCCAATTAAAAACAGGGGTATATTTAATGCAATATTCGTAAGCCACAGCGGAATTCCCCCTGCAAAATAAGGTTCAGTAAGAGCTTTTATTGCAATCGCCAGTCCTGTTACACCACCTGTAACAAGATCTTGTTTTTCAAAAAACATATTAATGGCACAAGCTAAAAGAGTCGTTCCTACTATAATCAATAAGTATTCCTTTACAACCTTTTGTTTTAACGCTTCTCCCATAACTTCTTCCTTCCTTGACGATAATCTTCTTTAAGATCTATTTGTCCTTATTTTTAGCGGAAAGCTTTAATACCTCCCAGGCAAATACAGGAAGTTGAAGCATTCTCTTTGCCCTGGTAGGCTGGGTAATCAATCTGTAAAACCATTCTAAGCCCAGTTTTTGAAAGGCAACGGGGGCTCTTTTAACCTTTCCTGCCATAACATCAAAGCTTCCTCCAACGCCTATACATACTTTAGCAGGAAGAATTCCTCTATTTTTTTCTATCCATTTTTCTTGCTTAGGCGCACCTAACCCTACTAAGAGAAGATCCGGCTTTGCTTCCTGAATTCTTTGGATGACTGCGCCTTCCTCTTCTTCTTTAAAATAGCCATGATCAGTTCCCACAATCTTTAAGCCTTTGTATTTATTGCCCATGGCTGCGGCAGCTTCCTCTGTTACTCCGGGAGCGCCTCCTAAGAAATAAACCGTATGATCCGTGGACGCCATTCGAGCAAATAAATCTTGAACCAAATCAAATCCTGCCACTCTCTCCGGAAGGTTTGGCCCTTTAAGTAACCTTGAAGCCAATACCACTCCTATTCCATCCGGTACAATTAATGAAGCACGATAAAGAGCCTTCATTAATGCCTTATCTTTTTGAGCTGCCATAATGATTTCCGGATTCGGCGTATAAACTGTATGACATTCCGCTGATTCAAAAAAGCCCATTACTTTAGATACTGCTTCTTCCATTGTGATGATATCAACAGGAACATCCATGATATTGATTTTATTCTCTATGGTTTTTGCCTCATTTTTAGACAATCTCCCCACTCCTTACTCTCATTCTCCCCATGTATGTTAAAAAACTAAAAAACGCACCTCTACTGGTTGCTCCCCTATGAGATACATGCTTTTATAAATTCTATAGCCTTATTTTTTTGTTTTAACAATTCATTTCTTTTAAAATTTATGGTTTCTTTCAATTCATCCAATTGATTGATTACAGATTCTAAGTAGCTAATGGCTTCTTCTGTATCCAGTTGATGTATGTCAATCACTTTTCCTACTCCCATTGTCTCTACAAAACTTTTTACTTTTGGATCGTAGGATAACCCCATATAAGGCACTCCTGCTGCAGCCGCCATAATAAGGGAGTGAAGCCGCATACCAATGACATAATCCATAGTGCCGGTAAAATCTAAAATATTTTGCGGCAAACGATTTCCTGAATATATAATAGAACCTGGTAAGGAATCACTCATTTTTTTGGAAACTTGTACATCCTCGGGATAGTGCATAGGAATAAATACAATTTCCCATCCTTTGTCGGAAAACCAGTTTAAAATGTCTTTTACTTTCTCAAAAAAAGCATTTTCTACTTTCCAATTTCTTAAATATACACCAAGGCGTTTTTTATCGTTTTTGGGACTTTCTTTAGGAGTTGCCTTAAGTGTCAAAACAGGGTCTGGTACGACTTCAATCTCTTTTTTAACGCCCATTTTTATAAGTTCTTCTTTAGATTGCTCATCCCGGACAGAAATATAATCTACTGTACTTGCAATCCATCCAATTAAAATCCGGTTGAATTTCATGTTTACAGGGCCAATCCCCTGGGCATAAAACACGACTTTTTTACGAAGCAGCTTTGCAATAATAACAATAGAAAGATAATACACAACACTTTTCCAGCCGGTGATGTCCTGAAGAAGACTTCCTCCTCCGCTGATTAATACATCGGCCTTTTTTAAAGCAGCTATAATCTGTTTATACTTCCACCTGTTCACAGCCTCTACATGATATGCAGAGGCTGTTTTTTCAGGTTCATTGGATAATACAGTAATTTTAGTTTGCTCTCCAATCTCTTTTTTTAAAGTTTTAATAATAGAATACATAACTGCTTCATCACCAATATTATCAAAGCCATAATACCCCGACAAGACTATCCTTCCCATAGATTCCACCGTCTCCCTAGTTTTATAATCCAATTCATTATAAGAATAAGTATTACTCCTCCAATGACGCCAATCCAAATACCGTGAAAACTTCTAATAAGGGAAATTATAATTGGTGTATGAATATGTGCATAAGTATTCACTAAAGAAATTTGTCCTATAATTGCACCGATAAGCAGTGGGAAATATTTTTCTTTATATCCGTAATACAGCATCATAAGCATCAAAGGATGGCCTATTAAGAATTCTTTGGTTCGAGGACGAACACCAAGAATTTTACGCAATGCATTTCTAAACATCACTTCATAAGTGGATGTTTGTCCTGTATTTCCTGTCCTTTGAACATATATAATAAGCGCAATACCTAATATTCCAACAACAACAAGAGTCAAATAG
Organism: Candidatus Epulonipiscium sp.; assembly: GCA_012521175.1. Lineage (GTDB taxonomy): Bacteria > Bacillota > Clostridia > Lachnospirales > Defluviitaleaceae > Defluviitalea. The sequence goes on from JAAYMW010000156.1 coordinate 3,310, forward strand.
CTAATGGGATTAAGAAGAAATTTTTTAATTTTATGAACTTCCAATTCTCCCCTTTTATATGCAAGAAGCAACAATACAAGAATAAGGGGAATCACATGGGCTACCTTAGCTCCTCTGAACATATCTATTGCCAGTACGGAAGAGGTTTGAGACAATAATCCAATAATCGTTAACGCTCCTCCTAAGGAGATTAAACAAATTTTAAGGAATGTAAGTATAACTTCTTTCCATGATTTCTTCTCTCTGTCCATACAAGTAATGACAGCCCAGGTCGGATAAAGTATGGAAGCAGCTAAGGCCATTAACTGTCTTGCAAGAACCGGGCGAAGTTTTAATAGCCCTGTCCATACAAAAAGTCCTCCTAAAACAAGTATCCATGACCATTTTTCCTTATCCACCCATCTTCCAAAGAGAACAAGCATGAATATAGGCCCAAAGCCGATAAACCAAATGATAAATGGATTGGACAAAGGAATATTGATAGACTTTGGATTCGCCGCAATGGTATATCCCTTTTGACCTAATTCCTGACGAATCTCTTCTACAATTTTAAACCAATCGTTATAGTCCTTTTGAGGTTCACCGCTGTTTGGCATTTTTACAAGCAATGCTTTCATATTTCTTTCCGTTGCAGCCAATAAATATCTGTCCACTACCTGTGCAGGTGTTAAAGTGGAAGTTTCTCCATCGGTCATGGTATGAAGACGAATGGTATTAAAATCTGCTCCTCCGCGACTTGCCTTACGAATCAAGGTATAAAGTCCTTTTTGCTTTTCTGAAAAGAATTCGATAATACCCACCCTATGTTTTTGGGCAAATTCAACCATTATAGGCAAGTCAAATCCGGGAACCGTAGCATCGTTAAAATAAACCGTTCCTAAGTTTGGAATACTTTCTACGTCCTTTAAAACATACTCTAAAGCTTCTTCCGTTACATTGGCCCATGAGCGGATTTGTGGAGAAATCGTTAGCCCCTGATCTGCAATAATTTTCAAATCCCCCATAGGATAGCCTGTTCCCAAGTTTAAAATGGCGTTATTGGAAACTCCTGTATCCAAAAACACCTCATTGTTTATTGTAATTTCATCATATTCCCCTAATTTATATCCCAAGTGTTCTTTAATGGTACTGCGAACCGAATCGTCGGAAATCCATATGTAATAGTGGCTGGGAATAATGGTTGCTAAATCTATGCCATCCATCATTCCTAAAATTTTAAGTTCCGCTCCAGAAAATGCGGTTACTTCTCCCTGTTCTTCCCAACTGGTCATTGAGTTCGGAACGGCAGTTTTAATCGTCTGTTCTTTGATTAAAACACCCGTTACTCCAGCGTCTTTTAATCTTTTTACCACTGATTCTATCGATTCTTCATAGGTTTCGGCCGCCTTTTTTATATCGCTGTAATTTGCAAGGATTTCTACCTCTTTTTGATTTTTTTCTACTGAAAACCTGATAAATCCTTGTACCCCTGATAAAATCAGAGATACAAGAACAATCATTGTAGGCAGTAGTCCAAATTTCTTTTTCATCTTATGCCTCCTAATATGACTTTTATTTATGGCAGAATTTCATACTCTCCTCGTATCATAAATACACAGTCTGTCTCTGCATAAACTCCTCTTCCGTCATCTCTCGGTACAATGATCAGATGATATTTGGGAATCATCTGCCCACCATAAATATCTACTCCATCCGTAATATCCTGAAGGCCTCCCATTTCAGAAGTGATGGCCAAACCTTTTCCGCCTCTTAAAATGATTTCAGCACTCTGACCCCCGATCAAATTTTGCCCTGCAGGTACATTAACTACCTCGTAAGTCAAAGAACCTCCCTTTGATGAGCCATTGGTATTGGATAAAATGCCTCCAATTAAATCCATAACTTCTTTAATCTGCGCATCCACATAACTTTTAGATACTAAAGGGTCCTGGTTGCTTCCGGGATCAATGCCCATTGCCTTTCCTGTTCCAAAAGCCAGTCCACATATAAAAAATATGGATAATGTAAAGATTATTTTTTTCCACTTTTTATTCACCATAAAATCCCCCTTAATCTACAATTACCGCAGGATATACCGGTTGAATATCATAATAAATTTCCAAGTCTTTGATTCTAAATCTTAAAATTGAAAAATCTTTATAGAGATTTACATCTTTGCCAGAATACCATAATCCGTTGAGATTGATGTACCTTATGCCTTCTTTCACTTGAACGTCTGTAGTATAGCCCTCAGCAGTAACAACGAATATATTCTTATTCTGTTCTTCTCGTACCTTTTTTAATACATTATGAAATAATTCTGCTTCCATAGAGTCTTTAAAACTTCCTGCATTTAAAGGGTTCTTATCCATAACAATAATGATATTGGATTGATTGGTCGACAAATCTCTTTGTAATGACTTCCATTGTTCAGGATTGGTTGCTCTAATACCACCCTTTGACGCACTTAGCTGAATGATTCTTGTATTGTTCAAATCTTTTACAGCATACTGATTGTTCCACAGCATATAAGGTACTTTTATGTCTGAAGTTTTAATATCCGTGCCCCCTACGTAAATACTAAAAGAAGCATTCTTATTCATCTGAGCAATAACTTCTCTTTGAACCACTTCATCAAGCAGTGTATTTTTGTTTGCCGTTGTACCAAAAACAGTGATGTCAAAAGCATTTTGTCCAGTGTCTTTAGATAATGTCTTCTCGTATTGATCTTTTAATTTGGTGCTTGAAGGGACATTCTTTGTGTTCATTTCCGGTGAAGCTATAGTGGATATATGATCTATGTAAAGGGTATTTTTTCGCTCTGCTGTATTATTTAAGGTAACAGCATAAATTCTGTCTAAAGAAATTGGGAAAACAGCCCCCTTGGGAATTTCTGCCTGTACATATTTCCAGCCATTCCAATCAATTTGACTAGCAAAATTAATGGTATGATTGGTACCATTGCCGTCAATAATTCTACCCCTTAACCAATCCTTGGAGGAATCTCCATACACCCACATACCTATGGCTTTAGGATTATTCTTTAGATTTAAAGGTTTCTTAAATTGTATGTAAGCAGCCTGAGTTTCGTTAGGCTTTGCCTTAAAGGAATAGGTCATCTTTACAGAGTTTTTACCTTCATAGGCTAAACTGCTGTCAAGAACAACTTCTCCGGTAACATAGTTCGGATAACTTACCCATTCAACATTGGATTGAGCTTCGAAGGATTCAAGAGCAATCACTTGTTCACCAATTGTCACTGGGATATATACTTTGATATCTCCTAATACGCCTTCTAACACCCCTTGTCCGGAGCTATTCCCTGCAATAAATTTGCCATCCTGTACTGTTCCTAAGGCACTATTGATGTTCCATTTTATTTTACTCCAGTCAACAGGCGCTTGATAGCCCTCTGCGTCTAAACCTTCTACTTTTAGACTCACACTTTCACCAGGTTTTAACTGAATAGAGCCTGGGGTAACTTTTAACGCTTTAGGGCTTCCCATACTGGTTAGCGTGGTGCTTCCTTTAACATTTCCAATCTGTGCAGTAATGATGCCGGTTCCAATAGATTCGGGATAAAATACATTACCGGACCATTTTCCGTACATTTTTTCTGTACCCCATTTGATATCGCTCATAGAAATATTCACAGGATTTAAATTTTCATCGTATGCTATCACATTCATTTCTACAGGGGTATTTTGGAACACTCTGGTATATTTCGGCACGATACGGATTCCAAATAAATTTCCGGTTGGTGCATCTGAAAAAACACCAAGTCCATTAACAACTTTTCTTTCCGCTCCATCGGAAGGAACGTTAAGAAGCGTTACTTCGTTTTTACCCATGAGCTTTGCTGCCACGGTTGTTGAACCGCCGCCGTCCAGATGAATGGCATCATACACACCATATTCCAATAGTAAAGAAGTCATTTCACTATGGGTTGCCCCTACACTATGATTTCTTCCGTCTACAGCTATTAAGTATACAGTCTTGCCATCTTTAGAAATACCTAAGGCACTTCTTGGATTTCTTGCATTTGGAGACACTAAGTGCCCTGGACTTACAGGAACCGTTCCCTTATCCACAATTTTACCTGCACCGCCTAATGCGGTTTTAATCTTGTTTAAATCAATAGATGTCTGTAAATCAAATCTTACACCTTGTCCTATTTTAAATTGATTGATTTTAGGAACTGCCACTGATTCTTCTATGGCAATCACATAGCCCTCTTTAGGAATGCTAACGGTTTCACCTTTTTTAGAGATATATGTAATGACATCATTTTCCACCACAATTTTATACAGAGTTGGGTTGATTTTATCCACCTGCGCAGTTGTGGTATATGCATTTTGATCTAAGTATACACCCTTCTTAAATGTGGTCACTTTATTGATACCTGCAATTTCAAAGGATATCCTATCCTCGTTATAAAAATACATGGCCACTTTACAGTAATCAATAAAGGGTATATCGTTTTCGTCTATAAAAAAGGTTGTCCATTGGTTTTCTTTTAAATTAACATAGTTTCCGGCAGATATAAGATTTCCATCTCTTATTACCATGCCCAAAGAAGCTGTGGGGTTTTTGGACATATCAAAAAAGTCTCCGTTAATGCCTGCTACCGCTCCATTGGATTTTACTAAATCGGTTGTTTTTTCTTTTAAATTATATTCATTGGTAGATTCTATAACATCCAGTCGTATATTGGGATTGGTTAAATCCACTTTTAAAATATGGGTATCCAGCCATCCGTCTTCTGTTAAACGTCTGTCTTTTATGTAAGTAACTCCTTTTCTGATTTCCTGCTCATCCACCTGTTTATATAATACGTTTCTAAGTGAAGCTTCTGCTGTTTGCGGAATCACAGCCGTTATCACAAAACAAAAAATAAGGCATATGTAAAATATATTCTTAGATTTGCGTTTCATTAAAATTCCCTCCTCATATGAATGCTGTCATAATAGTAATGAATATATTCCTTGCTCGACATCTCCCCTTATTTTTGTATATTTTGTATAACTATCTATAGATTAACACCGAATGATATTAGAAATCAATGGAACTATTATCAAAAAGAGTTGCACTTGCGAAACCCGCGCACCTGTTGCAGCCGATAAAATACAATATGTACGAGTGTACCTTCTGCTTACATAGTAACTCGGGAGTAATTTCCTGTGTAATGAAAAACTGTATTCGCATGAATACAGTTTCCATACTACATCCTATATATTACTTTTCACCTAAACCTAATACAATTTGTATATCTATATTATCCCCTAAAGCAGACTCATCTACAATCACTGTGCTGTTTTCAAAGTATGCTTTAAGGTCTTCGCCCCATCCTTTTTTACGGACGAAAATTCTTGTATTTTGTTCCCTTGTTCCATCATAATTTCCTATATTAACAACATTATAACCATCTGCTTTTAATTTATCGCTGGTAGCCTGGGCAAGTCCAGACACAGAACCTCCGTTTAAAACTTCAATTCTTGCATCTTTACTACTACTCGCTGCAGCTTCTTCGTTCTGCTCTTCTGTAAAGAATATTTTATCGATTAATTCTTTGGTTCCTTCTTCATCGTGGATAAAGTATGATTTACCCCCAACCATTCTGGCTTCCCCAGGAATAGTACTCATTTCGATATTGTTCACATCTATATCGTCTAAATATTGTACATATTGTAGCGCATCATCCAGAGCAATATCTGTTTCTACCTCATCAAATAATATTTTTATAATGGCCGGAGCATTTAATATATTTTGGGGACTTAACATCTTTTTAGCAAAAGCCTTTAAAAACTTTTGCTGAGTTTCTATTCTTCCTAAGTCTCCATAACCTCCGCCTTTATTGTCTTTTCTAAAACGAACCAGTTGTTCCGCTTGTTCTCCGTTTAATGTCTGGTGTCCTGCCTTTAGATTAATGTATAATCCTCCAGCTCTGTCTACATAATAGTAATCTCTGTCTAAAGTAATTTCAACACCGCCTATTTGGTCTACAATTTTACGAAAGGCTTCTATATTTACCTTGACATAGTAGTCTATATGAATGCCTAAAAGCCTTTCTACTTCTTTAACAGAGTATTCGTTAGCTTTTTCTTTCCCTGCATAGGCATGTACTTCATTGATTTTAACAGTATCTGGCACACCAGATATTCGACTTCGCATATCAGAAAGCATGGATTCTGTCAAGAATACCCTTGTGTCCCTTGGAATAGAAACCATATCGATCTTCTTAGTTTCACTATTAAATGTAGCTACAATGATTACGTCGGTTCTCATTTCACCTTTATCAACCCCAAATATAGCTACATTTGTTCTGATTTTTTTAGGAGTTTTTTTAAAAAGATCCAGAACACTTTTTTTCCCTTGACTTTTCTGGCTGGGCTGCATCTCATTGGGATGATTTGCTTTTGAAAAGTGAAGATACCCAAAAGTTCCGATACCCGCCAAAACTATAAAGGAAAAAACCATTAAAAATACTATCGAAAAAAATCTTCTAACCAAATAATGTTTGCCTTTTTGTTTTTTCTTTTTTTCAGCCATTAATTTCACCTCAAAGTTTTTCTGCTATTTTCTACAATCCAAACAGCTTATCCAATATTTCCTTAGTCTTTTCTTTGTCTTGCATCTCGTACCAAATTCCGTCTATTTTCTCTCCTCTGGTCGGAATGATTACCATATCTTCATTCTGGAAGACAGTCTCCATCTGAACTTCCGATAGATATTGTATATATTTTATCCCATCAAAAAGTCTAAAATCTGTTTGAATATATTGGTAGCCCTCTTTTATTACTTTAAATATGTCAACAGGATTTTTCATTCCCATAATTTTCTTTGCTAAAGATTTAATCACCAGTTGCTGCATTCTAATTCTTCCAAAATCTCCGTCAGCATGTCCATAACGATTTCTGACCAATTCTTCTGCCTTTTTACTGTCTAAGGTCTCCAGGCTTCCATCTGGCAGTTCCACCTCCACGCCTCCTACCATATCAATGACAGCTTTAAACCCTTCTAAATCTATCTTCACATAGTAGTCAATGGGAAAACCTACTATTTCCTCAGCGATGGCTTTAACTGTTTTAACAGCCTCATCTTGATCTGCTATACGTACTATACGATTATACATCTCTGTAAGTTTACTGTAATTAGCATTTAATTTAGGATTTTTTTCTTTAATTGACGAAAATCGTGGTTCTTCAAAGTTTACATAAAAATCCCTGGGAATAGATATCAATTTTACTGTTTTGCTGGTGGGATTAAAATGAACCACCATAACCACATCTGTTAATACCTTTGATTCATCCAGACCAATAATAAGTCCTGTAATAACTTGTTCTTTCTGAGTTTTTTCTTCTTTTTTTATCTCCTTTGGCACCTCAAGACTCTTGGCCTCAATTTTTTCTGGTATAGGTTGTTGTACTTTGAAATCAGCATTTTTCGTAGAAAGCAAAAAGCTTACAATTACTACGATTACAGCTATCATTATTGTTAACAACTTTTTTATATTGATATGATATTTTAATTTACTATTAGTATCTTCCACAAATTCCCCCCTCATACTATCAACTTTAATATTATCATACATAAATTGTGAAGTTGCAACAAAAGTATAAAATTTGCTACTCAATAATAGTAACTAGGCTTATAATTATATTATCACCGTAGTATATAATAATGCAAAATACTTTAAATGTAAATTCATTTTGACAATAAATCTTTTTTGATGAAAAAAATATTTGAGGTGATTTCTATGCATTTTAAGGATAAAGTTGTTGTCGTGACGGGTTCTTCCAGGGGAATTGGAAAAGAAATTGCCCTTTCCTTTGCTAAGGAAGGAGCACTCGTTATTATTAATAGTTCTACAAACATTCAGGCTTTAAAAGACTTGCAAAAAGAAATAACTCTCCAAGGGGGAAAATGCATTTACTTTTTAGGAGACGTATCGGATTATAATTTTGTTTCATCTATGTTTAAAACCATCCATGAAAAATTTAATCAGGTGGACATACTTATCAACAATGCAGGGATTTCTCATATAGGATTATTCACAGAAACCACACCCGAACAGTGGAAAAGAATCATAGATGTGAATTTGACTTCACTTTATAACTGCTGCCACGCTGCCCTTCCTCCCATGATTAGAAATCATCAAGGCATCATATTAAATATCTCCTCCATATGGGGTGTTAGTGGTGCTTCCTGCGAAGTAGCTTATTCGGCCTCAAAGGGAGGTGTAAACAGCTTTACAAAGGCTCTGGCCAGGGAACTAGGTCCTTCCAATATACGAGTAAATGCTATAGCCTGTGGTGTAATTGATACCCAAATGAATACCTGGCTTGATGAAGAGGAAAAAAATGCCCTTCTTGAACAGATCCCTCTAATGAGAATGGGAAGCCCAAGGGATGTTGCCGATCTATGCCTTTACCTTTGCTCTGATCGTGCAAATTATATGACAGGGCAAGTGATTACTTTAGATGGAGGCATGATTTAAGATCTTTGTCATGTCTTCTTTTATGGATTGCATGTTCTCTAGCCCTCTTTCTTTTTGAGAGGCATCTATAGTAAATCTTTTGACAATACTTGTCGGCTTAGGGGATAATATAATGATTTCATCTCCCAGTAACAAAGCCTCGTCCAAATCGTGGGTTACAAATAGAATGGTATTTCCCATAGATTGATGTAGACTGTAAATCTCTCTTATAAGCTTAGCTTTTAATTTTAGATCCAGAGCTTGAAAAGGTTCATCCATTAGAAGTATGTCGTGGGGATATAGAAAACCTCTCATAATAGATACCCTTTGTTTCATTCCTCCACTAAGTTCTTTAGGATATGCATCAGAATACTCTTTTAGTTCCATAAGTTCTAAGAGTTGTTCTATTTTCTTACTTTCTTTTTTTGGGCATACCAACTCTAGATTTTTTCTGACAGTTTCCCAGGGCAGCAATCTGGGTTCTTGAAAAACATAGCTTACCTTTTGGCCCCTAAGTTCTATTTGCCCTTTATCTGGTTTTTCAAGTTCTGCAATTAGCCTAAGGATTGTGGTTTTTCCACATCCAGAAGGCCCTAAAATGGAATATATTTTGCCCTTTTCTATTGAAAAGCTAAAGTCTTTTAAAACCATTACATCGTCATATTCTTTGGTTACATGATTCAATATAAGCATTTTTTCACCGCCATTTTTTTGTAAATACTACTTCTAATCTTTTGATTAAAATGCTTGAACCGTACCCTAAAAGCACCAAGATTCCCGACCATACAATGACTTGAGCGATTTCTAAATTAATCCGTGCAACTCCCATGGCAGCACCGATTCCTGTCCTTGCGGTTAAGAGTTCTGCCATGGCTACCCCTTTCCAAGTTAAGCCGCTACCTATGGAGCATCCCGCAATCCAGTAAGGAAAAATCTGAGGAATATAAAAATGTAGAATTTTTTTCTTTAGAGGCATTCTAAAGACTTTAGCCATTTCCATCAATTGCTGATCTAACTGCTTTGTACCTTCCATGACATTGACAATGATAAAAGGAATGACTATAATCCAGATGATAAAAATAGCCGCCGCCCCATCCCCCGTTCCAAACCAGAGCCATCCAAGAATGAGCCAGGATACTGTTGGCGTCGTCTGGGTTAATACTAAGAAAGGATAAAAGAATGCTTCTATTTCTTCTCTTAATCCCATCCAAAATCCTAAAGGCGTTCCAATCAAGACTGCAAGGAAAAAGCCAAGAACCCCTCTCCCCATGGAAATCGCGATATCTTTCCAGAAGTCTGGCTGTGTGATGAAATAAGCTAAAGTTTTTATTGTTTCAATAGGAGATGGCATAATTAAGGGGCCAACAATAACAGATGAAATCTGCCAAATGATTATAAATATAAAAATAGAAATAAGAAGGTAAGCCCTCTTATTTCTTATAATAAAATCCTTCATCGGGTAGTTTTCCCCCTATCATATCTCCTGATATTTCATTTAAAGCATTCAAATAGGTTTCCACATCTTTTTTAGCTTCCTGGGCAGGAACAAATTCTAATTTTGTTCTTTCCATAGATTTTTTAAATACTGCTCCCGGTATTTCAAGTTTTTCCTCTATCAATGAGGATACAGAAGCTGGATCTTTAACCACTGCTTCTAAAGCTTCTTTATAAGCATTTTGAAAAGCTTCTACTGCATTGGGATATTCATTTGCAAAGGAAGTTCTAACCGCAATCCCTGTCTGGGGCAATTTGCTGCCCTCTCCATTAATTTTTTCCCATTCTTTGCTATAATCCATGGCAATTTGCATGTTTTCTGCCTTTGCAAGGCCTTGAGTAACCAAAGGCTCCGGAAGAACCACCGTATCTGCCTTTCCGGCAATCATCCATTGAAGCATTTCTGGGGAAGTGCCATAGGAAATATTGATTTCATCCTCTTTAATGCCATTTTTATTAAGCAAATATCTCGTAATAACATCCGGACTGGCCCCCTGGGCACCTACAAATAGCTCCTTGCCTTTTAAATCCTCCCAGGTCTTTACTTCCCCATCTCGTGACAGTAAGTAAAGAATACCCCAGGTATTCACATTCAGTAAGGAAATATCCGCTTCTTTATTGTATAATTTTGAAATAACATTCACAGGAAGCACTGTAAAATCAGCTTCTCCCCTTGCCACTCTGGTCGTTGCTTCCTCAACATTTTGATAAACAATAAATTCAATATTTCCCTCTGCTACACTACTTTCTAACATTTTATCTTCTATTAATTTAATTAAAGGTGCAGTTGGTGGCGCTGAAGGTGCTTGAATCACAATTTTATCAGGTTTTTTGCTTTCTTCTTTTACAATATTTACTTGATTACAGCCTACTACGAATACCATTATTATGAAAAACAAAAAAACTGCTTGAAGTTTTTTCATGTTATCTCCCCTTAATATATGTTAATTTATTAACTATAACAGTATAGTATATAGAATACTATTTGTCAAAAAAATGTCCAATAGCTTACACCTTGTCAGATGCTTTGGAGAAGCGCTTTAAGTCCTAGATTTTAAACTCCTCCATAACCTCTATCATATTTTTGGATAATCCACTTAAATCCAGGATCGAAGAAGCTACCTCCTGTGAAGAGGCACTTAATTCTTGGGAAGATAATGCAATCTGTTTTGAAGCAACAGAAATCTCTTCTGCAACAGAAGTAGTTGCTTCAACACTTTGAAGAATGGTCTCCTTTTCATGGTCAATATCATTCATATAAGTGCTTACACCATTAATTTTTGGAATAACATCTTCAACATCGTTAATTATTTCTCTAAAAGACTGGATAGAATTGCGAATGACTCTAATTTGTTCGTTTAATTGAGTATCCATATGTTCAGAAGTTTCAACAACCAAATTGCTTTTCGTGATCATATTATCAAGTAGGGTGCTTATATTTAAAGCTGAGTTTTTAGACTGTTCTGCCAGTTTTCTAATTTCCTCTGCCACTACTGCAAAGCCTCTTCCCGTTTCTCCTGCCCGGGCTGCTTCTATTGCAGCATTCAATGCCAGAAGATTGGTTTGTTCTGCAATATTATTGATGATACCCATCACTTCACTAATTTTGGACAAATAATTCCCTAGTCCTTTTATCTCATTTTTTACATCAGAAAATGAAATATTTATACCTTTTATTGCATCTTCAAGTAGTATTAAATCTTGATTACTGATTTGGGCTTTAGAGTTAATATTCTCAACTTTAGAATTAATCTCTTCTATTGCGTTTACCGCTTCATGGATTTTTATTCCAAAACGATCCATAAGATCCATCATCTTTTCCATTTCATCAGATTGTGAATCTATTCCTTTAGCCACATCTTCTGTTGTTGCCGACACCTCTTCAGAAGCTGCTGCCATCTCTTCAGATATAACGGATAAATTATTAATACGTTCAATAACTGATTCACAAGCCTGTCTTAAGTGTCTAAGGGTACCTACCGTATTTATTCTTACATGATTAATCGATTCGGCAATGCTTTGAATTTCATCTTTTGTATCTATATTGAGTGATACTGTTAAATCTCCCTCAGACATTTTGCTTAAACCATCTTTTAAAGCATCAACTCCTGATGTAATTTTTTTAGAAATTGCCATACACATCAAAAGAGCAAAGATTAAAATAATGGTTAAAGCAACCGAAAGCGTTTTAAAGAAAGTAGATTGAATATATAAAAAAGCAGATACGTCATAATCAACTCCAACAATGGCTATGATTTCTCCTGAAGAATTTTTTATCGGTGCAAAAGCAGAAATAAAGGTACCATCTTCATCCTCAATGGGTTTCTTTGTAGCAGCTATACTGCCGTTAAATGCTTCATCCATCGCAAGATCTAAATCATATTCTTCTCCAATAGGAGAAGTCCCGATTAAGGTTGCATCCACCAGAATATGCACTTTATTGTTTTCTCCCTTTGTTAATGTATAAAAGTATTTCATATCTCTGTCATTTTTAAATTTTACCATGGATTGTTGGATTTCCTTATATTCAGCAATATCCATAGATTGAGTATTTATCACTTTTTGCAGCTTGTCTCCATCAATAACACTGATGGCCTCGCTCACTGTACTTTTTAAATCTGTCTGAAATTTTGAAAACATCGATCTAAAGATCCAAGTATTTATCACTACAAAAAGAAACATAGACAGAATCGCTATGGATATAACCATTTTTAAAATATTTTTGCCTATTTTGCTCATAATCCACCTCATCTCAAGATTAGTCCTTCATAAACACTTTAATAATTATACCATAATTCATATTAAAACTAAACGGCTGTATAGTATTTTAAAATTTTATTCAAAAACAGAAAATCGTCCAGGCAATAAGGCATTCAGCTTCCTCTGTTCTATCAATAAAAAAGCTTTTATCCCTAAAAATAGAGATAAAAGCTTATGCTTTGCTTATCCATATATTATTTATTATCCTCTTATAAGAAACCCTATAAGTTTTTCAAGATCTTCCGGTTCATATGTGATAATTTCCATTTCTGAAATGGTTAAATCACCAAAAATCTTAGAGAATGAGACATATTGAGATAATTTTGATTTTAAGTTTAGTCTGTCTCCTTCTGAGGTTACCAGTTCAACCTTCCCCTTACATTGATCCACGACTTTAAAAAACTTGTCCACATCTTTTATATTTTTTATTTTCATTGATTTCAACCTCCCCCTACAATATAGCTATTTTTATTTTATCATACTTTTTAAAAAATATCCACTTTAATATATAAATTTTAATGAATTATAACTTTCTAAAATTCATAATATCCAACTTTTTATTAAAAATATCAAATATCTGTATGCTAAATAGCAAAAACCGCCAAAGGTATTTAAACCAATGACGGTTGTACGCTTGTAATAAGCAAATTTTGTACTTGTAAACAAACAATATGTGTAGTTACAAATAAGTTTGCTCACGTAGTTACAAAGTTTGCTCGTGATGAAATGTAGTTGTTGCAATGCTTCTCGCCCATAAGTTACTTTGAGAGACAAAGTTTGCTCTCGGGTTTTATTACCTTAAAAAATATAAAAAAAGATATAAAAAATGAGAAAATTACAAGCGAGTTTGCTCGTGAGCAGTGAAGAATGACAAAGTTTGCTCGTGGAAGGTAATGAGTATTCATACGCA
>JAAYMW010000157.1 GCA_012521175.1 Candidatus Epulonipiscium sp.
GTTGGAAGAATGGCATCAAGCTACATTTTTCTATGAAAGCATGTGGAATTTGTGCGTATTTGTCGTACTGGTTTATTTCCGCAAAAGGACAAAGTTTAGCGGCCAGCTTTTGGCAACTTACTTTATCGGATATGGGTTAGGCCGTTTTTGGATTGAAGGATTGCGTACGGATAGCCTTTACCTGGTCCCAGGACTTAGAATATCGCAAGCGCTGTCATTGGTTCTGATCATTATCGGAATTATTATGATCGTATTTCACAAAAAACTTTTTAAATATGCACCTGAGTATACAGGTAAATATATGATCGTATGAAAAAACACTGCTGTCAGTTCTAATACTGAAGGCAGTGTCTTATTATTTGCATAGTGCAATAAAGTCTTTTGCGCTCTGAGTTAGAAATTTATTCTGATGGTAAATAACAGAAAAGCTTCTTTTAAATCGTATCCCATCGATTTGAAACTGACTGATTTCTTTGCGTTCAAGTGAATCCTTAACCATTAAATAAGGCAACACCGATATGCCTAAATTCGCCTGCACCGCTTTTATTATTGCTTTAGTGCTTGTACTCTCCCAGACAGGTATAATTTTAATTCCGCAAGAAGTCATTATACTTTCAAAAATCTCACGCCCAGCGCTTCCTGCTTCTCTTAAAATAAAACTTTCACTTTGAAGGTCGAAAATCTCTATATTATTTTGGTTAGCAAAAGGATGATCATTCCCGCAAATCATTACTAATTCATCATCTCGAAACTTATGATCTATAATATAAGAGCTGTGAACAATACCCTCTATCAATCCAATATCAATCTGATTAGATAAAACATATTGCTGAATTTTATCTGTGTTATCTATGATCACTTTAACATTCATCTGAGGATACATTTTTTTAAATTGGATTATATATTCTGGCAACAAGCAATTTCCGATGGTAATACTTGCTCCAATACGTATGAGTCCTGTTACATCAAAGTTTTTGATTTCCTTTTCCATATCCTCGAAAAGCCCCACAATATGTGTTGCATATTGAAGAAAGTTCTTACCAGCTTCTGTTATATGAAGTCTTTTAGAAATGCGATCAAATAGTTTTATCCCATAGTAATCTTCAAGTTCTGATATTGCAAGACTTATAGAAGGCTGCGCAATATGCAGCTTTTCCCCGGCTGCTGTTGTACTGCCTGTTTCGCATACAGCAACAAATATTTTAAGATGCCTTAATGTCATTGACGTCTCCTTATTATAACTTAAATATTATAAACTTTATATAATAATACTATTTTATTTATAATCCATCAAGTTATATAATAATCCCGAAGGGGGTTAATGGCTTGAAAAACAAAAAACACATTTACAGAAAATTGTTTACGTCTACCTTCTACCTAAGCGCGTTTACCTTTGGAGGAGGATACGTCATTATACCATTGATGAAAAAAAAATTTGTGGATGATTTACAATGGATTGGTGAGGAGGAGATGCTAAATTTGACAGCAATTGCACAATCCTCACCCGGACCAGTTGCAGTCAATGCAGCGATGCTGATGGGGTATCGCGTTGCAGGAGTATTAGGTGCTCTGGTAACAATTTTAGGTACAGTTTTACCACCTTTTATAACTCTTTCTGTGATCTCCGTTTTTTACACTGCACTTCGCGATAACACTGTAGTAAACGCGGTTCTAAAAGGAATGCAAGCTGGCATTGCCGCTGTTATAGCGGATGTAGTTATGAGTCTCGGCAGTAATGTCTTTGAACAAAAGGAAATAGTATCTGTAATCATTATGGTGAGCGCATTTATTGCCACTTTTTTCTTAGGAGTTAATGTTATGTATATTATTTTAGTGTGCGGGGGTATCGGAGCGGTAAAGATTCTGATTCAGATGAAAAAAGTACAAAAGGGCGGTGATCCTCAATGATACTGCTAAAACTATTCTGGAGTTTCTTTCAAATTGGCATGTTCAGCATTGGGGGCGGGATGGCCGCAATGCCATTGATTCAGAATCAAGTAGTTAATTTAAACCACTGGTTGACATTGATAGAATTTACTGATCTCATTACCATTGCGGAAATGACACCCGGACCTATCGCCATCAACGCAGCCACTTTTGTGGGGATTAGAATTTCCGGCATTCCAGGTGCGATTGCTGCTACTATTGGATGTATCTTCCCACCCTGTATAATTGTTTCACTCGTGGCATGTATTTATTTTCGATTCAAAGAGTTGACCGTCGTACAAGGAGTACTGTCCGGCTTAAGACCTGCCATTGTAGCGCTGATTGCATCAGCAGGGCTATCGGTTTTTATGCTGGCTATATGGGGAGAAGACGGGTTTTCAACAAATCCTCAAACCATCAACTTGGTTTCTGCTTCAATATTTGCTTTGGCTATTTTCATTTTACGGAAGTGGAAACCGAACCCTATCTATGTAATGCTCGGATCAGGCATTATAGGTGGAGTTATTTATTTGATGATATAGGAGGGGCATATGAAACTGCGAATACGAAAAGGCTTGTTTTCTTGGCAGTTAATAGATGAAAGCGGTACAACTGTAGCAAAAATTTGCATGAAAAAAATTTTAGGTGCATCTAAAATAATCTGTGATGAAAAGGGAAACCTGATTTATACAACAGATATTGTGAACCTGCCAGCTAAAACAGAAGTTTGGAATTATGCAGATACTAAAAAGTACGTTATTTATAAAAACAAAAAGCCAATAGCAATTGCAAATCTAAAATTTGCAACCAACCCAGAGCGAACAAAAGTTCAGAAGTTTCTACTGCGCCCACCCCAAGTAGATAGAATGGATGTCGAAACGCTCTATGGTAATTGGGTTATTGAGCGGCAAAAGAATAACGGTGTAACGATTTCTCATAATGGTATTCTATTAGGCAAGGTCACTCCATTCTTTACTCTTAAGCCAATATATCTTGAATATAAAGGACAATACGAAGCCACTTTTTGGGCAGGAATATATATGCTCATAGAATATATGATGCATGAAGATGACTTGATTGTTGTTTGACACTTTTCTGCAAAGAATTGTTCCGTCAGAAATAGTGCCGGAACAATTCAAAAAAATAATAATCTAAAGCCCAGTTTTATTCTCCACATTCATCATGATGCTGATGTTCATGGCAAACAGAACCAGTAGATTTAAGAGCGCCTTGCAGGTATGCTTCTACTGCTGCTTTCGCATCCCCTCTTGCACCAACAATAACCTCAATGTTTCTTTCATTAAATATGTCAACTGCACCTTCTCCCATGCCACCGCTGATGATGACGTTTACTCCACGATCTGCAAGATAATTGGGTAAGAATCCAGGTCTGTGTCCTGGGTTCGCAATAGTTTCACTTTTGATTATTTTATTTTTTTCAGTGTCAAAAATCATAAACCCTTCGCAATGTCCAAAATGCTCGGTCACCATTCCATTATCACTTGCAACAGCAATTTTTATCATTTTAGTTTTCCTCCATCCTTTCTAATACTTTTGCTACAGGTTCAAGCCAATCGCCGTCAAAAAGTTCTATCATACCCTTATCACAGGCGGCAGAAATTTTGGGGTTGACCGGAAGCTTAGCAAGCACTTTTAAATTA
>JAAYMW010000158.1 GCA_012521175.1 Candidatus Epulonipiscium sp.
GAAGCAGGAGATAGGAGGTTGGAAGCATGACAAAATATTTTAACAGAATTTTAGTATCTACAGTAGTAGTACTTAGTATATTTTTTAGTACCACAGGGGTTTTTGCCGACCTTACTACTCCTTATCGTCAGGGGTTTATAGAAGGTTTTCTTGTGGAAATAAGGGAAAATGAAGTGTCTATCGAAGAGTATGATGGTACACTTCATACCCTTTCTTTTGATAAAAATCCAATTTTTACAATAGATACCCTTAATGCTTCCTTAAAGGATTTTAGGGCGGGAATGGAGGTCTATGCGACCCTTAAAAACCGAAACATTGCCTATATGGAAGGGTTCTCAACAGCGGCTCCCGGATATATTCCTGAAGGAAGTAAAATAAGAACTGGTACAATTAAGGCAATAGACAGAAATCAGCTGATTATAAAACTAGATACAGGAAAAGAAGAAACTTATTTTACATCTCCGGCAACTATTCTTTTAAAAGATGGGAAAAGGGTATCTCTAAATACCCTCTATGTTGGGGATAGGGTAAAACTGTATTTTGATGAAATGGATACCATGATGGTAAGTAGAATTGCCGTGCAAGGAAAATCCATACAGGTCAAAGGACTCTATAAGGGAAAAATTGCTGCAGCAGATGTTCTGGATGAGGACTTGACCTTAACAGATTTAAAAGTTTTTAGAAATGGCCAATGGGAAGATGTAAGCAGTGCAAAAACAATTTCTTATTCCGGAGATTCTCCTGTTTATATAGGAGGACAGGAAATTTCACCTTCCAAATTAAAATACTATGTCGGCAATACGGCATATATGGTGGTCAAGGATTTCTTTAATACCGACAGGGTAGAAGCCATGGTCTTAAAAAATCAATATGAAACCAATTATACGGATACCATAGAGGAAATGAGTTGGTACTCTCAATCCTTCGAACTGGCTAAAAATCATAGAAACCTAACCTTTAACGAGGGAACCATTGTTATAAAGAACGGAAGATTGGTAGATATTTATGCCCTTGAGCCAGGAATGGACGCCTTTATTGTAGGCGATGGTAGAATAGACGGCATGAGTGCCAATGTGATTTATGTTTATAATGAAGACATCAATAATTCCAATATCGGTCAGGATTACCTTTATGAAGGAAGATTGGATGTGGTATTTAGAGACAGTATTATCTTAAAAGACTTTGCACTCTTAAATAAAAATGAGTGGGAGGGCTTTAAAGATACCAAGGAACTTTATTATGATGAAGATACGATGATTTATGATTTAGAAGAAGGTAAGATAATTACTCCGGAAGAATTCTACTATGAAGACTATGCAGTGGATGAAGATAGCGATTATGCGGATGAAAATGATTTAGAAGATTGGTATGCTTATGTTTATACCGATGGAGACAGAATCCAGGCCATCATGGTCCAAAAGAACAGGGATTCTCTTCTAAGACAGAGGATTACAAACGGGGTTATAGGAGCAGTACCTGAAAATCATCAATGGACCGGCTGGAGAGTGAATATTATCAATGCTTCGGACTGGAGCCCAAGAAATGGGCAGTGGATGGCTAGAAAAGATTCTTTCTATTTAACTTTAGAAGAAGCTATGATTATTAAAGATGGCAAGATTATTCAACCGGACGAATTAAAACAAAGTGACAGGCTATACATTGTAAGGGATGGCCTGGAAGCAAAAGTAGTGATCGTAAAATAAAAATTTTTAATAGGGGAAGATTGCATGAAAAAATGGACATTAATACTGATTTTTACCCTTCTTTTTAATCAAATCCTATGGGCAGCACCCCCTGAGTTTTCAGGAGGGGTAAATAACGAATTTGAATACAAAGAAGTCGTATTTTTATCGGGGGAACCTGTGGTATTTAAGGGTGAAATCAATGTTACTGAAAAAAAGGATGAAACAGAAAAGAAAGTTACCTATGAATTCACATTAGCACCGGAAGATCCGAGTATCAGTGGCAGATTAAACAGAAAAGTAACCATAACCACCACTTATACCCCAAAAACCGAAAAAGGGCAGACCATAGCTGATACGGAGGTAACGAGATATACAGAAACTATAAGTATAGGGCAGGATACTTTTAAACTGGAAGATATTCAGTTTTCCCAGTCGGATATTATAGATAACCGTCCGGCAGCGGACTTTTATTCCGGAAATATTAAGGCAAGAAAATATTACACCATCAATGGAAATCAGGGAACTGCCTATGTCGATATTACCGGAGGAGACGTAGGGTATGAAAATTTTTGGGGAAGTACGGAAACGCAGATTATAGATTATGTCTATACCATTAATAGAAATGCTCAGGGAGAAGAAGAGGACAACTTATCCTGGGAAGGAACCGTTAGAGTACAAGTTTCCGATAGTACCACGAAGTCTCTGAAATATTCTCCCAATGAAGCAAACTTCTCCAGTTTTAACGGGGGATATATTAAAACAACCAATCAAGAGATGGTATCAAGATATACTTATAATCTTCCAAGGAAAACCGATGACGGATTTGACTCCAGAAGACGGGATGAAGACAGCATATCCCTTCAAGCCTCCATGGTTCCAAAGGTAGAAAGACTTATTGTTCCTAAATTCAGAGATACGGGAGGGCACTGGGCACAGCAGGATATCGAAAAGTTGTACTCCCTTGATGTGTTTGAAGGCAGTGATACATTCTTTATCCCCGATGCACCAATGACCAGAATGGACTTTGTAAAAGCAGTGGTTAAAGCTTGTAATATCCGTGTAAAAGAAGAAGCGACCAAAAGGTCAACGACAAGAAGAAAGAAGAATGAAGTAGAAGAAGTCATCTTTATAGACGTAAAATCCTCAGATCCTAATTTCCAATATATTAAGGATGCCTATAATAAAAACATTATAACAGGGAATGAAGAATATAAATTCAGACCCAATGACGGTTTGACAAGGGCAGAAGCCATTACAATTCTGATTCGTGCACTTGGTTTTGAAAATAAGGCGCCATCCCCAGGTTACAGAACCAGCTTTGCTGATGACAGAAAAATACCTAACTGGGCAAAGGATGCCATTTATATGGCAGCTGAAATAGGCATTGTCGGCGGGGATGAAAATAACAATATCAATCCAGGAAAGAAAATGACAAGAGCAGAGGCTTCCGCAATGCTTGTCAGATTCTTAAACTTCTTAGAAAAAGACCTGCAAAAAGACTATAGAGAAAATATAATTTATTTTAATTAAAAGGGGAGAAATCCCCTTCTTTTATTGCATAGGAATTTCCTATGCAACAAAAAGTAGTTAATCCTTGACATTGCTTTGTATAGATAATAAAATAAATAGGTTAATGAAAAGTGAATGGTAAAAAAAACGGTTGAGGTGAAAAGAATGTCAACGAAGTATATTTTTGTTACGGGCGGTGTTGTGTCGGGACTGGGTAAAGGGATTACTGCAGCTTCCCTTGGAAGATTGTTAAAAGCGAGAGGAAAACATGTAACCATCCAAAAATTTGATCCCTACATTAATATAGATCCTGGAACAATGAGTCCTTATCAACACGGAGAAGTATTTGTTACAAATGATGGGGCTGAAACAGATTTGGACTTAGGACATTATGAAAGATTCATTGATGAAAGTCTAAACCGATATAATAATATTACAACAGGAAAAATTTATTGGTCGGTACTTAACAAAGAAAGAAAAGGCGAATATTTAGGGGCAACGGTTCAAGTGATCCCCCATATCACCAATGCGATTAAAGACCGTATTTATAGAGTTGGCAAATCCGGGCAGACAGATATCGTTATTACTGAAATCGGGGGAACTGTAGGAGATATAGAAAGCCTTCCATTTTTAGAAGCCATAAGACAAGTAGCCACTGAAGTGGGAAGAGAAAATGTATTATACATTCATGTGACACTTATTCCTTATTTAGGGAAATCCGGAGAAATGAAAACAAAGCCTACCCAGCATTCTGTAAAAGAACTTCGTTCCATAGGTATTCAGCCGGATATTATCGTTTGTAGAACAGAACAGCCTTTATCCGCGGATATGAAAGAAAAGATTTCTTTATTCTGTAACGTGGACAAGGACTGTGTAGTCCAAAACCTGGATGCAGAAACCCTTTACGAAGTTCCTTTGATGCTAGAAGAAGAAGGTTTGGCAAAAATCGTATGCAGAAAGCTTCATATCGACTGTACAAGTCCTGATTTAGAAGAATGGAAGCAGATGGTTGAAAGAGAAAAAAATCCTCAAGGCTCAGTAAAAGTAGCTTTGGTTGGAAAATATGTTGAGCTTCATGATGCGTACATTTCCATCGTAGAATCCTTAAAGCATGCAGGGATTTACCACCAAACGGAAATCGAAATAGATTGGATCAATGCGGAAGAAGTTAATGAAAATAATGTAAATGAAATCTTAAGTGGAGCCGATGCCGTTTTAGTACCGGGAGGTTTTGGAGATAGAGGAATAGAAGGTAAAATTGCAGCTATTACCTATGCAAGGGTAAATAAAGTGCCTTATTTTGGAATATGTCTTGGAATGCAGTGTGCAGTGATTGAATTTGCCCGTAATGTAGCTGGTTTAAAGGGTGCCCATAGTTCAGAATTAAATCCCAATACCCCTTATCCTGTAATCGATTTAATGCCGGAACAAAAGGATATTGATGAGATGGGCGGAACCATGAGACTTGGTGCTTATCCCTGCAAAGTGGCTAAAAATTCCTTTGCATACAATGCATATAATGAAGACTTAATCTATGAAAGACATCGTCACAGATATGAAGTAAGCAACGAATATAGAAGTATCTTAGAAGAAAAAGGTCTTTATATTACAGGGGTATCCCCTGATGACAGATTAGTTGAAATGGTTGAATTAAAAGACCATCCTTGGTTTGTAGGGGTTCAATTCCATCCTGAATTCCTATCAAGACCTAATAGACCTCATCCATTATTCCGTGACTTTATCGGAGCAGCAATAGAGCAGAGAAAAAATCGCGAGTAAAAAACAGTGGTGTCTGTCGGTTTAGCCGGCAGGTACTTTTTTATTGTGTGGGAATTTTTTCTGGATTTCCTATGTATTCTTTTTTTGCTTGAACTATGGGGAATAATACAATAAAATATAAATAAAACAAAAATTAGAGGAGAAAACTTATGAAACAACACAAGATACTGCAGTGGATTTTATATATAGGTTTAGGAGTTGTTTTGTTTATACTTCCTTACCCCAGAGGACTCTTTTTTGCAAGAGAAATCGTACCAGTTCAAATAGGGTGCTTTGCTCTGTTTATCCTATGGTCCTATCTTAAAATATTAAAGAAAGAAAAAATAGAAATAAATTCTTTTCTTATGATTTCCGTGATGTTGCTCCCCGTTGTTTATATATTGCCGTTATTATTTGGAGTGGCGGCAAGTCATTACGGGGCATTAACTTATATCTTTAGATACCTTACGTATATGGTAGTTTTTCTTATGCTCTCGGATATTACAAAAACGAGAAAAGACATTTTCCTTTGGCTGAATATCTTGGGAATCAGCGGCATTATTGCAGCCATTTTAGGTATTGATGCAGGACTTGGGTTAAAACTGAATAATCTTTTTAAATTTAATGGAGTAATCGACGAATACGGTCGTGTGCGAGGGGTTTTACAGTATTCTAACAGCTTCGGGGCTTATATGGGAATTATTTTCTTTATTTTAATAGGACTTAGCCTTCTTACAGAGAAAAAGTATTTAAAAGCACTTTATTCTGCATCTCAGGTGCTGCCTTTAACTGCTCTTTTAATGACCGTATCCAGGGGAGCGATTGCATTTGTTCCTGTGATCTTTTTATTATTCATTCTTTTTGTTCCAACAAAAGAAAAGCGATTGGAAGTGATTCTTTCCTCGATAGCACCAATCATTATTTCACTGCTTTCAGGAAAAATGTTAACGGAAATGGTGCAGCCCATTCTTAAAGGAGAAGGAGCAGGATTCATTCAAAAAGGATGGATAATTACCGTTATTGCTTTTGTTGCTGCCTATATCCTTTCATTTGTTTTATTAAAAGCCCTTGCGGTACTTTCTAAGGTTTCAACAAAAGTTTATCAAATTGGTATTGCAGCCATGGGGGTCATTGGTGTAGTCGGAGGGGTAGTATTATTTACCTCCGGACTGTATCAAAAAATCCTTCCGGAGTTTTTAGTTCAGCGTTTTACTCAAATAGGTTCCTTAGCCGATATTACCTCCGGCAGAAATAACTTCTACCGGGATGGTCTTCGTATGTTAAAAGATAAGTGGTTACTAGGTGGGGGCGGAAATGCCTGGTCTGCTATGTATAGAAAATACCAGTCCTATTTCTACGGTTCCTCGGAAGCCCACAGCCTCCCGCTTCAGTTTTGGCTTGAAACAGGACTCATTGGCATAATCGTTTTTGTATTTTTTATTGTTGCACTGTTTGTCTTATATTTTAAAA
>JAAYMW010000159.1 GCA_012521175.1 Candidatus Epulonipiscium sp.
CCGGTGCGAATGTATTTAAAAGAAATCGGAAAAGTACCTCTTCTTTCAGCAGAAGAAGAAATAGAGTTGGCTCGTAGAATGGAACAAGGCGATCCGGAAGCAAAAAGAAAATTAGCAGAAGCCAATCTCAGACTAGTTGTTAGTATTGCAAAACGCTATGTAGGTCGTGGAATGTTATTCTTGGACTTGATTCAGGAAGGGAATCTAGGTCTTATTAAAGCTGTAGAGAAATTCGATTATGGCAAAGGATTTAAGTTTAGTACATATGCAACTTGGTGGATCCGTCAAGCCATTACACGAGCTATAGCAGATCAAGCCAGAACCATAAGAATTCCTGTTCATATGGTGGAAACAATTAATAAGCTGATTCGTGTTTCAAGGCAACTTCTTCAGGAATTGGGTCGTGAACCACAACCAGAGGAAATTGCAAAAGAATTAAATATGCCGGTTTCTAAAGTAAGAGAAATTATTAAAATTGCTCAAGAACCTGTTTCATTAGAGACTCCAATTGGAGAAGAAGAAGACAGCCATCTAGGAGATTTTATTCCGGATGAGGATGTACCTGTTCCTGCTGAAGCTGCTGCATTTACCCTTCTTAAGGAACAATTGATCGATGTTCTAGATACATTAACCGATCGCGAACAAAAAGTGCTTCGGCTAAGATTTGGATTGGACGATGGAAGAGCAAGAACCCTCGAAGAAGTTGGTAAAGAATTTAATGTAACGAGGGAACGCATTAGACAAATTGAAGCAAAAGCTTTAAGGAAATTAAGGCATCCCAGTAGAAGTAAAAAACTAAAAGATTATTTGGAATAGAAGTTGAGTGGAATCAACTTCTTTTTCATGTAGCTAAAAATTTATTTATTAAAGGAGAACTATATGGAATTATCAAAGCGTTTATATACCATTGCACAGCAAGTTCCTAAAGGTGCTGTTGTTGCAGATATAGGAACGGATCATGGATACGTACCGATTTATTTATATAAAGAAAAAATTATAAAAAAAGCTATTGCAACTGACATCAATAAAGGTCCTCTTAAACGAGCAGAAAAAAACATAAAAGCCCATAATGCAGAACACATCATAGAAACAAGGTTAGGAAACGGACTTGCGCCCATTCAGTCCAATGAAGTAGATACCCTTATATTGTCAGGAATGGGAGGAATGTTGATTATTGATATTTTAAACAATCATCTTGATCTTGTAAAGGGAGTAAATAGAATTATTCTGCAGCCTCAATTAGACCAAAAAGAAGTAAGGCAATACATACATAAAATTGATTTTAAAATCATTAACGAAGAAATAATTTATGAAGACCATAAATACTATTGGATTATTGCTGCGGAACCTGGAAGAGAGGAATATAGCGATAAAAAATATTATCTCTTTGGCAAAAAACTTTTGGAAACTAGAAATCCCATATTAATCAAATACATTGAAGAAAGACTCATACAATTAAGAAGTATTGTAGAAAAATTAAGGAGAACGTCTATGCAAAAGACTTTTAAACGTATAAATGAAATAGAAGAAGAGATTAAGTTGTGCGAGGAGGTTTTGAATTGTCATTAACATGTAAAAGAATCATAGAAGAATTAAACAAATTGGCTCCGGAGCAGTTAGCAGAAGAATGGGATAATGTAGGATTAATGATTGGTGACATGGAGCAAGAGGTTAGTCGAATATTGATCGCCCTAGATGCCATACCCGAGGTTATTAAAGAAGCAATTGAAGGAAAGGTGGATTTAATTATTACCCATCATCCTTTTATTTTTAAACCTATAAAATATATTCGAAGAGATCATTTTTTGGGGAAAAGTATATATGAGTTGATTCAAAACAATATAGCACTGTATTCAGCCCATACGAATTTAGACATTGCTTTTGGAGGAACAAATGACGTATTAGCTCAAATCCTGGAATTGGAGAACGTAGAGATATTATCAGAACTAGAAGTTAAAAGCCGAAATGGGGAAGAAAAATACGGCATGGGCAGAGTAGGTACAGTAAAAAGAAAATATACTCTTGATGAATTCGCAAAATTTGTTCAAAATAAATTAAAATTATCAAACATAAGAATAGTTGGAGATTCAAATCATATAATTAATAAAGTCGCATTAACTACAGGAAGTGGTATGTCCTATTTACAAGATGCTGTCGATAAAAAAGCAGACGTATTTATAACTGGAGATGTAAAATTTCATGATGCACAGAGAGCTTCTCAACTAGGGATTGCTCTAATCGATGCCGGCCATTACGGAACAGAAAATATTATTGTACCTGTTCTTAAAGAATATTTGAAAAAACTTCAAGAACAGGA
The DNA here is from genome assembly GCA_012521175.1 of Candidatus Epulonipiscium sp. Classification (GTDB taxonomy): domain Bacteria; phylum Bacillota; class Clostridia; order Lachnospirales; family Defluviitaleaceae; genus Defluviitalea. Next base: position 2,318 of record JAAYMW010000159.1, read on the forward strand.
CCATTCTCTGGAAATATTAATTTCTAAAGTGAATGGAGAGCTTTTTAGGATCAATATTTGATAGAGCGGGAGGTGAATAGGATGGAGCAAACAAGGGACCCAGGCAATATACAAGTGACTTTTCCAAATGGAGAAGTAAAAAGTTATAAAAAAGGAATAACACTCCAGGAAATCGCTCAAGATGCGCAGGAGCGCTATCCTGCAACTATAGTAGCCGCCAAAATCAATAATAAAATTAAAGAATTAAGAAATGAACTTAAAGAAGACTGTGATATCGAATTCATAGATTTAACAACTACTGATGGAATGAGAATTTATCAAAGAAGTGTATCTTTTTTGCTTGTATATGCTGTAAAAGAATTAATGAAAGACGGAAATGTTATCATACATCATTCCATGGGTCCAGGTTTCTATTGTGAATTATCAGGAGTACAGCCTATATCCGAGGAACTTTTAACAGAAATTGAAAAGAAGATGAAGGAAACAGTAGATGAAGATCTCCCTTTTGAAAAAATGTCTATTCCCTTGGAAGAAGCCATGAAAATCTTTGAAGAAAATGGCATGGATGATAAAAGAAATTTATTTAAATATAGAAGATCTTCCATGGTAAATTTGTATCAACTAGGATGGCTCCAAAATTATTTTTACGGGTATATGGTTCCCAGTACGGGATATCTTAAATATTTTAAAGTGGTTAATCATCCTCCGGGATTTATATTACAATTCCCTACTAAACAAGAACCAACAAAAGTTCCAGAATTTCTTCCACTAAAAAAGCTTTCTCAAATTTTTTTAGAATATGAAAGATGGGGAAGTATATTAAGAGTAGACACAGTTGGCGCATTAAATGACGTAATCGCTAATCAAGAAATCGGAGGACTTATTAGAATTTCAGAAGCCCTCCATGAAAAGAAAATTGCTCAAATTGCTGATAAAATTGCAGAGAAAAGAGATACGATAGGAATTGTTTTAATCGCCGGTCCATCTTCATCAGGAAAAACTACTTTTGCTCAGAGACTTGCTATCCAGCTTCGTGTCAATGGTATGCGCCCCCATGCCCTTTCAATAGATGATTACTTTGTAGATAGAGAGCATACCCCTAGAGATGAGAACGGTGAATATGATTTTGAGGCTTTAGAAGCTATAGATATAGAAAAATTTAATCACGATCTATCAAAGCTTTTAAAAGGGGAAATAGTTGAAATACCATACTTTAATTTTAAAAAAGGAAAAAGAGAGTATAAAGGTAGAAAAATAAAAATGGATACTAATGATGTCCTTATTATAGAAGGTATTCATGGCTTAAATGAAAAATTAACAGCAGATATCCCCAAAGAAAACAAATTTAAAATTTACATCAGTGCACTAACGCAGCTTAATCTTGATGATCATAACAGGATTCCAACAACTGATGTAAGACTTTTAAGAAGGATTGTCAGAGATAGTCAATATCGAGGAATCGATGCAGAGAGAACAATTGAGTTATGGCCTTCTGTAAGAAGAGGAGAAGAGAGAAATATATTTCCGTTTCAAGAAGAATCAGATGTTATGTTTAATTCAGCATTAATCTATGAATTAGCTGTGTTAAAACAATATGCAGAACCTCTGCTGTTTAAAGTGGATCCTAAGTCAAAATGCTATTCAGAAGCTAAAAGATTATTTAAATTCCTTGATTATTTTTTAGGGGTGAGCAGTGAAGCTGTCCCTCAGAATTCGATTATAAGAGAATTTATTGGAGGTAGCTGCTTTCATTAGAAAAAATTTCATTTGACCATATTCTATCATTATGATAATATAATAAAGCTAAATGAATAAAGTGAGTAAGTCAGACGGTCGCGAGTACAGTACCGAAAGGTCGTACTTGAGGAAAGTCCGAGCTCCATAGGGCAGGGTGCTGGGTAATACCCAGTGGAGGCGACTCTAAGGAAAGTGCAACAGAAATAAACCGCCAG
>JAAYMW010000160.1 GCA_012521175.1 Candidatus Epulonipiscium sp.
CCAATGAATAAAATAATTTCTTTATAAATTATAAACCTCCTAAAAAGAGTCTTATTAATCAATAATCTTTTTTAGGAGGTTTTATATTTTAGAAAATCTCATTCTATGGCAATGGTCTGATGGGATGTATTTTACCTAAACTATACATTGAGCTCTGAAGATATTCCCAGAAGTTCTTTATTAGCTTCTAATATCGGATAAATATATTCTTCAAGGAATTCATCCACTTGCTCAGGAGCTCGTCCAATGAAATTTTTCGGATCTAAAATATTTAATATTTCTTCTTTTGTCATAAGAAAACTTTCATCTTGAATGATTCTTTCAATTAAATCATTAGGCTTTCCTTCCATTTTTACTACTTTTGCTGCTTCCATAGAATGAACACGGATTTTCTCATGGAGTTCCTGTCGGTCTCCTCCTCTTTTAACACCTTCCATCAAAATAGTTTCAGTAGCCATAAAAGGAAGCTCTGACATGATTCTTTGCTCAATAACTTTTGGATATACCACCAATCCATCTACAACATTCAAGTAAATGTCCAGTATGCCATCCACTGCTAAAAAGCTTTCAGAAACACTTATTCTTTTATTGGCACTATCGTCTAAAGTTCTTTCGAACCACTGGGTAGAAGCCGTAATTGCGGGATTAAGGGCTGCACAAATAACATATCGGGCTAAAGAAGAGATTCTTTCTGTACGCATAGGATTTCTTTTATACGCCATAGCAGAAGATCCTATTTGATTTTTCTCAAAAGGTTCTTCTATTTCCTTTAAATTTTGTAAAAGTCGTATATCATTACTGAATTTATAGGCTGACTGTGCAATAGAACTCAAAATCTGAAGAATCTGGGCGTCTAATTTTCTTGGATAGGTTTGACCTGTTACAGGAAAAGATGCCGTATAGCCCATTTTCTCTGCAACAAGTTTTTCAAGTTGCTTTACTTTTTCATGGTCTCCTTCAAATAAACTTAAAAAACTTGCCTGTGTTCCTGTTGTTCCTTTTACTCCTCTTAATCTTTTCTTTGAAAGTTGATACTCTACATCTTGCAAATCCATCCATAAATCCTGTATCCAAAGACAAGCTCTTTTGCCTACAGTCGTAAGCTGAGCAGGTTGGAAATGGGTGAATCCAATGGTAGGCATTTCCTTATAGCGTTTTGCAAAAAGAGCTAATTTATGTATGACGTTTATAAGTTTTTTACGAATGAGCTCCATTGCTTCATGCATAATAATAATATCTGTGTTATCTCCCACATAGCAGCTGGTTGCTCCTAAGTGTATAATCGGTTTTGCTTTCTTTGCTTGTTCCCCGTAGGCATAAACATGGGACATAACATCATGGCGCACTTCTTTTTCTCTTTGCTTTGCCACTTCATAATTTATATCCTCAGCATATTTTTTAAGTTCTTCTATTTGCTCATCTGTAATAGCAAGACCCAATTCTTTTTCAGCTTCTGCAAGAGCGATCCATAATTTTCTCCAAGTTTTAAACTTTTTGTCCGGAGAAAAAAGATACTGCATTTCTTTACTGGAATATCTTTCACTAAAGGGGCTTTGGTAGGTGTCGTACACTCCATTCATTCCTTTCTTCTCTTATTGTAATTCATATGACTTCTTCTTACTACTTCTTCATCAGTTTTTTAAATTTTCCATTAAATAATATCAAAAATTTAGGATAGAGTCTACAATCTATCCATTATATTTATAATATATTATTTACAAAATTTTCAATTCTATCTAATCCCTTTTTAATACTGTCAAGAGAAATGGCATAAGATAATCGAACACAATTAGAAAATCCAAAATCTGTGCAAGAAACAACTGCAACACTTTCTTTTTCTAATAAAATTTCTGAGAAATCATCTGCTGTTTCAATGACTCTGCCTTCAAATTTCTTACCTAAAATATTGGATATATCTATTACCACATAAAAAGCACCCTGTGGTTTTATAATTGAAAAAGAAGGTATTTTATTTAATCGCTCTACCATATAATTTCTTCGTGCCTCAAATTCTTTACGCATTTCTTCTACACAGTCCTGAGGCCCTGTAAGTGCAGCTATGGTAGCCTTTTGTGCGATGGAATTCGGATTGGAAGTTGCATGACTTTGTACATTGGAAATGACTTTTGCAATGTCTTCAGGTGCAGCAAGATATCCTATTCTCCATCCTGTCATAGAATAACTTTTAGAAACACCATTTATAATAATCGTTCGTTTATAGATCTCTTCATTGAAAGATGCAATACTTACATGCTTCATGCCATCATAAATAAGCTTCTCATAAATTTCATCAGAAATAACATATAAATCATGTTTTACAGCAAAGTCTGCAATGGCTTTTAATTCTTCTTTCGCATATACAACCCCTGTTGGATTAGAAGGACTATTGATAACAATGGCCTTGGTTTTATCCGTTACTGCACTTTCTAAATCTTCTATTGTAATTTTAAAATCATTCTCTTTTTTGGCATAGACAATAACAGGGACACCATCAGCTAACTTAACCATCTGGGGGTAACTTAGCCAAAAAGGTGCAGGAATAATCACTTCATCCCCTGGGTTAAGTATTGCCATAAAAGTATTGGTTAGAGAATGTTTTGCACCATTACTAATAACGATTTGGCTTAGCTTATAGTCTAAACCGTTTTCATTCTTAAGTTTATCACAGATTGCTTTCTTTAATTCTAATGTACCAGAAGCAGGAGTATATTTTGTAAAACCTTCTTCAATAGCTTTAATTGCTGCTTGTTTAATATGTTCAGGTGTATCAAAATCCGGTTCTCCGGCACCAAATCCTACAACATCTATTCCATCAGCTTTCATTTGTTTTGCCTTAGCGGTAACCGCTAAAGTTGATGAAGGCGTAATATCCATGACTTTACTTGAGAGTTTCATTTATTTCACCATCCATTGTTAATTTTTTATTATTGTAATATATTTTTCTGATATTTGCAAGATGCTAATTGACATTCTTCTTTTTATACTATATTTTATAATATTTATCCTAATATTGTGACGTTCATTGCAAGTTATTTTTTTGACTATTCAGTCCAAACTTCTTTCATCACTCTTAAAAAATTTTCATGCAAAAGTTTTTCTGCACCACTGCAACCATATTTTTTCTCAAAATGCTCACAAACTAATTTAAGTTTAGAGACGTCTTCCATTCCTTTTGTAACTATTGGTATACCATCAAAATCACATCCTAAACCTATATAATCAATACCAATCCGTTTAATCATATAATCAACATGGATAAAAAAATCTTCTATATCAGCAGATCCTGAAGAATTGAGAAATGGGGGATAAGTCGTTATCCCTACCACACCTCCTACATCCGCTATGGCTTTTAATTGTTGATCACTTAGATTCCTAGGATGATTACAAAGCGCTCTTGCATTAGAGTGACTGGCTATAAATGGCTTTGAAGATAACTTTTTAACATCCCAAAATCCACTTTCCGATAAATGAGATACGTCTATAATCATTCCCAATGCGTTCATTTCCTTAACAACCTGGATGCCAAAATCCGTAAGGCCTTTTTCTAATCCTTCTTCCAGTGCTCCATAACCAATACTATTTTGATAATTCCATGTCAGTGTCATACATCTAACGCCTAATCTATATAAAGTTCTTAGAACCTCTATTTCTCCTTCCAACGCTTCTCCGCCCTCAACACTTAAAACAGCACTAATTTTATTTTCTGCAATATTTTTTTCTATGTCTTTTACAGAACCTGCATAAGCAATATAGTTTTCATTTTTTTTAATTTCTTCATAAAAATAATTTATTGCTTTTATGGTTTGTTTAAAAGGATTGTCATAAAACTTAGGATGCGTCCAAATCGCAAAAAATTGTATTGGGTGTGAAAAAGTTTTCAATCTTTCAATATCAACTTGATAGTTATTTTTATACAAATGTTCTTTTGTATCCATTATTCTTGTAATAGTATCACAATGAGCATCAAGAAAAAATAAATGCATACCAGCGCCTCCAAAATGAACTATCTTATTTCTCTGAATAAAATTATATTATTAAGGAAATTATAATAAAGACTCATATTTAAATTAAAAAGGAGATGAGTGTTTTGGCAAGACCAAATTCTCAAGTTATCAAATGCAATGTTAAATCCTGTAAGTTCAACGACAAAGTGAAATACTGTACATTAGAAGATATTTTAGTTGGCGAACATGTTAGCGATGCAAAAAGCAAACACGAAACAGACTGTATGAGTTTTGAACCCGAAATGGAATAATAGGGCAAAAAATAATACAAGCTCTTATCGAGCTTGTATTATTAATTTTATGGCTGTTCTTTCTTCTCCATTAATCTCAATGTCGGTAAAAGCCGGAATACAGATTAAATCAATTCCCGAGGGCGCTACATATCCTCGTGCAATAATCACTGCCTTAAGTGCTTGATTAAGAGCACCTGCCCCTATTGCTTGAAGTTCTGCCCCACCTTTTTCACGAATAGTGTTCGCCAGGGCACCTGCAACAGCATTTGGGTTCGATTTTGAAGCAACTTTTAATACTTCCATTTTTATGACCCCCTTTTTGTTAAGATAAACTAATTCCTATATTATATTCTCTATTCTTTCCCTAAATCCTTTTTCAAAACATAACTTTTTTAAAAAATATGTTTATTATTACATATATTGTATATATATGAGTTTCGTTTACGAAACTCTTGCGCCGAGCGTGGTTGGCAAAGCCGACAAATACAATACACGCAAGTATGCATTTTGCCCGAAGGGCTTTTTATTATATAGGAAATTCAGAGGAATTTCCTATATAATAAAAAAGAAAGTGCGGTTATCGCACTTTCTTTTTTATTTTGCATACTCTATTGCTCTCGTTTCACGAATAAGATGTACTTTTATTTGACCTGGA
>JAAYMW010000161.1 GCA_012521175.1 Candidatus Epulonipiscium sp.
ATCCGACAAAAAATTTTAATGTCCTAACGAAGAAAGGGAAGCACCTTAGATTTTACCGGCTCAGGGACTTCCTTTAATTTTAAAGCATCTATTCTATTGATAATAGAAGGATTTAAGTTCACTTTTTCTGCCAGTTCCTTAACGGTATAACATTTATTTTTTCTAAGCTCTTTAATCGTCTTATTTCTATTTATGAATTCAAAAAACATACCTTTACACTCCTGTTTTGTTTTTATATAAGGATTCGATAAAGAGGCAAAAAATCCTTTAAATAAAAAATACTTTTATTTCTATTACATATATGTTATAGTACTACCTGAGTCAGTTCGCGAAATCCTGACTATAAACAAAACTAAGGAGGAATAAAAAATGAATAAGAGGATTTTGTTTTTAGTGCAGTCAGCACTGATTGCTGCAATTTATGTGGTGTTAACCCTGCCCTTTGCAGTAATTAGCACGGATTATTTGCAGGTGCGTATTTCAGAAGCCCTGACTGTACTGCCATTCTTTACTCCTGCGGCAATACCGGGGTTATTTATTGGGTGTTTAATATCCAATATCTTTATCAGTAAATTTGGTATGGTAGATATTGTATTTGGGAGTTTAGCCACTTTCATAGCGGCTTATCTGTCCTATAAAATGCCAAAGAAAATACTGGTACCCATTCCACCGATCGTCGTTAATGCTATTATTGTAGGGTTGCTGATTTACTACGGAACCTTTGGTAAAATTGAATGGAATACAACCCTTCTGGTATTTATGGGAGGCGTAGGGTTAGGACAGTTGATTTCGTGTTATGGAATCGGATATCCGTTAATGATAATATTAGATAAATATAAACAACATATCTTTAAATAAAGTTGTGGTGCCTGTCGTCCGCATTTGAAAAACAAATGTGGACTGACAGGCACCTTATTTTTTTGTTATATCCCGTCTAAAGTTCCCATATATTTATAAAAAGGCGATTTATTGATAGATTGTGTATCAGCGGGGGGTTTAGATCTTGGCACACTATGATGTGGTGATTATTGGAGGAGGCATTATCGGACTATCCGTTAGCTATTATCTTCTTTTAAAAAAGAAAAAGGTACTGATATTAGAAAAAGGAGAAATAGGCAGTGGTGCGTCATCTGCTTGTGATGATGCTATTTTTCTTCAATCCAAAAAACCCGGTATTCTTCTCGATATGACTTTAGAAAGCGTACAAATGTATAAATCCTTGTCTAAGGAACTGGAGATCGATTTAGAATTTGAAAACAGGGGAGGAATGATTTTAATCGAAGACGATGTACAGTTAAAGGCGATGGAGGAGTTTGTGAAGACACAAAACAGTTACGGGCTACCAGTAGAAATGTTGGATAGAAAAGATGTACTCAAAAAGCAGCCTTTTGTAAGAAAAGACATAAAAGCATCCACTTATTGCAGCAAAGATTCTCAGGTGAATCCTCTAAAAGTGATGAGAGGCTTTCTAAAAAAAGGCACTGCTCTTGGACTTAAATTAAAAACCTTCACAGAAATTACGGAAATCATACAAAGAGAAAACTCTTGGGAGATTGTTCTTAAAGATGGCAGCCACATCAAAACAGAATATGTGGTTAATGCAGCAGGGGCTTGGGCGCCGGATATAGGAAAGCTCATTGGAGCAGAAATCCCTATCAGGCCTAAAAGGGGGCAAATTATCGTTACTCAGCAAGTACCACCCCTTGGAGAAACCAATGCCTGGAGTGCGGATTATATCGCTGCAAAAATGAATCCTCAGATTATCCAAAATAAACCTAAAAGATACAGGGAGCTTGGAATTGGACTAGCACTCAGCCAAGCTTCCAGTGGAAACTACTTAATAGGAAGTACAAGGGAATACGTGGGATTTGATAAAAGCACAACCTATGAAGCCTTGACGATGATTATGCACGAGGCCATAAGACTATTTCCCGTCTTAAAAAATGTGCATATGATCCGAAGTTTTGCCGGTCTTAGACCTGCATCAGCAGATGGCAAAGCGATAGTTGGAGAAGTAGAGGGGAAAAAAGGATTTTATATTGCAACAGGACATGAGGGCGATGGTATAGCTCTGGCACCTATTACCGGCAAGGTCATGGCTTCTATGATTTGCGGCGAAAAAGTCAACTATCCTATGGAAGAGCTGAGTTTAAACAGATTTAAAAGCTAAAAAATGAATAGGGGGTA
>JAAYMW010000162.1 GCA_012521175.1 Candidatus Epulonipiscium sp.
AGATTCTTATGAAGCCTTACGAAGACTTGATCGCAGACATTGCAACCAAAGGCATTCCCAACAAGCCCTTTTTTACAGTAGTTCAGTTAAACAACGGCCATGTATATACCATAGAGGCGGACTCAACGGAAGAACTGTATCAAACGGTATCCAGGCTGGAAGAAGAAGCAAAACAAAAGGGCCTACTTTAGTATGTCTACTTTCTTATACATAGTTAGAATCATTCCTGCCATAAGCAGCCCTGCTCCCAAAAATGCCGCCTGGTAACTTAGACCATCAATAAGAAGTCCCATAAGGACAGGACCTAAAGCCGACAGAGGGGTAAATAAAATAGCAGCAAGTCCAAGATAAGTGGCTCTTTTATCTTCTCCTCCAAGGGATATGATAAAGTTTGGCTGAATGGCCAAAACAACACTTTCTCCCGCCCCATGGAGGATAAATATAAAGGAAAGCATACCCATGCCGCCAATAAAATTCATACACAGATAACTTATCAAATATACAAAATGTCCTGCCATCATTGTGAATTTATAGCCTTTCTTATCGGTAAGTATTCCCCAAACTATGGAAAAAATGCTTCTGCTAATAAGCCATAATGCTGTGAGCAACGCCACATCTTTCGGGGTGATGGGCAAAATAGTCTTGGCATAGACAATTCTAAAATTTGCTGCTGCATTCGCTAGGGTGGCAAGGCCTATGGAACAAACTGCAAAGGTAAAGTTCTTATCTTCTCTTAGGATGATCAGCAAATCCTTAGCATATTCTATAAAGGGCTGTCTTTTAGCGTTTCGTACAAAATCTGGCTCTTTTGTCTGCATAAGGGCAATATAGGAGATCATCATAAAGCAACCTACCAAAATGAATATTGCCCCATAATTATAAGGAAAGTCAAAGAAAGAAAGCATTAAAACACAAAGAAGAGAGCCTAAGAATTCTGCGCAGCTGGTGATGGCTGTTCGTATTCCAAAAAATCTGCCCCTTATTCTAATAGGAATGATTTTTGCCATCATATCGTTCCAGGTTACATTGGACAAGCCTGTAAACAGGGAATAGAGCCCATAGATGATATATATGCTAAAAATCATCCATCTGGAATCCTTTATAAAAAATATGGAACATCCCATAAAAAACCACGGCAATCGCTGCAGTAAACTTACCCTACACAAAACTTTTAAATCATTGGGCTTTGATTCCAGGTATTTTGCCATAAATATCTGAGGAAGGTTGATTAAAACAGTGGACATAGTGGTTAAAAGCCCAATTAAAATATTATTTTGTATATAATAACTCACAAAATATACGATGGTTGTAGCCAGGGGTACCATTCCTGACCCAAAGGCAAAGAACACACCATCCAGAGTTGACAGGACCATATTCTTCTTTAGATGTTTTTCTATAAATTCCTGGTTTTTAGCAATCTCCATAATATAATCCCCTGTTAATTGAAATTAAAGTTAAGGGCAAACCAAAAATGGTTTACCCTTTTAAGATTTACCCTTCATAAGGTACAATTTCAATTTTTTCAATGATCACTGCTTCTTTTGGTTTGCTGTGTTCGTCGGTTTCTACTGC
>JAAYMW010000015.1 GCA_012521175.1 Candidatus Epulonipiscium sp.
CACCTTTGTATGGTCCTATAGCACTGTTAAACTGTACTCTAAATCCTCTATTGACTTGAACCTTGCCATTGTCATCCACCCAGGATACTCTAAACATAATTACTCTTTCCGGTTCTACAATTCTGTCCACAATCCCTGCTTTAATGTATTCCGGATGTTTTTCAAGAACTGGTTCAAAAGAGTGAAGGACTTCTCTAACCGCTTGATGAAATTCCGGTTCAGCCGGATTCTTAGCGATTACCTTATCCATGATTTCTTGCAAATAACTGCTTTTAAATTCCACTTTAACTCCTCCTCTATGGCATTGAAAGATATTTATTATTAACATTCATTATACCTAATTGTCTGACATTGGCAACATTATACCATGTAGGTTTCAATTTGAAAATATATTTTTTTAGCTTTTTTATGGAAACAAGAAAAAACCGTATAGAATATATATTCTATACGGCTATTCATAGATATCCGAAAGCTCTATATTGAGTATTTCGACTTTTTTATAACTGTTACTTTCATTTTTAACAGGTTTCTTTATTTCTTCCTGAACTATTTTAATAGGAAGTTCTATAATAAATTCTGTACCTTTTTGCTCTTCGCTATGAAAACGAATGGTTCCGTCATGCATTTCCACTAAAGATTTAACAAGGGACAAACCTATTCCACTTCCTTCGTACTGCCTTGTGGCATTGGAATCTACTTGACCAAATCTTTGGAAAATCAGGTTTTGTTTTCTAAGCGGTATTCCTATACCCGTATCTTTTACGGATATAATAATGTTTCTGTCCCTTTTTTCTACTCCTACTTTTATAAATCCTCCCTGAGGAGTAAATTTGGCAGCATTGGATAAAAGATTTAACATAATCCTCTCTATTTTTTCTGCATCAAAGGCCATTATTTGCTTATCAATTTTACTTTCAAACAGCAGATTAATAGATTTATTTTTTATGTATTGCTCGACAGACAGGGTAATCTGTTGGACAACATAAACAATGTCGGCATTTTCTAAATGCAGTTTAAAAAATCCCGAATCAATCTTTGTCATATCAATAATATTGTTTAACAGACGAAGGAGTCTATAGCAGTTTTGTTTCATGATATGTGTATATTTGCTTGTTTTTTGAGAAGGCAAATAAAAAGCTTCTAAAAGCTGTAATGTTGACAAAATGATATTTAAAGGGGTTTTTAATTCATGGGATATGTTTGCAAAATATTCTGTTTTAACTTTGTTATTTCTTTCCGCTTCTTCAAGTAATTTTTCCTGATATTTTATATTTTCTTGAAGAATAAGTTCTGCTTTTTTTAAGTCTGTGATATCTTTAACATGCTCAATTAAGAGTTGAACTTCATTGGTATCTTTATCTAAAACGGGATATGCCATGATATCCAGCCATTTTTCCGATTGCTTTATATATTGTTGTACTCTCGTAGCTTTTTTGGATTGATATGCCTTTTTGGTTATCGACTCACGACAAAGCTTATGGCACATTTTAATATCCGTACACTTTTTTCCAATAACGTCTTCTCTGACATGCCCCCAAAGAGCAAGGGCTGCAGCATTACATTTAATAATCCTATCTTCAGTGTCTTTGATGTAGATAGGATCCGGTATACTATCAAAAATCGTATTTAAAAGAACTGATGTTTCTTTTAATTTCTTTTCTGTATCATAATGGTAACTTGCTGCATATTTGAAATCTTTAAGTAAAGTATAAGAACCTGCAAGATATAGGGGCTTGTTATTTTCATCCCAAATACCTTTTCCTTGAATAAGAACCCATTCGTAGCTTGAAGAATTAACGGCTATTCTGCATTCTATTTTAAATACGGGTATTTCTCTTTTTAAGTAACGTTCTAAAGAATCTTTAACCTGCTCAAGGTCCAGGGGATGTATCATTTCTTTTAAGAATTCACGGGGAATATACATGGTAGATTTGTCTCCATCAAAATATTCCCTATAACTCCCATTATAGTATATTCTATTTTGAAGTATATCCAATCCCCAGAAACCATCATTGGCTCCTTCCATAGCTATGCTTAACCAAGCTTGGTCCTTCTCCAGCTTTTTAGAATCCATATCAATCACTCTATTATCTATATTGTCACCCCCAAAACCAGTAAAATTTATGAATTTTTTTGAAGCCCCGTATACCTTCATTATAACCTTACAAGCAAATTTGTAAATATATTTTTCGGACATCAGATAAAATTTGTGCTATAGTCAAATAAAAAGCTGAATGTCCGATTCTAAAGCATCTTTAAGATATTCTTTTGCTTCTATGATCTCTAACTCAGGAATCAGTTCTTCTTTCGTAATCCCCATAATTTCTATGGAAAGTTTGCATCCATAAAAATGAACGCCTTTTTTTCTGGCTCCATTTAAGAAATCTATAAGCTTTGGAGCCCCATCTTCTTCCATCATATCGATCAGCATTTTCTTCCCTAACCCGCTAAAATTCATTTTGGAAAGAGGCAATTCTTCCGGGCCTTTTGGAGTCATCATGCCAAATATCTTTTCATAGGGCGTTTTTTCTTCTGTATTTCCACTCTCTCCTGTTCTAAGTAAAAAAAGTCCCCAGAATGCGAAAAATATGGTGACTTCCATCCCCATATCTCTTGCCGTATTGGCCAAAATAAGAGCCGCCAACGCCTTGTCATAGTCCCCGCTAAACATAAGCAGGTTTAATTTTTTACTCAACGCTTATCATCTCCTTTGGAATTTTATTAGTAGTTTGTCCTCTTATTGAATATTTAATAATAAAATTAAGAAGTCCGAAGGATTTTCCTATATAATCAATAAAAGGACGAAGTCAATTCGTCCTCTTGCTTTTAGAGCAATTGCTCTAATCCTTCATATTTATCTATATAATATTTTTTATTCCGTACAATACAGCTTAATAATGCAGCCAAACGGTCTATCTCCTGGAAAGTGTTATAAAGCCCTAAACTAATCCTCACCATCCCCGGTCGACTTCTTGATTCATCTTTTATGTAAGCTTTTACTTCTTCTTTTGAAAGCTTTAATAGGGCTTGAACATAAGGCTGGGCACAAAAACATCCGTTTCTGACTGCAATGCCTCCCTCATAGGATAAGGATAAGGCTGTCACTTGATGGGGGATCCCTTTAACATTAAAAGAAATAATGCCTAACCTATCCTTTATATTATAAACATCTCCGTATATTTCTATATCGGGGATTTGGCTTAATTTATAGATTGTATATTGAGTTAACTGTTTTTCATAAGCTTCTATGGTTTCCATTCCAATTGCTCTAAGATTTTTTATCGCCTGGACAAGGGCTACAACCCCTATGACATTGGGAGAGCCTCCTTCTTCATTTTGAGGCGGATGATTCCATACCACTTCTTCACGGGTAACAAATTTAACCGTTCCCCCACCGGGATCAGAAGGTTCACCGTTAAAGACTTCCTTGGGTCCAATTAATACCCCGATACCAAAAGGTGCATACAATTTATGGGCAGAAAATGCTAAAAAATCTATATGCTCAGGATCCCTATGGGATTTCATATCGACATACGTATGGGGAACCAGCTGGGCCCCGTCTATAAATATTTTTGCGCCGTATTGATGGGCTATTCTTGCTGCTTTGTGGATCGGGTTAATATATCCTAATACATTAGAGACTCCTGCCATTGTAACCAGCTTTACTTTTCCTTCGTATTTTTTAAGCTTACGCTCCAAATCCTCCATATCCAATCGTCCATCCCCATCGATTCCAATATAGTCGACATAGAACTTATCACGCCAAGGTAGATCGTTGGAATGATGCTCCATAACTGTAGATAATACAACCTCTTTTCCCCCTTTTTCATTTAATTTTTTGGCAGCTTTATTAATGGCCTGGGTAGTATTATTGGTAAAAATGACCACATCCCTTTTGGGATCTGCTCCAACAAAGTCGCCTACAACTTCCCTGCCATTTTCATAAATCTGTGAAGAGAGTCTTGATTTATATCCAATTCCTCTATGAACGGAAGAATACCAGGGTACAAAACGATTCACCGCATCCATTACTGAAATAAGCGGAGGGGTAGTGGCTCCATTATCAAAATTAATCCCTGTGACGCGCTTCCCGTTGATAAGAGGCACCTTTTCATCAACACCCACCACCCACTTTCGAAATCCGTATAGGTTCATAGTACCTACCCCCAAAAAAATCCAAATAGGCTCTATATTATAATATTAACCAAAAGTAATTTGGTGCCTGTCAGCCCACCTTTATTTCCAATGTGGACTGACAGGCACCGTTTCTGGGGTCATTTTTTGATGGAGGCTACCTGATAAAAGAATTTTCTTGGATAAGAAATGGTTATAACGACTGTTCCTTCATATTTAGGGGACTTGGTCACACGGACTACTTTTGCAGGGCATACCGGTTGTCCTTTTTGGTCCACTGCCGTAACGGTCTCTCCTGTTTTAGGAAGAGGTAAAAATTCATAGGGAATGGATAAAGATACTTCTTCTTCTGAAAAAGCATAGTCCCGAAGGGTAATGGCCTGGCCCGGACAGGCAGGAACACAAAGACCACAGCCAATACATTTCTCATAATCTATTTTTGGAGTACTGCTAATCCTCTCTCCAATAGTTATAGCATGTTGGGGACAGGAGGCTTCACAAGGATTGCAAGGAATTTCCTGGGGACATTCAATAATTGCAACCGCTCCTTTTAATAATCTGCCTTTGGATGGAAGGGTTATGCTGCTTTGATTGTTTCCTTCATGAATATTATGCCTTAACTGACTTAATCTGTTTTTAACACAAACTATCCGCTCCATATATTCTTCTTTTTCATAAAGGCCTAAGGATTTCGCTACTGCAATACCTGCCATCCTTCCTTCTTCCATTGCGATACTGGCTTCTTCTATACCCGTTATATCCCCTGCAACAAAGATGCCTTTAATACTGGTTTCCATATGTTCATCATGGACAGGAATATGCCCTCCCAAAGAAGGGTTAAACTCAAATGCGCATCCTGCCATCCATGCCAGTTCTCCAAGAGGGGTAA
>JAAYMW010000163.1 GCA_012521175.1 Candidatus Epulonipiscium sp.
CAATCAGCGCAAGATTGGTTGCAGATTTGATTCAAACAGCAGGAGCCCACAGGGTGCTTGTGATGGATTTGCATTGTGCTCAAATTCAAGGGTTCTTTAATATTCCTGTAGATCATTTAGTCGGAATGCCTTTATTAACTCGATACTATACCGAGAAGTTCGGCTCACTGGATGATTTTGTTGCTGTTTCCCCGGACCTTGGAAGCGTGGGAAGGACTAGAGCCTTTGCGTCCAAATTAGAAATTCCTTTGGCGATTATTGACAAAAGAAGACCTAAAGCGAATGTTTCAGAAATAATGAATATCATAGGAAACATAGAAGGCAAAAAAGTGATCTTAGTAGATGACATGATTGATACTGCAGGAACCATTACCAACGCAGCCAATACTTTAAAAGAGAGAGGTGCTGCAGAGGTATTCGCTTGTTGTACCCATCCTGTATTATCCGGACCCGCTATAGAAAGAATAGAAGCATCCGCTATTTCTGAATTAGTTGTACTTAACACGATTAAACTTCCAAAAGAAAAGAGAATTCCAAAATTAAGAGAGATTTCTGTTGCACCTATTATGGCAGATGCTATTCATAGAATTCATGAGGATTTATCCGTATCCAAATTATTTGATTAATGAACATATAAATATAAAATACCTAAGCCCTAGTATTACTAGGGCTCTTTGCTATTGAAAAAAACGGAGGGAAAATGAATGTTTGCAGTTATAGGACTAGGAAATCCCGGAATGCAGTATGAAACAACAAGGCATAATGTCGGATTTGAAGTGGTTGAAAGATTAGCTTTTGAAAATAACATTAATATCAATAAGAAAAAACATCATGCATTAATTGGCGAAGGAATGATTGCCGGACAAAGAGTTGTTTTGGCAAAGCCCCAGACTTATATGAATCTTAGCGGCCAAAGTGTTATAGAAATTATGAATTGGTATAAGATTGACAGCAATCATATAATTATAATATATGATGATATAAGTCTGCCCATTGGACAGATCAGAATTCGTACGAAAGGTAGCGCAGGTGGGCATAACGGCATAAAAAACATCATTGCCCATCTAAATTCCCAGGAGTTTCCGCGAGTAAAAGTTGGCGTTGGTGAAAAGCCTCCGGGATGGGATTTAGCCGATTATGTATTAAGCCGTTTTACAAAGGAAGAAATAACAGCAATGGTTGAAAGTATAAAACTCGCATCAGATGCTGTTGAAACCATTATAAAAGAAGGCAGTGCCTCTGCCATGAATAAATTTAATCAGCGGATAAGGGAGTGACGACTTGAAAAACACTGCTTTTAGCGGAATGATACAACCGCTGCTTGAATTGGAATCGTATCAAAAGTTGCTTAACACTTTAAAAGATCACCATTCCCCTATACTGACAACAGGCATTCTGGATTCACAAAAAGCCCATCTTATTTATGCCCTGCAGACCCATACAGATAGACCGGTCATTATTCTTACGCATAACGAAATGAAAGTAAAAGAACTCTATGAGGACATGCAGTTTTTTATAAAGGATAATATATATGTGTATCCTTCAAAGGACCCTCTTTTTTACAGTGCAGATGTTCACAGTATCGACATTGTAAGACAGCGATTAAACGTTATAAAAGCATTGCTGGATCAAAAAAATCCAGTGATTATTTTATCGGTTGAAGCTTTGTTAGACAGGCTCGTTAGAAAAGATGTCTTTAAAACCTTTATTATAAATCTTTCAGTGGGAGATATCGTATCCACTAAAGAACTTGCTCGTCAATTGGTATTGATGGGTTATGAGCATGTGGAATTGGTAGAAAGCCCTGGACAGTTTGCCATAAGGGGAGGCATTATAGACATTTATTCCGGAACCTTGCCCCATCCTTATAGAATAGAATTCTGGGATGACGAGATTGACTCCATCAGACAGATGGATCCAATGACTCAAAGATCTGCTGAAAAGGTGGAGCAAATTGAGATCTTTCCTATGAAGGAATTGGTATTTACAGAAGAAGTGATTCAAGCTGCCATTACCCGTATAGAAGAAGAAGCTAAAAAACGCCTTAAACAGATGGAGAAAAAAGGTCTCAAAGAGCAGAAAGAAACTTTATCTAAGACAGTAGATGCTTTTTTAGAAAAATTAAGAAATCAAAAAACTTTTCAAGGTGTAGAAGGATATATTAAATATTTTTATGAAGATACAGTGACTTTGGCGGATTATCTGGATCAAGAAACCTTATTTATAATTGATGAACCTATTAGAATAAAAGAAAGATGTTTTAAAACCATTCTTGAGTTTGAAGAAAGCATGAAGGGAAGATTAGAAAAAGGTTATATTCTTCCCTGTCAAATGGAAGCCTTATTTAGATATGAAGACGTTTTAGATGGGATTAAACATTTTGATATTATTTTAATGACCATGCTAACCCATACCATAAAAGACTTTCCAATCAAGGAAAGCTTACATTTTCCGGTTAAATCCATCAGTTCTTTTTATAAGCAGATGGAAATCCTTGAGAAAGATTTGGCTTTCTGGAAGCAGAAAAACTGCCGGATTCTTATTCTGGCAGGGCCAAGAAGCAAGGGAGAAAGACTGCAAAAAGAACTTTTAGAGAAAAACATTATAAGTACCTACAGAAGCGATTTATCAGAGCCTATAGAGAAGGGACAAATTATTATTTCCCACGGAAGTCTTCACAGGGGCTTTGAATACGGAATGATTGATTTTGTTATTATCTCTGACAAAGAAGTTTTTGGGGAAGAAAAGAAGAAGAGAAGAGTCAAAAAGAAACCAAAGGGCTCAAAGATTGAAAGCTTTACAGACCTTTCTATAGGAGATTATGTGGTTCATGAAAACCATGGGATTGGAATTTATCAAGGAATAGAGAAAATCGTCGTAGACAATGTCAGTAAAGATTATTTAAAGATTCGCTATGCGGACAGCGGAAATTTATACGTTTCTGTCAATCAAATGGACTTAATCCAAAAATATATAGGTGCTGAAGGCAAAGGGCCTAAATTAAATAAGCTTGGAGGCACTGAATGGATAAAGACCAAGACAAGGGTTAAAAAAGCTGTAGCAGATTTAGCCAAAGAACTTATCCAACTTTATGCAAAAAGGCAACATAGCAGAGGATTTAGGTATAGTCCTGATACAGTTTGGCAAAAAGAATTTGAAGACATGTTTCCTTATGAAGAAACCAGTGACCAGCTTACTGCCATTGAAGAAGTTAAAAGGGATTTAGAAAGCGATAAGATCATGGAACGTCTTCTTTGTGGAGACGTTGGCTACGGAAAAACGGAAGTAGCCATACGAGCTGCTTTTAAAGTGGTACAGGATGGCAAACAAGTAGCCTATCTTGTACCTACGACCATTTTGGCGCAGCAGCATTATAATACCTTTGTTCAAAGGATGAAGGACTTCCCTGTTAAAGTGGGATTGTTATCCCGCTTTCGCACCCCTAAAGAGCAAAAGGAAACCATAGAGCAGTTAAGAAAAGGTATGATTGATATTATTATAGGCACCCATAGGCTTTTATCTAAGGATATTGTATTTAAAGATTTAGGACTCTTAATTATAGATGAAGAGCAGAGATTCGGTGTTGCCCATAAAGAAAAATTAAAATATCTGAAAGAAAATGTGGATGTTTTAACCCTAACGGCTACGCCTATCCCCAGAACTCTTCACATGAGCCTTGTAGGCATTAGAGATATGAGTGTCTTAGAAGAACCCCCGGAAGAAAGGTATCCTGTACAGACCTATGTTATGGAGTACAATCCCGAATTCGTAAGAGATGCAATTCAGCGAGAACTTGGAAGAAATGGACAGGTCTATTATCTATATAATCGTGTAAAGAACATTGATAAAATTGCGGCGAAAATCCAATTATTGGTGCCGGAAGCCGTCGTATCCTATGCCCATGGACAGATGAGCGAAAGAGAATTGGAAAATATCATGATGGATTTTATCAATGGAGAAATTGATGTACTTGTTTGTACTACCATTATTGAGACGGGGCTTGATATACCTAATGTCAATACAATTATTATACAGGATGCAGATTACATGGGATTATCGCAGCTTTACCAATTAAGAGGTAGAGTAGGGCGCTCCAATCGTATTGCCTATGCCTACCTTATGTATCAAAAAGATAAGGTATTGCAGGAGGCAGCCGAAAAAAGACTTCAGGCAATTAAAGAATTTACGGAATTCGGTTCAGGCTTTAAGATCGCCATGCGAGATTTAGAAATCAGAGGAGCAGGTAACCTGCTTGGAGAGCAACAGCATGGCCATATGGAAGCAGTAGGGTATGATTTGTACTGTAAGCTCTTAGAAGAAGCTGTTCGGGAAGAAAAAGGAGAAGTCGTACAGGAGGCCTTTGAAACCTCTATAGAATTGAATGTCAATGCATATATCCCTATTAAGTTTATTAGCAACGAGATGCAAAAGCTTGAAATCTATAAAAAGATTGCATCCATACAAACTGAGCAGGATTATTTTGATTTACAGGAAGAAATCGAAGACAGATATGGAGATCTTCCAAGAAGTGTACAAAACCTGCTGGAAATTGCTCTTCTAAAATCTGAAGCCCATGCTTTAGACATAGTGTCTATTGGCCAAAAAGGAAATAAAGTAAATATTACCTTTAAAAAAGACGCCCGTATAGACCCTGTAAAAATTCCGGAGCTGCTTAATAAATACAATAGAAAATTGACCTTTGCAGCCGCTGAAAACCCTTATTTCATATATCATGTATCCGATGAAGAAAAAGAGGCACTTATCAGATATATTAAGAATTTATTACAGGACATGAAAGGTTTGAAGTTGGAATAAAATTCTTTTATAATATATAGTAATTATATAGTTATGAGGCAAAACTATACTTAAGCCATATATGAAATGGGGTTTGAGAAATGGGCTTTAACAAGGGCATGACAGCGATATTATCTATTGTGATAATTGTGGGTATTTTATTAACTGGCTGCTCCAGTAAAAATGATTATGTGGCAGTCATTAATGACGGAAAAGTAAGTGTAGAAGAGTATAAAGTCTATTTGTGGCGGATCAGACAGGTATACCAAAGTATAGGGCAGGAAGATATTTGGGAGACAAAATTTGATGGCAAACCTGCGGAAGAAGTGGCAAAGGAAAGAGCTCTGGATTCCATTAAATCCATTAAGCTTCAGGTTCAGGAAGCCAAAAAGATGAAGCTTTCTTTAACTGAAGAGGAAAAAGAGCAGATAAAGACACGGGCCGCTCTCTTAAAATCAGAGATTGGAGAAGAAGAAATAAAGAATATGGATATTTCAAATGCAACGCTTGAAAAGATTGCAGAAGAAAACATCCTTAGTCAAAAACTATTTGAAACGATAACAAAGGATTTTGTTATCAATAAAGAGGAATTCGAAGAATTCTTCGAGCAAAACAAAGAGAGCTTAAAGCAGGTAAGAGTTAAACATATTTTATTAAAAACGCATGATATAAAAAATGGGCAATTGGTAGCTCTTTCGGAAGAAGAACAAGAAGAGGCTTACAGGAAAGCTCAGGAAGCGTTAGAAAGGGCCAAAGCGGGAGAAGATTTTGCTTCTTTAGTACAAGAATACTCAGAGGATGAAGCCTCCTTACCTTCTGATGGAGAATATGTCTTTGGAAGAAATCAAGGCATGGAACCAGCTTTTGAAACTGCATCCTTTGAATTAAATGTTGGAGAGATCAGCGACTTGGTTGAAACAAGCTACGGATATCATATTATAAAATTAGAAGAAATTATCGAGCCAGATAAAGAAGTAACAGAGCAAAGCTACTATAATTTAGAAAAGCAAAGTTTTTATCAATCTAAAGTACAAGAATGGATCAATCAGGCAGCTGTCGAAATTAATAAAGAAGTTTGGGATACCATTAAAATAAAAGAGTAATGTTAAAAAACGAGGAATATTTCCTCGTTTTTTGTTTTAGAAGAAAAATGGAAAACATGCATAAAATAACAATATTGTAATCATACTATTACTGAAAACGATTATGAACGCTAGAGATTAGAGGAGGAATCAATGTGAAAGCTACTGGAATCGTAAGAAGAATAGATGATTTAGGACGTGTTGTTATTCCAAAGGAAATAAGAAGAACGCTTCGAATCAGAGAAGGAGACCCTCTGGAAATCTTTACAGACCATGACGGGCAAGTTATTTTGAAAAAGTACTCTCCGATAGGCGAATTAGGAACTTTTGCAAAAGAGTATGCCGAAGCGTTGGCTCAAACTACGGGACTTATTACCTGTATTGCGGATAAAGACCAGATTATTGCCGTTTCAGGAGGTTCTAAAAAAGAGTTCTTAGATAAAAGCATCAGTCAATCCCTTGAAAAAGTTATTGAAGAAAGAACCGTTTTTACTGCATCCAAAGATGATGAAAAATTTATTCCTATTTTGGCAGATGAAACTGCAACCAATTACACTTCTGAACTTATATCTCCTATTATAGCTGAAGGTGATGTTGTAGGAGCGGTTATTTTCTTATCTTCTGACAAGAATACTCAAATGGGAGAAGTGGAAACAAAACTGGCGCAATCAGCAGCAGGTTTTTTAGGAAAACAAATGGAACAATAAATGCAGATAGATTTTCTGTCTGCATTTATGACATATTTTAAGTCAATTTGACTATTTGTCATAAATACATTTTATGCTATACTCATGTTAAATTAAAGTTAGTAGATTAACATTAGATTAAATGAGTGGGTGCAGAATGGTCAAAAAAGAAAAATATACTTATGAAGACCTCTTAGAAATTATGAGAACGCTTAGGGGTGAAAATGGTTGTGCATGGGATTTAAAACAAACCCATGAGAGCCTTCTCCCAAATCTTCTTGAAGAAAGTTACGAAGTAATGGATGCCATTAAAAAAGGCGATAAAGAGAGCTTAAAAGAGGAACTGGGAGATTTGCTTTTACAGATTGTATTCCATTCAAGAATTGCTGAAGAAAATAAGGAATTTACAATAGATGATGTCATAGATGGCATTTGTAAAAAGCTTATTTTGCGGCATCCTCATATTTTTGGAGATACCACTGTAGGCTCTACGGAAGAAATTTTACAGAATTGGGAGCAAATTAAGAAGAAAGAAAAAGGTTTTGAAAGCCAAACAGAAGTTTTAAAAAGTGTTCCTGAAGTACTTCCGGCGTTAGTCAGAGCCTATAAGGTACAGGCAAAGGCAGCTCATGTCGGATTTGATTGGACAGATATAAAAGATGCATTAGATAAGGTCAATGAAGAGTTCGAGGAGTTCAGAGAAGCCTACAAATCAGGAAAAGATATGCATATAATGGAAGAATATGGGGATTTATTATTTTCTATTGTAAATATTGCTAGATTTTTAAAAATAAATCCTGAATTTGCCTTGACAAATACGATAGAAAAGTTTATAAATAGATTTGAATACGTTGAGAATACTGCAATTTCAAGGGATCGAAGGTTAGAAGATATGACTCTCGAAGAAATGGACAAGTTATGGGAGGAATCTAAACTTAAAGTCTCTAAAATTGACTAGTGTTTTATTTGACACATTACAAATGTAAAAAGAAATAAGAGGAGGAAGGATTATGAATAAGTCCGAATTAGTAGCAGCTATGGCTGCAAAAGCTGAAATGAGCAAAAAAGATACTGAAAAAGTATTAAAAGCATTCGAGGAAGTAGTAACAGAAGAACTTGCTAGAAATGGAAAAGTTCAATTAGTTGGTTTTGGAACTTTTGAAGTAGCAGAAAGAGCAGCTAGAGAAGGAAGAAATCCTCAAACAGGAGAAGTAATGAATATTCCTGCATCTAAAGCACCAAGATTTAAAGCTGGAAAAGCTTTAAAAGATGCAGTAAACGCTAAGTAAAATACTCGATACACATTATACATATCACAAAGGATAAATCTACACTTTTTCGAGTGTAGATTTTTTTGTGAAATAAGAAAGTTCGCTCAAAAAATGATTAGGAGATGAATCCATGCGTTTAGACAAATATCTTAAGGTAAGTCGTTTAATTAAGCGAAGAACTATTGCTAATGAAGCCTGTGACGCCGGAAGAGTTTTAGTTAATGGCAAAGAGGCAAAAGCAGGTACCACTGTCAAAGTGGGAGATATTATAGAGATACGCTTTGGAAATAATACCACCAAAGTTGAAGTTTTAGATGTAAAGGAACATGTTAAAAAGGAAGAAGTAGAGAATATGTACAGACATTTATAATTAATAATCATTTTTCAATACCACCTTCAATATATATAAATAAAATGAAAATTTTGTAGCTTCAATTGAAAGGTGGTAATTTTATGGAAGATAAAATGATTAACCCTAAAAACCATAATATTATCATGCAGGATCGCCAGAATCTCTCTATTACTGGAGTGTTGGATGTACTTGCATTTGATGAAGAAAATGTAGATATTGAAACAGAAATGGGGATGCTCACAATAAAAGGTACAGATCTTCATGTAAACAAGCTTAATCTGGAGAAAAAAGAGCTAGAAATAGAAGGCGAGATAGAAAGCTTAGTTTATCATGATGGAGAGTCTTTCTCAAAGAAAGGAAATTCATTTTTAGGAAAGCTCTTTAAATAGGAGTGAGCATACTTGATTGTATCTATTAGTGAACAGGCACAGATATTTATTGCTGCCGTTGAAGCAGGTATCATTATAGGCATTTTTTACGATATATTTCGGATTATCAGAAAGATTATTCCCCATCCTAACTGGGTCATTCAGTTAGAAGATTTGATTTATTGGATTATCGTATCTGCTTTTATGTTTTTTGTACTCTTTAACAAAAATTATGGAGAGATTAGGGGATTTGCCTTATTAGGTGCTTTCCTTGGAAATGTCATTTACTTTTTTACTTTTAGTATTTTCCTTATGAAAATTTCCGATTGGATCATTTACTGGATAAAAAGGATCATTCGTACTCTAATTAGAATTATCCTTATGCCTGTTAAAATTATTTTAAAAATACTTTCCTACCCCTATAAATGGATTGCCCGTCCTATAAAAATTTTAGGGGTAAGAACAAGAATACTTCTTAATAAGTCAAAGAATAGGGTAAAGCGCAAATCTAAACAAATCTTAAGGGAACTTTATATCATGTATAAAAAAGTATAGAGTTTCCATTAATAAAAAAAGGATATTGGAATCGGATGAAGAATAATAGATATTATGTTACCTAAATAAATGACAAAAAGGGCAAAGAGGGGATTATTTTGAGTAGGAGGAAAAAACAAAAGAAACATTTAATTGGCTGGAATACCCTATTCTTAGCTATATTTTTTGGGATGATTGCATTTAAAACCTATGATTTGCAAAAAATAAACAGAGGCTTAGAAAAGCAAATAGCTGAATACAGAGAAAAGATTAGAATGGAACAAGAAGAACAAGAACGTCTTTTAAAAGAAAAAGAATATATTCAATCTGACATGTATATAGAAAAGGTTGCCAGAGAAAAATTGGGCCTTGTAAAAGAAGATGAAATCGTATTTATGGAAAAAACGGAATAAAAATTTATATTGACAAAATCTCAAAAGCTCTTTATAATATAGTATTGTCAGTTGGATTTTTTGTCGCGGAGTGGAGCAGTCTGGTAGCTCGTCGGGCTCATAACCCGAAGGTC
>JAAYMW010000164.1 GCA_012521175.1 Candidatus Epulonipiscium sp.
CTCTAACTTATTCATGGACAAAACCGCCTTTGCATTTTTCTTTGTTTTAATTAACCAATAATAGTCAAAAATCAATTCCTTAAACATAATTATAACACAATAAATATATTGTGCTAATTATATATGTAAAATATTTGTTAAATAGATGCTATCTTTTTATTGCATAGGAAATCCGGTGGAATTTCCTATACAATAAAAAGTTGCCATAAACCACATTTACATTGGTTTTACAGCAACTTGTAATAACAATTTTCTTTTTATTCCAGTGCTTGTTTGATATCATCAATTAAATCTTCTACGTCTTCTATTCCTATTGATAATCGGATCATATCTGGTGTAACGCCTGCACTAAGCTGTTCTTCTGGTGATAATTGCTGATGGGTCGTACTTGCCGGATGAATGACTAAGGATTTAGCATCTGCAACATTGGCTAAGTTTGAGAATAATTGGAGCTTATCGATAAATTCTTTAGCCTTCTTTTCTCCTCCCTTGATTCCAAAGGTAAAAATGGAACCTGCGCCTTTTGGGAAATACTTTTGAGCCAGTTCATAATATTTATTGCCCGGTAAGCTCGGATAATTTACCCACTCAACAGCCGGATGGCTTTG
Organism: Candidatus Epulonipiscium sp.; assembly: GCA_012521175.1. Lineage (GTDB taxonomy): Bacteria > Bacillota > Clostridia > Lachnospirales > Defluviitaleaceae > Defluviitalea. The sequence goes on from JAAYMW010000164.1 coordinate 609, forward strand.
TAAGAATTCTGCAATTTTTCGTGCATTGGAAACATGGGCTCTTACTCTTAAAGATAGGGTTTCAAGCCCTTGTAAGAATAAGAATGCATTAAATGGACTAAGAGCTGCACCGGTATCTCTTAAAAGGGTTACTCTCGCTTTCACTATATATGCAAGTCTTCCAAGAGCCTTCGCATATTGAATGTTATGATAACTTCTGTCCGGTTCTGTAAAGCTTGGGAATTTGCCGCTGGCTTCCCAGTCAAAGTTTCCGGAATCTACGATAACACCACCGATAGAGGTACCATGGCCTCCAATAAATTTCGTTGCAGAGTGAACAACAATATCCGCTCCATATTCAATAGGTCTTAATAAATAAGGGGTTGCAAAGGTGTTGTCTACGATAAGAGGGATTTTATTTTCATGGGCGATTTTTGCCACAGCTTCAATATCCACAATGTTAATACTTGGATTACCAAGGGATTCTATAAATATCGCCTTTGTTTTTTCAGTAATGGCCGCTCTGAAGTTTTCTGGATCGTCAGGATCTACAAAATGGGTTGTGATGCCAAAACGGGGAAGAGTATTGGCAAATAAGTTATAAGTTCCGCCATATAAGGTGGAAGCTGCAACGATTTCGTCTCCGGCATCGGCAATATTAAGGATGGCATAGGTGATTGCAGCAGAACCAGAAGCTACCGCCAATGCGCCTACTCCTCCTTCTAAGAGGGCAATTCTTTTTTCAAATACATCGGTGGTAGGATTCATAATACGGGTATAAATATTTCCATTTTCTCTGAGGGCAAATAAATCTTCCGCATGTTGTGCACTATCAAAAACATAGGAAGTGGTTTGGTAAATAGGGACAGCTCTTGACTTTGTGGTAGGGTCTACTTCTTGTCCTCCATGGACTTGGATGGTATCGAATCGTAATTGCTTATTGCTCATCATGCATTCTCCTTTCAAAATGAATCTATCACGTAAGCGACTGCGTCGCACTTGTGAAAAAAATAAAAAACTCTCCTAAGATAATAGGAGAGTAATGTTCTTCTCCCTTATCTCTCAGCTTTTTGCTTTCAGACATCCGTTTGAAAGCAGAAACTGCAGGATTTAGCACCTCGCAAATTTGCAGGTTGCCGGGTTTCATCGGGCCAGTCCCTCCACCTCTCTGGATAAGAGTTTCGTATTCAGAGTATGTTTATATGAATTATAAGGATTGAGGTATCGTTTGTCAATAGTTACTTTTAAAAATTCTCTAAATTGTATAAGATATTTGATACGTAGTTTTTAATCATTTTTTCTCACATATTGAATTATATAACTTTTCATATTTATATGCCATATATTTTATAGTAAAATTATTTTGTTGTATAGATAATGCCCAATATCCCAACTATTGATTCAATAAAAGTATCATCTCTTTGCGTTAGTTTAATATGCTGCTTTTAAACTCCGTACAAATTCTTCTGTCACCTTTTCATCTCCATTACTTTCTTCTATTTTCTTAACAATGGCTGAGCCTACGATAACGCCATCTACATAGGGAAGTAATCTTTTGATATCTTCCTGGGAAGACATTCCGAAGCCTACGGCGATGGGAATATCGGTTACGCTTCTTACATCCTTTAAAAAGGCTTCCAAGTTTTCATGAAATTCTTTTCTTACTCCTGTAACGCCCATGGAAGATATGCAGTAAACAAATCCTTCTCCCTCCTGTACAATATCCTTTATCCTGTCTTTAGAAGTGGGTGCTACCAATGGGATAAGGCATACGTTAAAAGATTTTATATACGGTAGGATTTCCTCTCTTTCTTCTAAGGGAAGATCAGGAATAATAAGACCGTCTACACCAACCTCTTCACATTGTCTGATAAATCGTTCTACACCGTATCCCAGAATAGAATTATAATAAACCAAAAATGCTATGGGAATCCGGGTGTTTTTTCGGACATTTGCGATACACTGAAATACCTTCGCAAGGTTAGTTCCACTTTCTAATGCTCTTTGTGCTGCTGCTTGTATCACGGGTCCATCCGCTACAGGGTCAGAGAAAGGAATGCCTATTTCTATAATATCTGCGCCCCCTCTTTCCTTGGCGTAAATGAGCTTTTCTGTCTGCTCGATATTAGGATCTCCGGCAGTCATATAAGTAATTAATGCCTTTTTATTTTCTTTTCTTAGTTCTTCCAATCTTTCTTGAATTCTATTCATGATGACCACCCCTTAACTCAAGGTAATTTGCGACACTTTGTACGTCCTTGTCCCCTCTTCCGGATAAATTGATGATAATGATTTCATCCCTGCTTTTCTTAGGTGCCAATTTGATAGCATACGCTATGGCATGGGCACTTTCAAGCGCCGGAATAATGCCTTCTGTTTTAGACAACCGGATAAGGGATTCTACAGCTTCGTCATCGGTTATAGATACATACTTGGCTCTTCCTGTATCAAAAAGATAAGCGTGCTCTGGGCCCGTTCCCGGATAATCCAGCCCTGCAGAAATAGAATGGGCTGGGAGTATATTGCCGTTATCATCCTGAAGCAGATAGGTTTTCATCCCATGAAGAACCCCTATCTTACCTTCTGCAAAAGCAGCTGCATGTTTTTTGGTTTCTATGCCAAGTCCTGCGGCTTCTACACCAATCAGCTCCACTTCCTTTTCTTCCAGGAAGGGATAGAAGATTCCCATGGCATTGCTGCCTCCTCCAATGCAGGCGATAATGGTATCCGGTAATCTTCCTTCCTGCTCTTTGATTTGGATTTTGGCTTCTTCTCCTATAATTTTTTGAAATTCCCGGACCATGGTCGGATAGGGATGGGGCCCTACCACAGAACCTACAACATAAAAAGTATCTTCTACGGTTCTTGCCCATTCCCTTAAGGCTTCATTGGTTGCATCTTTCAGGGTTTTTGTGCCGCTATCAACACTCTTTACCTTAGCCCCTAAAAGCTCCATTCTAAATACATTAAGTTTTTGTCTTTTAATATCTTCTTCTCCCATAAATACGGTACATTCCATGTTAAATAACGCCGCTCCCGTTGCCGTTGCTACGCCATGCTGTCCTGCTCCTGTTTCTGCAATCACCTTTGTCTTACCCATACGTTTTGCAAGCAGGATCTGACCTATAACATTATTGATTTTATGGGCTCCTGTATGGTTTAAATCTTCACGTTTAAGATAAATCTTAGCACCTCCTAATTCCTGTGTAAGATTCTTAGCATAATATAAAGGATTTGGGCGGCCTACATACTGCTTTAAGTAATATCTGTATTCTTCCATAAAACTCTCGTCCTGCAGGGCTTCTATCAGTGCCTTCTCCAGTTCCTTTAAAGGATTCATCAGGGTTTCGGGCGCATATTGCCCACCAAAAATACCAAACTTTCTATCTAATTTCATATCCTTTCACCTTTCTAATAAATTCTTTTATTTTTTTTTCATCTTTTTCACCATTAGTTTCTACACCAGAACTTACGTCGACCACATGGGGAGATACTATTTTGATTGCCTCGCTGATGTTCCCGGCATTTAATCCCCCGGCTAAAACCGTAAAGTAATCCTTAGAAATACCATTAACGAGCTCCCAGGAAAAAGTTTTTCCCGTGCCTCCGCTACCGCTGTCAAATACAAAGCCTGTTACATTTTTATAGAATGGAAGGACTTCAAGTATTTCCTGATCCTTAACGGAAAGTGCCTTCCATACGGGAACAATGCTTTTAGCACACTGGTCGTTATTTTCATTCCCATGAAGCTGAACCATATCTAAGCTGCAGTATCGTACGATTTCATTCACTTCTTCTATGGGGGTATCTACAAAAACCCCCACTGCTTTGATATCCTTTCTTAAGCATTTCTTCATATCCCTTGCCTGACTGGGAGATATTTGCCTTTTGCTTTTTGCGAATACAAAGCCTACATAGTCGATATCATATTGATTTGCCATCACTATTTGCTCAACGGTTTTTAATCCGCAGATTTTTATCTTAGGAATCATAGGCTCTTCTAAACTCCTCTGCTTTTTCTTTGATATTTTCTGATTTCATAAAGCTTTCTCCCACCAGAATGCCGTGAATATCGGATTTTTTGAGCTTAAAGATTTCTTCTTTAGAAAAAATACCGCTTTCACTAATCACAATCTTATCCTTTGGTATTTCTTTTCTAAGGTTTATGGTTGTTTGAATATCTATCGTAAAATCTTTTAGATTTCTATTATTGATGCCTATAATCTCTCCATTGGTTTTTAAAACTCTTTCCAGTTCATGTTGATCATGAACTTCAATTAAGGCATCCATATAAAGAGAATGGCTCAGATTGATAAATTCTCTCAGCTGACTGTCATCTAAAATGGCTGCAATAAGAAGAACACAGCTAGCCCCTAATGCCCTTGCTTCATAGATTTGAATGGGATCTATGATAAAGTCCTTTCTAAGCAGGGGTAAGCTTATTTCTTTATGAATTTTTTTCAGAAATTTAGCACTCCCTAAAAAGAATTTTTCTTCCGTTAATACAGAAACCGCATCCACACAATTCTCATATTCCTTAGCGATTTCTATGGGGTTAAAGTCTTCCTTTATGATGCCTTTTGAAGGAGAAGCCTTTTTAACCTCCCCTATAATAGACAGTCCAGGCTTAGCCATTGCTTTATAAAAAGAGGGCGGGATTTTGGTATGTTTTATGTTATCCTCAAGAAAAGATATGCTAATGGTTTTCTTTAACTCTTTTAAGGTCTCTTTCTTCTGTTCGATAATGTTATCCAGTATCATGTGATCCTCCTTGTGTATTCTGCGAACTCATCCAATTTCTTCTGGGCATAGCCGCCATCAATGAGTTCTCCTGCAATATAAATGCCTTCTTCTAAGGATTTTGCTTTTCCTCCAACATAAAGAGCTGCTCCGCTGTTTAAAAGAAGAATACCCCTTTTGGGTCCTTTCTCCCCTTGGAAAAGATTCTTGATAATCTCTGCATTTTCTTTGGCATCTCCCCCTTGTAAATCTTCTTTTTGACATCTTGTAATGCCAAATTCTTCAGGGGAGATATAATACGTCTTAACTTCGTGATTTTTAATCTCTGTTACTTTAGTTTTATGGGTTGTGGTGATTTCATCTAACCCATCCATACCATGTACAACCATAGCGTGTTCTACTCCTAAATTAAGGAGTACTTTTGCTATGGGTTCTGTTAAATTCCCATCGAATACCCCCAGAACTTGAGCCTTGGCATTAGCTGGGTTTGTAAGGGGCCCTAAGATATTAAAGATGGTTCTGAATCCTAACTCTTTTCTCGGTCCCAGGGCATGTTTCATTGCCTTATGAAAGGTAGGTGCGAAGAGAAAGCCTATATTTTGGGCTTTAACGCATTCTTCTACCTGTTTTGGAAGAAGGGTTATGTTAACTCCCAGAGCTTCTAAGACATCTGCACTGCCGCTTTTGCTGGATACGGAGCGGTTTCCGTGTTTAACTACCGGAATACCTGCAGCGGCTGCCACAAAGGCTACTGCCGTCGAGATATTAAAAGTGCCTGCACTGTCCCCCCCTGTTCCACAGGTATCTAAGGTATATAAATCGTTTAGGTTGATTTTTTCTGCCTTTTTTCTCATGACCTTAGCCCCTCCGGTGATTTCATCAGGGGTTTCCCCTTTCATCTTAAGGGCTGTAAGAAAGCTTCCAATCAAAGTCGGAGAGGCTTCTCCATCCATAATACATTCCATAGCACCCATCATTTCTTCTTCTGACAAATGTCTTCCTTGTATAATGGTTTCGATTGCTTCTTTTATCATATAATCCTCTCCTTTTCTAAAAAATTCTTTATGATTGTGATACCATCCGGCGTATAGATGGATTCCGGATGAAACTGGAGTCCTACTAAGGGATATTCCTTATGAATAATGCTCATAACTTCCTCATCCTCGGTAATTGCTGCGATTTCAAAGCAATCCGGAATGGTAACTGGATTGATAGCCAAGGAATGGTATCTGGCAGCCATCATAGGATTTGCAATCCCGCTAAAAACATCTATTCCCTTATGAATAATCAGTGAAGTTTTTCCGTGAACCAGTTCCTTGGCATAGGTAATTTCCGCTCCAAAAGCAGCACCGATACACTGATGACCAAGGCAAATACCAAGTATAGGGATTTTATCGTAAAATTTTTTAATGACCTCTATGCAGATTCCTGCTTCCTTTGGCGTCTTAGGTCCCGGGGATAAAACGATATGGTCCGGGTTTAGGGCTTCTATTTCTTCCAGGGATATTTCATCATTTCGTACGACTTCTATATTTTTTTCGTACTTCCCGATATATTGATACAAGTTGTATGTGAAGGAATCATAATTATCGATGAGTAAAACCATAACACCCTCCTATTCCACTGCCGTAAGCAGTGCTTTTACTTTGTTTTCACATTCTTCATTTTCTTTCTCGGGATTTGAGTCTGCCACAATCCCTGCCCCTGCCTGCATATATACTTTTCCGTCTTTTATCACCATCGTGCGGATAGCAATGCACATATCCATGTCTCCGTCAAAACCAAAGTAGCCAACTGCTCCTCCATAAATCCCCCGCTTTTCTTCTTCCAGTTCGTCTATGATTTCCATGGCACGAATTTTAGGTGCTCCAGATAGGGTTCCCGCCGGAAGAAAAGACTGAAGGATTGAAAAAGCATCTTCATCTTTTTTCTTAATCCCCTCTACCAGAGATACGAGATGCATGACATGGGAATAATAATGAACCTTCATAAATTCTGTTACTTTTACGGTGTCTATCTCAGCAATCCTTCCCATATCGTTTCTGGCGAGATCTACCAGCATCACATGCTCTGCACACTCTTTTTCATCGCTTAAAAGGTCCTCTGCCAAGTTCTTATCTTCTTGCTCATCTTTCCCCCGTTTTCTCGTACCGGCAATGGGGCAGGTATACACCTTATCTTTTCTAAGCTCTACTAACATTTCTGGAGAACTGCCTGCCACCTGATAGTCTCCAAAGTTTAAATAAAAAAGATAGGGCGAGGGATTTACCCGTCTAAGTTTTCTATAGAGATTAAACGCATCTTCATCCGTTTCTAAAGTCCATCTTTTGGAGAGAACCACTTGAAAAATATCTCCTTCCCGGATATACGCTTTCGCCCTTTCGACTTTTTGCATGTATTCTTCTTTTGTCATATTGCTGGTTAAGTTTCTAAAGGAAGGGACAAAGTCTCCGCTTGGTTCTAGGGATTCATCTTTTTTTATAGCCTCTTCCATATGTTTCATTATGTTTTCTGCTCTTTTTTCACCGTCTTGGGTATCTTCTTCTAAGACCATGATAAAAATTTGTTGGTGATAATGGTCATAGGCAATCATTTCCCTGGCAAACATCAGATGCACATCTGGAACTTGAATGGTGTCTTTATTAGGGTTCGGAAGTTTTTCAAACTCTCTTACAATATCGTAGCCTACAGTTCCCACCCCTCCCCCTATAAAAGGGATGGAACTATGATTTTTTATGGTGAATTGTGACATATATTCTCTTACGGCATCCATGATATTGCCTTGCTTTTTGATGACTTTGCACCCTTCTTTGATGATGATTTCTTTGCCTTTTCCTTGTAGTTCTCCAAAGGGATTTTTTGCAATAAAGGAATATCTTCCCTTGCCTTCGTCTCTGCTTTCCAGCAAAAATCCTTTTTCTTTGCCTACATAGTTTCTAAATAAAGTAATGGGGGTTTTGGTATCTCCTTCTAAACTTTTTAAATACAGCTTTAATTCCATCATCCGTCCCTCCTTTTTATTTCAAAAATAAGTAATAAAAAAACCCTTCATCCCAAAAATTGAGACGAAGGGCTGCTTCGCTATGCCACTCAATTGATGATACTAAATATATTAGGGAAAATAAAAAAGACATTTATCCTTTGGGAAAAATGTCTTATATTTAGCCACCCAATACATTTAAGTATCTTACTTTATCCGATACGGAGCTTGTGCTCGATATCTTACCTCTGTAACGGGAGGACCCGGCATCAGATACTTTTTACATTTCACCTAGCATCTCCTGGAACCATTCCTTAAAGTCTTTTATACCGGACCTCGCACCACCGCCGGCTCGCTGAGATAAAATCCTGAAAGTACTCTTTCCAGTCATTGATTTTTTCTTGTTTTTGAATATTATATTCAATTATCCTCATTTTGTAAAGAAGAAATTTAAAGATTTTTAAAATACTCTACAATTCCCACATAAATCGCCCATGCCACTTTTTCCTGATAGGTTTCGTTATTTAAGTTCGCTTCTTCCTCTGGATTCGATAGAAAGCCACATTCTACAATAACCGCAGGTATCTCGGTAGTTTTTAAAACATAGTAATCCGTATTGGCCTTGGCTTCTCTTTTATTAGTCGGGTCTACAAATTCTTTAAGCTGCTTTTGTATGGATTCTGCCAGTCTTTTTCCTTCCTCTGAGTGCCCATGATAAAAAACCTGGGCGCCCTTATACTTAGACTCTGGAAAACTGTTTTGATGTATGCTGATTAAAATATCCCCTTCGCTTTGATTAATGAGTTCTTTTCTTCTACGCATGTCAGATCTTTTCGGTTTAGGATCTCCCTTTTCATTTAGTCCTTCATCGGTGTTTCTGGTAATAACAACGTAAGCCCCGCTCTGCTCTAAATACGCTTGAAGTTTTAAAGCAATGGCAAGGTTAAGATCTTTTTCATGGGCACCGTGAGTGCCTACTCTTCCGGGGTCAAAGCCTCCATGTCCTGGATCGATGACAATTACCCTTTTAGCTGTTGGCAAGGCAAAAGTACTTACCGTCCGATTAGAATAAATATTATAACCCAATAGCAGCACCAAAAGCATTCCGATTCCTACATAAATTTTAGGTCTTTTTGTCCAAAAATCCATGGGTTCACCTCAATATATCTTCTCTTTGCTAATATATTTTATTCTCAATGAGAAGATATATGACTGTTACTCCTTAAGATATTTATACAATAGCTCCCATATCTCTTTCTTTTCTAATCCTCTCTTCCAGCCTGCAACCCCTGCCAGATTGTATTTGTCTACTAATCTAACCTTTTCTTCAATGGATTTCTCTTCTTCAAGCCAAATTTTATAAGTCTTATTGTCTTCTTTGAATTCTCCGTAATATTGTCCTGCTTCATCGAGCCACACTGGTTCTACTTTGTTCTCTTTTAAGATACTTTCTGCCTTGCTCATTCCATAGGCTTTAGAGGAGACTTGTATTTCTCCGCTTACTTCTTCTTCCTCCCATAATCTTGTGTAATATGGCAATCCCAGCAAGACTTTTTCTGCTGGCACCTCTTCCAGGGTACTTTTTATCCCCTGTTCTACCCAGCCAATAGAAGCAACTGAACCGCTCTCTGGGGAGGAACTCCAGTGCTCATCATAAGTCATTACCATGATATAATCTACAACTTTTCCAACTTCTGCACGGTTATAATGTCTCGTCCATCCTGAAGGAACATACATATCAACAGATACAACCAATCCCTGCTCCTTTAAAAGGGGCGTTAATTCCCTTATAAACTGTACATAATATTCCCCTGTTTCTTGCTTTAAGCTTTCAAAGTCAATATTGATGCCATCTAGATTATATAAAGCAGAAAACGCAAGAAGCTGTTTTATAATATTTTCTCTGCTGTTGGTATCCTTTAATGCTTTGTGGGTTAAATCCGGATCACTAAAAGGGTTGGTAATCATAGCCCATACTTGATACCCTTTGCTATGAGCCCAGTTGACATATTTTTCACTGGCTATATTTTTTAAATCCCCTTTTTCATTTTCTATTTCAAACCAGCTGGGGGAAAGAACATCCAACCCCTTAATAGGTTCAAATTTAGAAGGAACTTCACTGCTTTCTACTTTAAAAACCTGATCCCATACCAGATTGATTTTTCCGCTTACGGGTTTCCAGGAAGGCTTTGTTTCTTCTTTCTTTATAGGCTCTCCCTTAATTTCTTCAATATTCCCTATATGCTTTTTATCCACATACCCAATTATTCCGTCTTCGCTTCGAATAAAAAACCATTTGTCATCTTCTCCAAAAAGTCTAGCCTTATCACCCTGGCTTAATTTCTTTAAAATCGGACTTTTGATACTGTTTTCATAGCGAACAGGCGCAGTCTTTGAAATTACTTCTCCAATGGTTTTAGAATCTGTAGTATAGTCCATAATCACAACATTATTCTCTTCGTTATAGCGGGCTTCTATATTGAATAGATTCTCTAAAAATGAAAATGGAATATATGCCATATCTCCAAATTTTCTAAGGGGTATGCTAAGCATTAACGGTTCTTGATTAACGTAATAGGTCAACTCATCGGTTTGCATTCGGATGACCTTATTTTGCGTTGTAATGGTTAATTTCTCTGCCTCTGCATCCCAAAACAAGTAGGGGTCTATATACTGCTTTGCAAAATCAAAGGGAAGAAAAATTTCCCCATCTATAACTTGAGGACCGTATTCCATCACGATAATGTCTTTCCCAAGGACAACCCCTGTCTCTTCCCCTCCAAAACCAGAAAACATCTTATAAGCAGGAATCACTTTAAAGTTTGGCATATAGGTTTTAACCAAAAAAACGATAAAAATTATCCCTATAATTCCCAATAAAAATTTAAAGCCTTTCTTTTTTCTTTTCTTCCTTGCCATTTTATACCCCCTTAAATGTATTCATACTCTATCCATATTATAAACGTAATCGATATTTTATTGTCTGTTTCTTTATTATATCATAGAATTCGACATATTTTATATGAATACATTGGCAGAGGAAAGAATCTCGGTCGGCAAAGCCGACAAATACAATACGCGCGAATGTGTATTTTTCCCGAAGGGCTTCTTATTATATAGGAAATTCAGAGGAATTTCCTATATAATAAGAAAGAGGATATCTGCTCATCTATTGAACAGTATATCCTCTTATCATTTAATCTGTTTTAAATACCTGGTCTTTTGCCACAGTTTTTATGGATTTTCTATAAGATATTTTTCTGCTGCCGCAACGGCTATGGCTCCGTCTGCTGTAGCTGTAATGATTTGGCGAAGTTTTTTGTCTCTTATATCCCCTATGGCGTATACTCCAGGGATATTGGTCTCGCAGTTTTCATTGGCCTTAATATATCCCCACTCGTTCATTTCTACTTTCCCTTTTGCCAATTCCGAATTAGGAATCATTCCAACTGCAATAAATACTCCTTCTACATCCAATATCCGTTCTTCCTCGGTTTCTTTATTTTTAACTCTAATGCCCTGAACAACATCCTCTCCTAGGATTTCCAAAACCTGATGATTGGTAAGTACTTCAACGTTATTATGGGAATACAAATTGTCTTGTAAAATCTTTTGAGCTGTAAGATGGGGAAGATCCTGAACGACATACACTTTAGGAGAAAACTTAGCAAGTAGAATAGCATCTTCTACCCCTGTGTTGCCTCCTCCGACTACCACTGTATTTTTGCCGTTAAAGAAAGCACCGTCACAGGTAGCACAGTAAGAAACACCTCTTGCTTTTAATTTCTTTTCTCCTGGAACCCCCAGTTCTCTCCAGGTAGCTCCCATCCCTAATAAAAGGGTCTTGGCTTCGTATGTATTCTTATTGGTTTTTACTTTTTTTATCTTATCGTTTATATCTATTTCTATGACTTCTTCAACAATGGGCTCTATTCCGTATTCCTTAGCATGGGTCTGCATTTTGATGGCAAGTTCCGGTCCTATGACATCGGCAATACCTGGATAATTGGCTACTTCATAAGTTTTTGTAACTTGTCCGCCTGGAAATTCCTTTTCAAACATAATGGCATTAAGCTTGGCTCTACCGGCATAAATTGCTGCTGCCATTCCCGCTGGTCCTGCACCGATAATAATCATATCATACATGGTATCACTCCTTTTTTAAGGGTAGGCATCTACATATATTCTTTTATATTATATCGCATTTTATTCTGTAAATCATCAGGAACGGTTCTTTTTGCTTTTTTCTATGTAAAATAAACTCCCCCCATAAGTTAGTCTTCAATATCTAACTTTATGGGGGGAGTTTTTAAAACTAGTCTCTATATATATTTTGCTCTCTTTCCGGGCCTACACCGACCATGGTAACCTTTGCGCCGCAAAGTTCTTCTACTCTTGCAATGTATTTTTTAACAGCTTCCGGGAAGTCTTCATATTTTCTAATATGGCTGATATCTCCCCAGCCTTCTAATTCTTCATATACCGGTTCACATTGTTTTAAATCCTCTAAACTTGCGGGGAATTCTGTTAAAATCTCATCTCCCTTTTTATATGCGGTACAAATCTTAATTGTTGGAAGATTGGATAAAACATCTATTTTATTTAAAGCGATGGCAGTAAGTCCACTGGTTCTTACGGCAAATCTGCCAATTACTGCATCAAACCATCCACAGCGTCTTGGTCTTCCCGTAGTTGTACCGAATTCTCTTCCTACTTCTCTTATTTGATCGCCTATTTCATCAAAAAGTTCCGTTGGGAACGGCCCTTTTCCAACTCTTGTTACATAGCCTTTCATAACGCCAATACATTCATCAATCATCGTAGGGCCTATACCTGCTCCAACACAAACCCCTCCGGTGATTGGATGTGAAGATGTAACATATGGATAGGTTCCTAAATCTATATCTAAAAGAGTTCCCTGAGCACCTTCAAAGAGTACATTTTTGCCCTCTTTAATCGCCTCATAAATAAGCACTGTTGTATCGGCTAAAAAGGGTTTTAATCTTTCGCCATACTGTTTATATTCTTTGATGATTTCATCGGCATCAAAAACTTCATCACTTTCATATACTTTAGATATAATCGCATTTTTAATTTTCACATTTTCTCTGACTTTGTTTTCAAAAACTTCCGGATGTAAAAGATCGCACATACGGATTCCCGAACGTTCCGCTTTATCCATGTAGCAAGGGCCTATACCTTTTTTGGTTGTGCCAATATCGTCTTTTCCTCTGTATTTTTCTTTAATACCGTCTAAGGCTTTATGATAAGGCATTACCAAATGCGCTCTTAAGTCTATTTTTAAATTGGAGACAGAAACCCCTTTACTTGTCAGCATATCTATTTCTTCTAGAATCCCTTGAGGGTCTACGACAACTCCATTTCCTACAATACAAACAGTTCCCGGGTAAAGTATGCCTGAAGGTACCAGATGAAATTTATAAACTTCACCATTTACTGCCACTGTGTGTCCTGCATTATTGCCTCCCTGAGAACGAACCACCATATCTGCTTGTTGAGATAATATATCAATAATTTTTGCTTTACCTTCGTCGCCCCATTGAGCTCCGATCACTACTTTAGATGGCATAAAACCGCCCCTTCCTAAATTCCTTCACTTCATTACATGGAACATTTATATGTAAACACAAAACTGTTTGCTTTACGCAATCCTTTCTAAGGATAGCAGAAATGACATTTAAAATCAATATGTATTCGAATATTTTTTTACTCTTTTATTTAAATGTTCGGCTTCTAAGTTACATTATTCCCCTCTTTACATTTTGCCCCAATATCGATTATACTATACGTATATTTAGATGATGATAATATTAGATTAGGAAGTGATGCTTGTGAAAATAGAAAAAATTAACGACTCCCAAATTAAAATTATTTTGAATCAAGCAGATCTTAAGCATAGAGACATTAAAATAAGCGAGTTAGCTTATGGTTCCAAGAAAGCTCAAGAATTATTTAGAGATATGATGGAAACCGCTTTTGAAGAATACGGATTCAATGCGGATAATGTTCCTTTAATGATTGAAGCAGTTCCCCTTTCTGTAGACAGCATTATGATTATCGTAACTAAGGTGGACAGTCCGGATGAAATTGATAAAAAATTAAATGCATTCAGGCCTAAAGTAAATTCCCGTACCTTTAAGAAAAAATCCACCGTTGCAGAAGAGGAGGAAACCGATCCTCAATCTATAACTATTTATTCTTTTAATAAATTAGACGATGTTATAGATGTTTCCATTCGCTTGTATCCTTTATATTGCGGTGTGAATTCTTTGTATAAGGACTTAGAAAGTCAAAAATATTTTCTTGTGCTTCACAAAAACTATTTCAGAAATACCAATCCGACTGAAATAGAATCTATCTTAAGCGAATACGGCAATAAGCATGTCTCTTCTCCATTAAGCGAAGGTTTCTTAGCTGAACACGGAGAGCTTATGATTCAAGACAAAGCCATAGAAGTGCTTAAAAAACATTTGGCATAAAAAAAGCTGACCTAACTGGTCAGTTTTTTTATGCTCTTTTTGTTTATTCAACAGATATTTCTATTTGTTTTTCTTTGAAACGTTCGCTGCATACTTTTATATGTATATTTCCTTTTTCGCCTGTCGTTCTAACCCAAAAAGCTATACTTCCGCCAATCAGGGACAGGTACTTAGGACCTATAAGCTCTCCGTTTCCTGTTACTTCAACATAGATACCATCTGTAAGGAATGGCATAATGTTACCATATTGGTCTAATGCTTTTACAACTACCCTTGTAACGTCCATGTCTCCTGCACAAAGAATCGTATCGTCTGCTGCTACTTCTAATTCAGTGGGAATAGGATTTCTTGTATATTTCTTATGAATGACTTCTTTTTCTTCAACATATCCAATAAATCTGGCATCTTCCCATTTCATGCCCCAGTATCCTGTGAGTTCGTCTACAATGACAGGTGGATGAGGAAGTCCTGCAAACTTTTCTTTATCCGGATAAAATCTTCCTTTATATTCTTCCCCATAGTAAAAATCAATGTAATCACAGTTTGTAAAGATTACAAGAGGAATAACGCCTCCTATACTACGTTCTCCCCTTGACCAGTATGTTACAGGCTCTAATACCACTTCTTCTTTAACATCTTTTTGGCTTTTGTAGGCATAAGCTGCAAACTTGGGAATCCTAAACATATCCATTACACCATGATAGCATATTTTATCTCCTGAACCAAAATCAGCATGAGTATTATAGTCAAAAGCACACCACCCTATAGCTCCGGATATATGCTCATTTAAATGGGAAGCATTTTGTACCCTTGCATGACGTAGGGCATGTTCCATAGCCCTTTCTTCTTGATCATAACGCTTTGTTGGATACATATGTCCATTATATTCAGTAACCAGGTAAGGAACATAATGATCCAGACCTGTTACCATTTTAGGTTCCCTTAGAATGACTTTTTCTCCATCGATTTCTTTCATGGGCTGATCATAGGTTGCAAAATTTTTAATATTTTTTGCGAGATATTTTCTATATCCCCCATCATGCACAAAATCATTTATTGTATAGACATCTTCTAAAAGTTCACTATGAACTAAGAAGCGGACGCCTCCGGTTTGTCTTGTAGGATCTAATTTCCTTGCAAGTGCATTGGTTTTTACATACAAGTCATGATTATCCTGGGACTCATTAATTCTAACACCCCATAAAATAATCGAAGGATGATTGCAGTCTCTTAAAATCATTCCTTTAACATCTTCTAACACTTGTTCCTGCCAAATAGCATCCCCTATGTGTTGCCATCCTGGTATTTCTTCAAATACTAAAAGGCCTATTTCATCGCATCGATCTAAAAAATGTCTGGATTGAGGATAGTGAGATGTACGGACAATATTAAGTCCTAATTCATACTTTAAAATATCTGCATCTTTTTGTTGGGCTCTTTTGGGCATTGCATAGCCTACATAGGGATAGGACTGATGTCTGTTAAGTCCCATAAGCTTTATCTTTTTGCCATTTAAGTAAAATCCATCAGATTTAAAGAATGCCTCTCTAAAACCGATTCTTGTGGTGTACGAATCGAACTCTTTATCATTTTTTAATATTTTTACTTCCAACTCATATAAATATGGATGATTAATATCCCATAACTGAATGTCTTGAAGATGATCCATTGAAATGGTTGTAAAATCTTCACTAAATTCTTTAGAAACATTACCTATTTCCTTTTCTTTATCCCTCAAAACACATATTGCCTGAATCACATCATTCTTATTATCTTTTTTGATAAGAGAAAGATCTATCTCTATTCTTTTTTCTTCTTGAAGGATATCAAAAGTTTTTACGAATACATTTTCAATATTTATATTTTCAGTAATTCGCAAATGAACTTCTCTATAAATACCACCAAAAGTAAGATAATCTATAACGCCACCAAAAGGTGGAATATCCTCTCTTTCCGTAGAATCTACCACAACCGTCAGAATATTATCTTTTCCAAATTTAACGGCACCGGATAAATCAATTGTAAAAGGGGTATATCCTCCTTTATGTTCTCCAAGCTTTATCCCATTTAAATAAACTTCTGCATATGCCATTACACCTTCAAAATCAATATAAATAGTTTTTCCTTTATATTCTTTTGGAATATTTAGGATCTTTTTATAGCAGGAAATTCTCTGAAAGCTTTTATCGTCAAAATAGTTATAAGGAAGTTCCACATTGGTATGAGGGAGCCTTACTTCTTTAAAAACATTTAAATCAATTTCCTGAGCTGTAATATAACTCTCCTTAAAATCCGGCGTAAAGTACCAGTGATTGTTGATCCCTTTTACAATACTCATTTTTCTTCCTCCTGATAATTAAAGTAAAATAAATATATTTTTTACTTAAATTTTACTTTACATAAAGAGTATTGTCAACAATCTCCGGGATAATTTTAATTAATTTTAGTAATATCATTTTGTACTGTTTCTTATAATAAATTCTGTAGGTATGATTACTTTTCTTCCTATATCGTTAGGGCCATTGTTTATAATATCCATCAATAACTTTACTCCTGTTACTCCCATAAGTTCCGTATGCGTTCTAACCGTTGTTAGGGAAGGTACTGTATATTCAGCATTGGGAATATCATTAA
>JAAYMW010000165.1 GCA_012521175.1 Candidatus Epulonipiscium sp.
AGAATTTTATGCAGCTGGCGGAACTACAGAGTGCCTTAAGGCACAGCAGGTATCATGCCCTTACAGGGCTAAAGAAATACCACCAGCTAAGCTGGTGGATATTTATTAAAATCTTAAATCTCTTTCTCCATTTCGAATACGATTTAAATAATCTATTGCTCTTGCCCTTTGTTTATCGTTGGGAACATTCAGGATTTCTTCATCGATCATTTTTCGGCCCATTTCTTTAAGCTCATCGTCTCCATAGTCACTTAAGTATTCTTCAAAGGTGAGTAATGCATTAGGGAGACAATAGTTAGCAATTTGTCCCGATTTTGCCAAAGGCATAAAGCGGTCTCCAGTTCGTCCTTCTCTGTAACAAGCGGTACAGTAGCTTGGAAGATAGCCGTCTTTTACAAGACCTTTTAATACATCAATAGGTTTTCTGTGGTCGGCAAGATTAAATTGAGGCGTTTCTACGATGCCTTTTTCTTCGTCAGCCTTTTTCTTAGCATATCCGCCGACACCTACGCAGGATCCGGCACTCATCTGAGAAATACCGATATCTAGAAGTTCCTTGCGGAATTCAACACTTTCCCGGGTGGAAAGAATCAGTCCCGTATAAGGCACTGCCAGGCGAATCACTGCTACTACTTTTTTAAAGTCTCTGTCATTTACTAAATAGGGGAAATTTTCGTAGTCCACGCCTTCAGCAGGAAGCAATCTTGGGAATGAAATTGTATGAGGACCTACACCAGTAACGGCTTCTAAATGCTCTGCATGCATCAAAAGTGCTACAGTTTCATAATGGTAATCATATAGTCCAAACAGAGGTCCAATGCCCACATCATCCAGGCCTCCGCCAAGCATGGCTCTATCCATAGCCTCTGTATGCCATTCGTAATTATGCTTAGGTCCTTTATGCATTGCAAGATAAGTGGGTTTGTGGTAAGTTTCCTGGAATAAAATATAGGTACCGATTCCTGCCTCTTTAAGTTTTCTGTAATTTTCAGCAGTTGTGGCTGCTATATCAACATTAACCCTTCTGATTGCTCCGTTTTCAAACTTTTCATTATAAATCGTCTGGATACATTCCAGGATATAGTCGATTGGGCAGTTTTCATCGTCTTCTCCGGCTTCAAGAAGAAGTCTCTTATGTCCCATGGCTTCCAGGGCTCTTACTTCTTCCCGCAGTTCTTCCTGCGTCAATTTGCGCCTTACGATCTCATTACTGCATTTGTAGCCGCAGTATTTACAATTATTGACGCAGTAATTGGATAAATATAAAGGTGCAAAAATAACAATGCGTTTGCCGTAGATTTTTTCTTTGATTTCTTTAGCCAGTTTATAAATTTTTTCAAGGGTTTCATCGTCATCCACTTCCAGTAAAACGGCAGCTTCCCTGTGGGTAAGGCCTTTACAGGTACTTGCTTTATTTAGAATTTTATCGATTTCAGCCGGATTTTTAGCTAATTTTTTGGCTTCTTCAATAGAACTTAAGACCTCTCCATCATCGATAAATTCATTTGCATCCAAAGATTTTAAATTATACATGTCTTTTACTCCCTTCAAAGTGGTTAGTTTATACTAATTTTATCAAGTATTCCGGACAGATAAGCTATGGCAATTCCATAGTTTGTCATGGGAATATTGCGTTCAGAAGCTTTTTCAACCCGTGAAAGAACGTATTTGCGGTTAAACATACACGCGCCGCAGTGAATGATTAAATCGTAAGAGGATATATCGTCAGGAAAATTCGGTCCGCTTACAATATCGATTGTAAGATTTTCTCCTACCTTTTTACGAAGGAGTCTTGGGATTTGTTCTCTGCCAATGTCTTCAGTAAGAGGTACATGGGTACAGGCTTCTGCGATAAGTACCCTGGAATCTTCTTTTAAATTTTCAATGGCAGCAACGCTTTGGGTGAAATACTCTATATTTCCCTTATATCCTGCAAAAAGGACAGAAAAAGAAGTCAATTTGCTTTCTTTTGGTTTCTTCTCATAAACGGTCTTAAACACCTGGGAATCCGTAATAATAACATCAGGGGGCTGGGATAATGACGCTAAAGCTTTATCCAGTTGGTCAGTGGTTGTACTCAGTACCACACATTTTTTATCCAGCAATTCCCTTAAAGTTTGAACCTGAGGAAGAATGAGTCTACCCTTGGGGGCTTGAATATCCTGAGGCATTACCAGGAGCACCAGGTCGCCCCCTTTAACGATTCCGCCAGTAATTGTCTGAGCATCATAGTCCTCGGGAAGGTTTCTTAAGATAGCAGTGCGAATTTTTTCAATTCCTGATTTTTCTTTGGCACTTACTACAATGGGTGCGATACCGGTTTGCTGTTCTATATAGTTGCTGACTTCTTTGATATTATCGATTAAATCGGATTTATTCAGCACCGCAATGACTGGTATTCGTTTCTTTTTTAACATGTTAATCCATTCTTTTTCCATCTCTATGTCTCTGTCACCGTCAAGTACAACTAACGCAACATCAGTTTTATTTAGGGATTCCTTAGTCTTTTTGACTCTTAGTTCTCCAATTTCTCCTTCGTCGTCAAAACCGGCAGTATCAATAAAAACACAGGGGCCTATGCCGTATATTTCCATAGCTTTATATACGGGGTCAGTGGTCGTTCCTGCATAGTCAGAGACCAATGCTGTTTCAGTGCCGGTTATGGCATTTACTAATGAGGACTTGCCGCTATTTCGCTTTCCATAAATTCCAATATGCAGACGATTAGAGCGGGGGGTATTGTTTAGACTCATAACATTCTCCTTTCGGTTACTTTATGGGATGGAAATCTCCTCTGTCTACGACGAGTTCATATCCTATTTTCTTCATGCGATTTTGCAGACACATACGGCATTCAGCAGCTTCTTCTCCGGTACAGATTTTATTGTCATATAAAGAATATTTCTTTCTTACACCAACGGGAGAAAGATTGGGCATTACGACATTGGCACCGGCAAGGATTCCTTTTTCGCGGCCATTGGGATCTATGGTTCCAAGGGCAGTAGTAGCTGGAATCAAAGCATTTGGATTCATTAAACGAAGAATAGCAATCAGTACAAGGGTTAAATCCAGCTGTCCCGATGGAAAAGCAGCAAAAGGCGTATCTTTATGGGAAATAAAAGGACCGATGCCAATCATTTGAGGCCCAAAACTTTTGATAAACAACAAATCTTCCACCAGATTTTCTATGGTCTGATAGGGAGAGCCCACCATAAATCCTGTACCTACCTGATAGCCTATTTCCTTTAAGTCGTATAAGCATCTCTTTCTGTTTTCAGAACTTAAACTTGGAGGATGAAGCTTTGAATAATGGTCTGCGTTTGCTGTTTCGTGACGGAGCAGATAACGGTTTGCACCTGCTTTAAATAGTTCCAGATACTCTTTATAAGTTTTTTCGCCCAGAGAAAGGGTAATGGCGCAGTCTGGGTAAGTATTTCTTATGGTTGAAACAATATCAATCATTTCTTCATGGGAATACCATAAGTCCTCTCCGCCTTGCAGAACAAAGGTACGAAAACCTAGTCCATAGCCTTGTTCGCAGCAGGATAAAATCTCCTCTTTATTAAGACGGTATCTGTCGGCTTTTAAATTGCTTTTTCGAATTCCGCAGTAATAGCAGTCGTTCTTGCAATAATTTGTAAATTCGATTAATCCTCTAACATATATGCGATTGCCGAAAAATTCATCAGCCAAAGCTCTTGCCCTGGAAAACAAGTACTTTTTGTCTTTCTCTGTAACAGAGGTAAGCAGCGTTATTAATTCATCTTTTTGTAGAGTCTTTTCTTTATGTAGTTTGTCGATAAGGCTTTGCATTCGTTCCTTCCTTTCATTGACCGTCGAATGAGAGTTTAGAATAAACGGTTTTAGTACTTACATGAGGGAGCATACCAAGTTTTCCTGATAATGCACTGATTACATCATTAGGTGCATCCATCACGATGCTGATAATAGAAATATTGCGTTTGTGGTAGGGGATACCCATGCGTCCAATGATGTATTTTCCGTAGTCATGCAAAATGCTGTTTAATTTTTCAACAGAATCCGGATTTTCAACAATAATACCTACAACAGCTATTCTTGTTTCCATACCATTCACCTCAATCATTTATCTCATTTCATAGGAAATTCCTTCGGATTTCCTACAAAACAAAAATATCCTTGTACCAAAGGCACAAGGATAATAGTAAACAAACCCAATTCAATACATGAATTCGGCTGAATATTTATTATGCTAATGCCTTCACAATCGGGACGAACCCTCTTGTATCAGTACATAGATTTGTTAAAAAAAAGACAACTTCTGAAAGGACTAACCTTGCAGTAAGTCGTTATTTTTTATTATAAAGTATAATGACTATAATTGCAAGACGTATAATTTTTTATTTCAAACTTACAATTTCTAAGTTTTGTTCCTTAAGATAGTTTATGATTCTTGGCAAAGCATCAATAACCGCTTGAGATTCGTGAAGAAGGATGATAGAACCCGATATATCCGTATTTTTAATATGATTTACAATGGCATCTGCATCTTTGTTGCGCCAATCTTCCGGGTCATTATTCCAAAGGATGATTTTATATCCATACTGGTTTGCTAGATCTTTGACATTTTGATTCATAGCCCCATAAGGCGGTCTAAAAAGAGATAATTTCTCGCCTGTTAAACTTTCTATCAGCTGACTAGATTGTATAAGTTCCTTTTCTTGCTTTTCGTTCGAAAGAGTAGGAAGATTACTATGATTCATCGAATGAGTACCGATGGAATATCCATTGGAGTGAATGTACTTGACATGTTCAGGATACTTTTTAACATTAAGCCCAATAAAGAAAAATGTGCCCCCAATACCGTATTCCTTTAAGATATCCACGATTTCTTTGGAATATTTTGAAGGACCGTCATCAAAGGTAAGGGCGACATATCCTTCTGGAATATTATAAGATACAGGGTTGTCAAGTTCTACAAAAGGGAGCATGAATTGGTCCGGGATAATATTTTCCGCAAGCCTATCGTCTGTTGCAAATTCGTCCTTTACAATATTATCCTTTGCCATATCGTCTTCCACAAGGTGATCTTTTATCATATCATCCTTAGAGATACCATCTTTTACTATATCATCATCTTTTACAATATCATGCTTCACAATACTGTCTTTTATAATATTATTTTTCACAATATCATCATCCTTCACAGTTCTATCCTTTACAACATTATCTTGTGCAGTATCCTCGATGATAATTTCCTCTTTTATAACAGAATCCTCGTTGTAAGACGGCTCTATATCTGTTTCTATAAATGTGGCTTGAGTGTATAATTTTCTGTCAGGTTTAATTTTACCTATTAAATATCCTTGACTAGAGCAGCTAAATAGGGTGATAAAAAGAATGCTAAAAAACGTAACGGTTGTTCTTGTATATGAAAGACAATATTTCCTGATCGGAGCAGCGTGGGTTATATTTTTTTGTTCTATATCCTTAAAATCTTTCTTATTCGATGAAAAAGGATGAGTAAAGATAAAGTCTAGTTGCTCTAGATCATGAATATGTTGGAGATTCTTAATAGCATTTAGTTTATTGATATACTCTTCCGAACAAGGAAAGCATATTTGTTCACTTTGTTCCCTGTAAGTTTGTATTAATACGCCTATATGCTGTTTTTTAGTCTCATTCCATATGGTGTTAAAAGAGATTCTGTATTTATACCTTCCCCCAAAATTTGTAATATTTATCAAATTTATAAATGTATATTCATCAATCTCCAAATATACCTCTATATCCTGTTCAAAGGATATTCTAATATGTAGAAAATATTTTTCATCCTTCTTTTTTACTGCTACTAGCTCAAGTAATTTTCCGTGATAGACTGACATGATTGTCCCCCTTGTAATAGGTATCCATACTTTTTAATAATATTTATTCTTGAGCGGATGAATTAGAAGCAGTATTTTTTGTTAAGAAGGAGAAAGACATTCTTTCAGTAAAGTCATTAATGGTTTGTAATAACTCTGTTTTCTCCTGAATAATCTTCTGATATTGCTGTTCTAATTGCTGCTTTTCGATTTCTAAATTTCTAATTTTTTCTTCTAGATCATTAATTTTTGTCATACTTTGATATTCTTTATAATCTTCAAGAAGTTGTTCATAGCTCATTTGTTTGCTTGTAAGGATGTCTTCCAATGAACGAATTTCTTTATTCTTTTCTTGTAAAAGCTGTTCTTTCTTTAACTGATCTTGCTTTAAACGGTTGATGGATTCATTTGCATTATGTAGTTGTTCTTCCAAAGCTTTATTTTTATAAAGCATTAATTGACGGTCTTTTAGCAGATTTTCAAGAGAAACAATTAAATCTAATACGATTTTATCCTGAGTATCTTTTGAGAATAATTCAGTGTTGTTTTGTGGTTCTGTTTGCTCGATTTCTTCAGACAATTCAACTGAGGATTGAGGTTCCACTGTGGTGGGTTCCGTTTGAACTTGGCTAGAGCGAATATTTTTAAGCCAAGTAAGTCCTTTTTTTTCGCCTTTTTCATGTGGCACGATATCAACTCCCATATCAGTTTATAGTATTAAGGATTTTTCTCTATATTATAACATTTTGCACGGTTGAGAAATGTTTTAAATACAAAAATAGCAAAAAAGTCCTAGTATAAGACAACTTTTTTGTCAAGGTCTCTCTATCCACAAAAATATATTAGCTGTGGGATTTTCTAAATCGCAGATTTATTATATGATAATAATTGACAATAATTATAGAAACAATTATCATAATAATTAAGTATATTATGTAAAAAAATACTTAAGATGGTGTTAATAATTTAACAAAATCTTATAATGTTGCAGGGTGTGATTATGAGAAGCAATGTGTTAATGAAAGAACCAGTTTATGAACCTTACAGCCGATTTAATTTTAGCAGTAACGTTTACAGTACAGTTATTGTATTTACCCTCATTTTAGGCGGCCTTTATTACATGAGCATTCAGAATTACTTGTTCTTTCACAGCATTGTTGAGTTAATATGCATTACGATTGGCGCTGTTATTGCCATTATGGCTGTTAATACCTATCCTTTTGAAACTCAGGCAGGGCTTCTTATTTTAGGAATAGCTTATGGAGTTGTTTCAATTTTTGACGCAATTCATATGCTTTCTTATTGTTTTCTACCTTTATATGGGATATTTTCCCTGAGTGTTGTGCAGAAGGTGTAAGGCCTACTGCTTTTGCAGTGATCAGTGAGTATATTATATCGATTGTGTTAATTATTTCACTTATTGTTATTCTTAGAAAAAAGAAATATTTTTCCGATAGAATATTTTATTTCTTTGTAGTATCTATATGTTTCACTATTGTTTCTGAACTGTTAATAAGTTTTTGTATTG
This sequence comes from Candidatus Epulonipiscium sp., assembly GCA_012521175.1. Classification (GTDB taxonomy): domain Bacteria; phylum Bacillota; class Clostridia; order Lachnospirales; family Defluviitaleaceae; genus Defluviitalea. The sequence continues at coordinate 7,372 of JAAYMW010000165.1, forward strand.
ATATGGGTGATGTGTTCAGTGTGTTTGCCCATTATTTTAAACTCGTTTCGTTTTATTTTCTTTATAAGGCATTTATAGAGTTTGATTTAAAAGCTCCGCATAGAAATCTGCAAAAAAGCGAAAAGTTATACCGAATTTTATTTGATACAATTCCTACGGGAGTTATTATTCACTTTAATGAAAAAATACAGATAGCCAATAACGCTTTTATTCATTTAGCAGGAGAAGCATCCAAAGAACGGGTACTGAAAACACCGATCTGGGATTACTTTGATGTAGAAAAAAGAGAATCTTTCCGTAAAGTTATAGAACAGGTGAAAACGCAAAATACCGACATAGTGTTTGAAGAAAAACTCATGCGAAACGATGGAAATTTTCTTGATGTAGTGGTTAATATTACACCTTATACCTATGAAAGTGATCCGGCCGTATTAATCACGATAAAAGATATTACATCAACCAAACAAGTAGAATTTTTTAAATGCCAGATCGAAGAAACAACAGCTTATCAAAAACTCCAAAGAGATTTCTTTTCCAACTTGTCCCATGAACTCAAAACGCCTGTCAACTTGATTTTCAGTACAGTTCAGCTTTTGGAAACACATTTTAAAGATGCTTTATTAGAAAACGAAAAAATGAAACGATATATGCGGATTTTAAGGCAGAATTGCTATCGTATGCTGCGGCTTATCAATAACCTCATCGATGTAACCAAGATGGATTCGGGTTATTTTAAATTAAATCTTAAGAATTATAATATTGTTAATGTCATAGAAGACATTGTCTTATCCACTGCAGAATACATGGACAGCAAAGGCATTTCCCTACTTTTTGATACGGATGTTGAAGAAAAGATTATGTCTGTCGATGTGAATATGATAGAAAGAATTATCCTGAATCTTCTTTCCAATGCAATCAAATTTACCGACAGAGGCGGGGAAATAACGGTTAAGATAGAAGATGGAGAAGACTACATTACGATTATTGTAAAAGATACAGGCATCGGAATTCCAAAAGAGTATCAGAAAATCATATTTGACAGGTTTGGGCAAGTGGATAAAATGAAATCAAGAAACAGGCAGGGCAGTGGCTTAGGACTATCGTTAGTACAATCTCTGGTAGAAATGCATGGAGGAAGCATAACTGTCCGTAGTGAATATAAAAAAGGCAGTGAATTTATTATTAAACTTCCTGTTAAAGTTCTTCCTGAAGAAGAATATCCCGTTATCCTAAAAGATGAAGAAGTTGATAAATATGTTGAAATGATGCATATTGAGTTTTCAGACATATATTGTTAAAATTTAGAAGGGCTACACTTGAATATAATTATATAAAGCACTTTCTGTCAATTTTCTGCCAGAAGGTGTTTTTTTGTGGGGAATAAGGAATAAGCCGATGTAGATGTGAGTTTTGCGGTATTAGCAATCAAGTTCAAAACAGATTGCACCATGAAAAAGATAGGTTATAATATTAATGAAATAAATTAGCATGAGAAAAGTAACGTATAAACAGTTGACACACTATTTGGAGGTGAGTGCTTGAAGATTTTACTCGTTGAAGATGATCGAACAATTGCCAGTGGCTTAGAATACTCCTTGGACCAAGAAGGCTATCATACAGTTCTTTGCTATGATGTTACATCTGCAAAAAGGGCTTTAATGGAGAATGAATTTGATTTATGTCTCCTTGATGTATCTCTGCCCGATGGAAGTGGGTATGAATTATGTAAGATAGCAAGGGAAAAATGGGATATTCCCATTATATTTTTGACGGCTTGTGATGATGAAGTCAATGTGGTGATGGGACTTGATATGGGAGCAGATGATTATATCACAAAGCCCTTTCGTATCAGAGAACTTATTTCTCGTATCAAATCAGTGCTCAGAAGATATCAAAAGGGCATAAAATCAAAACATATTCTCGAACTGGGGGATATACGGATTAATACTCTTGATGCAAAGGTATATAAAAATGGAAAGGAAGTAAATCTTACGCCTTTAGAATATCGCCTGCTATTAACTTTTGCTAATAATGAAGGACAAATCCTGTCACGAAGTCAGCTCTTAGAAGGGATTTGGGATGTTGCCGGTGATTTTGTTAATGATAATACTTTAACTGTGTATATAAAGCGGATTCGAGAAAAGATAGAAGATGATCCTCAAAATCCAATGATTATCAAGACAATTCGTGGCCTTGGATATAAGGTGGGTGATTGATATGCTTCGCAATAGAGAAATTCAACATTTTGCAATCCTTATGTTCCTTATATTCGCTGCTGGAAGTACTTTTATTTTTATTCTAAACCCAATTGCTGGAATCATATCCGTGATAACTTTTTTACTCATTATGGGATGTAGTTTTTTCTATACGTTTAGGAGATATGAAGAAATAAAAAAGCTCTCTAATTATTTAAGGATGCTTTCCAATGGGGATCACGCATTGGATATTCGTGATAACAGGGAGGGAGAGCTTAGTATTCTTAAAAATGAAATATACAAGGTAACCCTTATGCTCTCGAAACAAGGAGAACTTCTTAAAAAGGAAAAGGAGCAATTAGCCGATGCCCTCTCTGATATTTCTCATCAGCTTAAAACTCCGCTGACCTCTATGACTGTTATGACAGATTTATTAAGTAATGACAACTTAACAAAAGAAAAAAGAATTGAATTTACTAAAAATATTGAAGCGCAGCTGGAGCGGATGGAATGGCTTTTAACTTCTTTACTGAAACTCTCTAAAATTGATGCTGGAACAGTAACCTTTAAAAAGAATAAAGTATTGGTCTCTCAGCTGATTCAGAAAGCAATCAATCCTCTCTTAATTCCAATGGAAATTAAAGAACAAAAGCTCATTGTCGAAGGTGATGAGAAGACATCTTTTACAGGAGATATGAATTGGAGCGTTGAGGCAATCATTAATATTGTAAAAAACTGTATAGAGCATACGCCTAAAGGGGGGACAATCTCTATCACATTCCATGAAAATCCTTTGTATACGGAAATTAAAATTTCAGATAATGGAATTGGTATAGAGAAGGAAGACCTCCCTTATGTTTTTAAACGATTCTATAAAGGAAAGAATGCCAGCAAAGACAGTGTAGGCATAGGTCTTGCCATGGCAAAAAGTATAATAAGCAATCAAAATGGAGATATCAATGTTACAAGTCAGAAAAATCAAGGTACTGAATTTAGCATGAAATTTTATAAAAATATAAGTGACTAAATTGTAATATTAAAGTCACTGCAAAGTCATCTAAGGCAGATATACTAAAGTCACAATAAGAATTCTGGAGGTTGTAGCATGGAAATATTAAAAGTTGAACATCTTTCTAAAATTTATGGTAGTGGCGAAACAGCAGTTAAAGCCTTAAATGACGTTTCTTTCTCAGTAGAAAAAGGAGAATTTGTTGCCATTATAGGACCGTCTGGTTCCGGGAAATCCACTTTATTACACATGCTTGGAGGTGTGGATATACCTACTGAGGGTAAAGTGTTTATAGATGGCACAGATATATACAGTTTGGATGAAACTCAGCTGGCGATTTTTAGGCGCAGACAGATTGGTCTTATCTATCAATTTTATAATCTTATCCCTGTGCTTAATGTGGAAGAAAACATCACCTTGCCTTTGCTGCTTGACGGACATCAGGTCGATTCTGAGCAGTTTCGAAATATAGTAAAAATACTTGGTCTGGAAAACAGACTCCATCATTTGCCCAATCAACTTTCCGGCGGTCAGCAGCAAAGAGTATCCATAGGAAGAGCCCTTATTAATAATCCTGCTTTGATGCTGGCAGATGAGCCCACAGGAAATCTTGACAGTAAAAATAGTCATGAGATTATTGATCTTTTAAAAATGTTCAATAAGACTTTTCAGCAAACGCTTATTATCATTACCCATGATGAACGGATTGCATTACAGGCTGATAGAATCATAGCTATAGAAGATGGGAAGATTACCAAAAACGAGGTGATTCGCCCATGAATATAGTTAATAAGTTAACTTTAAGACAACTCAAATTAAATAAAAAAAGAACCCTCGTTACCATTATAGGGTCCATTATCTCAGTAGCAATGGTTACAGCAGTAGCTACCTTAGGAATTTCATTTATGGATTTGATGAGGAGACAAAACATAGCCGATCAAGGAGAATGGCATGTTGTTTATAATAATGTGAATAAAACACAAGTGGAAGCGATTAAAAATGATGCCGAAACAAAAGATTTGATTTTAGAGAGGGTTTTAGGCTATGCCCCCATAAATAGCCAAAACTTGAACAAGCCCTATTTATTTCTTATGGAATATAACAAAGAAGGTTTTGATAAATTTCCAATAGAACTTTTGGAAGGAAGATTTCCAGAAAAAGAAGATGAAATCGTCATCTCTGAAGCCATATTATCCAATGCAAAACTTCAGTATAAGATAGGAGATGTCATTACTCTTGATATTGGAGAGAGACATTATACCAGTGAAGAAGGAGAAGAGCAAATTCTATCGCAGAACGAGCCTTTACAAAAAACTTCAGAGGGAATTCAAGAAACATTAATAAGCGATATTACAAAGACTTATACCATTGTAGGCATGATCAGTAGGCCCACTTGGGAACCTACCTGGTCTCCGGGATATACGGCATTATCTTATATGGATGAAAAAACGATAACATCTGAGAACACTGTAAATGCTGCAGTTGTTTTACAGCATGTTAATGATTCACTATTTGAATATGGAGAAGAGTTGGCAGAAAAAAATGGCATAGAGAAAGTAGAATTTAATCATTCTTTATTAAGATACTACGGAGCGATAAAAGACAATCAATTAAGGAATATGCTTTTTTATTTGTCTGCCATTATTATGATCATTATTGTGATTGGCTCTGTTTCATTAATATACAATGCTTTTGCAATTTCAGTTTCGGAACGATCGAGATATCTAGGTATGTTATCCAGTGTAGGTGCTACAAAAAAACAAAAACGAGATTCTGTATTCTTTGAAGGGACTGTGATTGGAATAATCAGTATTCCCATTGGGATTATTGCAGGCCTTGTAGGAATCGGAATTACATTCATTTGTATTAATCCGATTATCAAAGGCGCTCTGGGTGTAACTGAAAATTTCAGGTTGGTCGTATTGCCTTCTTCTATTTTAGTTGCGGTACTTATATCTGCCCTTACTATCTTTATTTCAACTTATATCCCTGCCCGAAGAGCTTCGAACATATCTGCCATAGATGCTATTCGTCAAGTAGTAGATGTAAAATTGACCAGTAAAGAGGTAAAAACATCAAGATTAACTCGAAAGATTTTTGGGATTGAGGGAGATATAGGCCTTAAGAACTTAAAAAGAAACAAAAGAAGATACCAGGCAACAGTTTTTTCGCTGATCATTAGCATGGTTTTATTTTTAGTAGTGTCCGCTTTTACAGCAGTGTTAAAGAAATCCATCGTGCTTAGTCAAGACGGAATAAACTATGATATTCAAGTGTCGATTGAAAGTGAGAATGAAGAAGAACAGGAATCTATTATTAAAAAAATAAATTTGTTGGAGCATATAACGGAGTCAACCCATATTGAGCGTTTCGAGGTACAAACTTGGGTAGAAGAAGAATATATAGCGGATTATTTAAAAGGTGAGCATGAAGACATAATGAAAAATGACAAGTACCCTTATTCTATATCTGTTAATGTATTGGATGATGAATCTTTAGAAGTTTATGCGAAAGAGGTAGGAATAAACTTTAAGCGCCTAAAAGACACAGAGAATCCTGGGGTAATCATTATTGATACAGTAAAATATAAAGACACGGAAGAAGACAAATATATTGAAACTAAAGCGATTAAAACCCGTGAGGGAGAAAAACTGGATCTAAACTATTATGATTGGGAAAATGAGAAGGAGATACCTTTAGAATCTGTAGAAATCCTTGCGCTTACAGATAAATCGCCTAGCGGTGTTTTCTCCCAAAGAATTTATTCAGGATTCAATATGATTTTATCTAAAGATGTCTATGAAAAGATTAAAAATAATGCTCCGATAATCAATAAAGATGCCTACAGCTTGCTCTATATAAAAAGTGATATGCCTCTAAAGCTTCAGGAAGACATTGAAGCTATACAAAATAATGAAAGTCAAAATAATATTTATTTGTATAATTTCTTTCTGGCCAGACAAAGAGAAGAACAAATGATTCTTTTAATGTCGGTGTTCACGTATGCGTTTATTATACTCATCACTGCCATTTGCATTGCCAATATTTTTAATACCGTATCGACCAGTATTGCACTTAGGAAAAGAGAATTTGCAATGCTCAAATCTGTTGGTATGACGCCGAAAAGTTTTAATAAAATGATTTATTATGAAAGTATTTTTTATGGTTTAAAAGCTCTGTTATACGGAATGCCCATAAGTTTTGCCGTTATGTACCTATTGCACCGAACATTGATGATAAAATTTAGTTTTGAATTTTTTATTCCATGGACCAATGTAGGTATAGCCATAGGAGCTGTGTTTATCATAGTAAGTACGGCGATGTTTTATTCCAGCAAAAAAGTAAAAAAAGAAAATATTATAGATGTGTTAAAGCAAGATATCGCTTAATACAAAGTACACTTATCCTAATCTATTTAGAGCAAAACTCTATTTGGATTAGGATTTTTTTAAGAAATTTAAATGTGCAACATATAATAATAATAAAGATTCTTGACGTGCTTACATAAAAGCTTTTATGAATGTGGAATACTTAAAGTAAAATGATGTTCTAACAGAAAGGAAGAGGTGTTGTGCAAAAATCTAGAACAGGATGGATTGTGTTAGGGATTGTATTAATCGTTTTACTGATTATAGGGTCTAGTGTCATTGGCAGTTATAATAGTTTGGCAGCAGCCAGTGAAAATATTGACAGCAAATGGAGTCAGGTAGAAAACAATCTTCAAAGAAGGGCGGACTTGATACCAAATTTGGTAGCCACCGTTAAAGGCTACGCATCCCATGAGCAGGAAATATTTGAAGCCATTTCTGATGCAAGAGCAAGGCTTATCGGTGCCAATACTGTAGAAGAAGCTGCCAGGGCCAATAATGAGCTATCCGGCGCTTTAAACAGATTACTGGCAATTAGTGAAGCCTATCCGACTTTAAAAGCAGACCAGAATTTTAGAGCCCTGCAGGATGAACTGGCAGGAACGGAAAACAGAATCGCAACAGCAAGAAAAGACTATAATGATGCCGTTCAAGCCTATAACACAAGAATCAAAAAATTTCCTGCCAATATCATTGCCAGTATGTTTGGTTACGAAAGAAGAGAGTATTTCCAGGCAGATGAAGGCAGCAAAGAAGCGCCAAAGGTTGAATTCTGATGATAGGAAGGGATAATATGACAAGAAGAATGAGTGCCTTGCTGATAGGTATTTTATTCTTATTATGTATACCCGGTATGGCAGGTGCAGAAATAGATATTCCCTCTCCGTCAAATTATTATGTCAGTGATTTTGCAGGAGTTCTCAGCAGCAGTACTAAACAAACCATTGAAAACATGGCAAAAGAGCTGGAAGAAAAAACTGGAGCACAGATTGTAGTTGTTGTTATAGACAGCCTTCAGGGAGCTTCCATTGAAGAATATGCCAATACATTATTCAGACAGTGGGGCATAGGGCAAAAAGAAGAAAATAACGGGGTTTTGCTACTTATAGCACCCAATGAAAGAGAATCAAGGATTGAGGTAGGTTATGGTCTGGAAGGGCGTTTGCCCGATGCTAAAACCGGAAGGATTCAGGATGAATATCTGATTCCTTATCTGGCGGAAGGAGATTATGATTCAGGAATCATCGCAACATATCAGGTTCTGGCATCAGAAGTTGCCGAAGAATACGATATAGAACTGATAGGTGTTCCAGATACCATCCCTCAGAGCGCAATTCAAAGGAATAATAGAATGAATAAAAGTATACCTACTTTACTCATTATACTTTTTCTGATAGATATTTTTTTATTAAGAGGAAGACTCACCAGATTTATTTTTGAAATGCTTTTTTGGAGCTCTATCTTTGGTGGAAGACGGGGCGGCGGAAACGGCGGTTTCGGTGGGGGTGGATATGGCGGAGGCGGCTTTAAAGGCGGCGGAGGTTCTTCAGGCGGTGGCGGTAGCAGCCGTAAATGGTAAAGCAAGGATTATGCACGATAATCCTTGCTTTTTATGTTTACTTTGTGGAATCTAAAGTTTGCTGGATGATATTTTTCATCATATCTTTTGTCAGCATTCCGGGGGCATAACCGTAAATATTTCCATTTTTATCGATCATAAAAGTTGTGGGCAGAGCAGTAATACCATATTGGCTAAATATTTCACCGGTTTCGTCAAACACTACAGGGAAAGTCAGGTTATTTTCTTCTAAAAACTCTATTACACCTTCTTTTTCTACTTCTCTGGTATTCGGATTCTTTTCACTTTTAGGATTGGCAACCCCTAAGAAGATTACATCTTCTTGGTTTTGGTTATATTCCTGATACATTGCTTCGATATCCGGCATTTCTTTTTGACAAGGAGGACACCAGGTCGCCCAGAAATTTAAAAATACCACTTTGCCTTTATAATCTGAGAGCGTATGCTCGTTGCCGTATTGATCCACTAAGGTAAAGTCGATGGCAGGGGATAATGTTTCATTCTTTTGTTCATCAGATGCTTCAGTAGGTTCATTGACGGATTCCTGCTGTTCTGTGGTCTGGGTATTTCCAGGGA
>JAAYMW010000166.1 GCA_012521175.1 Candidatus Epulonipiscium sp.
AAGGGAATGGCTCCTGGAAGCGATACTGCCAATCTGTCTGTATTGGGTTATGATCCCAGTCTCTATTATACAGGCAGATCACCATTGGAAGCAGTCAGCATGGGGGTAGAACTTTTAGACAGTGATGTCACCTTTAGATGCAATTTAGTAACTCTTTCCCACGAGGGAGAATATGAAGATAAAGTCATTTTGGACCATAGTGCGGATGAGATCTCAACAGAAGAAGCAAGGGAATTGATAAAAGCTGTTAATGAACACTTCAAATCCAAAGATATAGAATTTCATCCCGGAATAAGTTACAGGCATTTAATGGTATGGCATAAAGGTACTGATGAGTTTGATTTAACGCCTCCCCATGATATATTGGGAAAAAGTATTAAAGATTATCTTCCAAAGGGTTCACAAAAAAATATTATTTTAAATATGATGAAAGAGAGCTATAAATTCTTAAGTGTTCATCCTGTCAATGCAGAAAGAGTTAAAAGAGGGTTAAAACCTGCAAATTCCATTTGGATTTGGGGCGAAGGAAGAAAACCTAAGCTCCCTCTTTTTGAGGAAAAATACGGCCTAAAGGGTTCTGTTATTTCCGCAGTTGATTTAATAAAGGGCATTGGAATTTGTGCAGGACTTAGGTCTATTGATGTAGAAGGAGCTACCGGAAATATCCATACAAATTTTGAAGGCAAAGCTATGGCAGCAATCAATGAATTAAAACGAGGACAGGATTTTGTATATGTCCACGTGGAAGCACCTGATGAATGCGGACATAGAAACGAATTAGAGAACAAAGTTAAATCTATAGAGCTTTTGGATGAAAAGGTTGTGAAAGTTATCGTACAAGAGTTAGATGCCTTAGGAGAAGACTATTGTATTATGATTTTGCCGGATCATCCCACACCCCTTAGACTTAGAACGCATACAGATGACCCCGTACCGTATTTAATATATCGTAAAAATAAAGAAGTACTCAATCCAGAACAAAAATATGATGAAATATTCACTCAGCGAAGTAATCATTACTTCTCTAAAGGATATGAATTAATCGATTATTTTTTTAAGATATGAGGAGGGAACCAAACTTGTTAATTGTACAAAAATTTGGAGGAAGCTCTGTCGCCAATGTAGAAAGAGTATTTAATGTTGCAAAACGTATCATCGAAACCTATAAACAAGGAAACGATGTAGTTGTTGTTTTATCAGCGCAAGGAGATACTACCGATGAACTTATTGCAAAAGCCCATGAGATAGATTTACATCCTTCCAGAAGAGAAATGGATATGCTTATATCTACGGGGGAACAAATATCTGTTGCCCTTATGGCAATGGCCATTCAAAAACTGGGGTATCCTGCTGTATCATTGAATGCTTTTCAAGTAGGAATGTATACTAACCGTACCCATAGCAACGCAAGATTAAAGAAAATTCACACGGAAAGAATAGAAGCTGAATTAGACAGAAAAAATATTGTATTGGTTACAGGTTTTCAAGGAATTAATAGATTTGAAGATATTACTACTCTTGGAAGAAGCGGATCGGATACTACTGCGGTTGCTTTAGCTGCCGCATTAAAGGCAGATAAATGTGAGATTTATACGGATGTAGACGGCGTATATACTGCTGACCCGAGAGTCGTTAAGAATGCAAGAAAGTTAAAGGAAATATCATACGATGAAATGTTAGAACTGGCTTCTTTAGGAGCAAAGGTTCTCCATAACCGTTCTGTTGAAATTGCAAAAAAATATAATGTAGAACTCGTTGTAAGATCCAGCTTAACCAATGCAGAAGGAACAGTCGTTAAGGAGGTATGTAATATGGAAAAAATGTTGGTAAGTGGTGTAGCAGGTGACAAAAATGTAGCCAGAATCTCTGTTATTGGTGTAGAAGATACTCCAGGAAAGGCTTTTGAATTGTTCTCATTATTGGCAAAACATAAAATTAGTGTAGATATTATTTTACAATCTATTGGTCGTGACGGTACGAAAGACATTTCCTTTACAGTAGCAAGAGATGATTTACATGATGCGTTAAAACTTATTAATGAAAATAAAGAAAGATTAACAGCAAAGGATGTTGTATACAGCGACAAAATAGCAAAAGTCTCTATTGTTGGAGCAGGTATGGCAACCAATCCGGGAGTAGCGGCAATGATGTTTGAAGCGATGTATAATGCAGGGATTAATATCAATATGATTTCTACCTCTGAAGTAAAAATTTCCGTACTGATTGATGAAAAATATACAGAAGATGCTATGAATGCAATCCATGAACAATTTAGGTTGGCAATTGAAAGATAAAATTAAAACACAGCGGCTCCATGAACGCCTGTTGGTCCATGGAGCCGTTTTTATATCCAGCGGCTTTTAGCCGCTTATTTTATGAAATAAGAAAGTTCGTCTTGCTTGCAAGGGACCAAACTTTCTTATTTCACAAGTGCGACGTAGTCGCTTTCTTGTTACATAGGAAATTCCTCCGATTTCCCTATTCACTTGACCTATTATTATAATATGTATCGTAGAAACTTGTGTTACAATATATGGAAAAAAGCGTGAATAATTCTTTGTAAATATTGTTCAGAGTAAATAAATCGTTTATAATAGTATTAATGTAAAATAGAAAATTGAAATGGTGGGTAAAATGGACATTATTAAAAAACTGCAGGAAGAATTTGAGTTAAAACTTTTTCAAGTTGAAAATACGGTAAAACTCATTGATGAAGGAAACACAATTCCTTTTATTGCGAGATATCGAAAAGAAGCCACAGGTTCCTTAAATGATGTAACACTCCGTAATTTTTATGAAAGATTAAACTATCTTCGAAATTTAGCCGATAAAAAGGAGCAGGTAACAAGAAGTATTGAAGAACAAGGGAAATTAACCGATGAACTGGTTAAACAAATTGAAAAAGTTGAAACCTTAACAGAATTAGAAGATATCTATAGACCTTTTAGACCTAAGAGAAGGACAAGGGCTACCATTGCAAAGGAAAAAGGACTGGAGCCTTTTGCACAAATCTTGTGGGAACAAGATTCTAACCTTAGTGCTGAAGAAATTGCCAGGGACTATATCAATCCTGAAAAAGAAGTCCACACCATAGAAGATGCTCTGCAAGGGGCAATGGATATTTTAGCGGAATGGATTTCTGATAATGCCAATTATCGCAAATACATTCGTCAGGAAACCTTTAATAAAGGCGTACTTGTTACAAAAGCAAAGGATGAGAGCTTAGAATCCGTATATGAAATGTACTATGACTACAATGAAGCAATTAAGAGTATTCCTGGGCATAGAATATTAGCGATTAACAGAGGAGAAAAAGAAAAAGTGCTGTCTGTTAAAATAGAAGCGCCTATGGATAGTATAGAGGGTTTCCTGGAAAAACAAATTATTAAGAATGACAAAAGTTCTTTTGTAGAACTCTTAAAAGCTGTAATAGAAGATAGCTATAAACGATTAATAGCCCCCGCTATAGAGCGAGAAATAAGAAATGAATTAACAGAAAAAGCTGAAACCGGTGCATTAGTTGTTTTTAAGAACAATCTTTCACAGCTTTTGATGCAGCCGCCTATTAAGAATAAAGTGGTTATGGGCTGGGATCCGGCATTTCGCACAGGATGTAAAATTGCCGTTGTGGATGAAACAGGGAAGGTATTAGATACGACTGTGCTCTATCCAACTCCTCCACAAAATAAAGTGGAGGAGGCCAAAGAACTATTAAAAGAGCTGATCAAAAAATATAATGTCAATATCATTGCCATTGGGAATGGAACCGCATCCAGAGAATCCGAAATGGTTGTTTCAGAACTTATTAAAGAGCTGGATAAAGAGGTGCATTATATTATTGTCAATGAGGCAGGTGCCTCTGTATATTCTGCGTCCCCTTTAGGCTCGGAGGAATTTCCGGAGTTTGATGTAGGGCTAAGAAGTGCAGCTTCCATTGCAAGAAGACTTCAAGATCCTCTGGCAGAATTGGTTAAGATTGATCCTAAGTCCATTGGAGTAGGGCAATATCAGCATGATATGAATCAAAAAAGATTAGAAGAAGTTCTTAATGGAGTCGTAGAAGATTGTGTGAATCGAGTTGGCGTAGACTTAAACACGGCTTCAGTTTCCTTGCTTCAATATGTGGCAGGAATAAAAAATAGTGTAGCTAAAAATATCGTAGACTATAGAGAAACGAATGGTAAATTTACAACAAGACAAGAGTTATTAAAGGTAAAACAATTAGGTCCTAAAGTATTTGAACAGTGTGCCGGATTTTTACGTATTCCCGAATCAGACAATGGTTTAGACAGAACGGGGGTTCACCCGGAATCTTATAAGGCAGCAAAGGCTTTGCTGAAATATCTGGGCTATACTGAAAAAGATATATTAGAATCCAAAATAAAGAATATAAGAGAGCAAATAGAGGATATAAATATATTAGCAGAAGAATTAGAAATAGGTGTACCTACCCTGGAAGATATTATCAAAGAGTTGGAAAAGCCAGGAAGAGATCCAAGGGAAGATATGCCAAAGCCAATCTTAAGAAGCGATGTCCTTGAGTTGAATGATTTAAAACCGGGCATGGTTTTAATGGGAACTGTACGCAATATTACAGATTTTGGTGCTTTTGTGGATATTGGTGTTCACCAGGATGGACTCGTTCATATCTCAGAAATGGCAGACAAGTTTATCAAGCATCCGTTAGAGGTTGTCAGTGTGGGTGATATTATTAAAGTATCTGTATTAAGTGTTGACATAAACAAGAAAAGAATTGCATTAACGATGAAAGGGATTTAAGGAAGGAGAAAGAAAATGGAAGTTAGGTCGTTTAACGATGACTATCACGAGGTCGGCCAATTAATAATCAATGCACAGGCAAACAAGGAGACATATTTTTTCTATCCGGTTTATAAAAATGTAGAGGAAATGAAAAAGGACTGGGAGGAAAAAGAACTCATATTAATGGTTGCAGAAGAAGACAATCAGATTATAGGTTTTGGAGGATTGGATTTAGTCCGAAAAGAGGGGAACCCCAATGCAGATTTATACGGGATTGTTGTAAATCCTCTTTATCGCAATCAAGGGGTAGGAAGCGCCTTAATGGAAGCAATCCTTAGTAAAGCAAAAAAGGTAGGAATTCATTCTATCTATGCTCAAGTTGACACAGAAAATGAAGAAGGCATAGACTTTTTGATAAAGCATGGATTTGAGTATAAAAGAAGCTTCTTTAGAATGGAAATGAATGAACCGATTCTTCAGGAAGTAGAGTGCCCCGAAGGTATTGAAATTAGAAGATCAAAAGCAATAAAGGATAAAGAGCAGTTCTTAGAAACCTATAAAGAAATCTTTGGCAATGTAAAAGATGGAGAAAAGCAGCTCGAAGTTTTATCAGATCCCAATAACAGCCATGAAATTTTTCTAATGTATAGAGTGAGCAGGAGCACCGGAAAAGAAAAATTAATTGGTTTTTGCGGTGTAGAAAGTATAGCAGAAGACAACGGAATGAATCGTCGTATTGATACCCTGGGTGTTATAGATAAGTACGGAAGAAGAGGGATGGGTAAAGTACTTTATATGACGGTTTTAAATTATTATTGGTCTTTGCCTGATACAAAAAAGATTAGTATTACCCTAAAAAGTTCATCGGAAAATGTTAAAAAGTTTTATTTGTCTTGTGGCATGGAAGAAACACAAAGTACAGAGACTTATAAATATGAAATGGAATATTAAAAGTTTTATCCTATATGAAAGTTGACATATATAAAATCATATAGTATAATAAATGCGAATTAAATAAGGAGATTCTTCAGGGCAGGGTGAAATTCCCGACCGGCGGTGATAGTCCGCGAGTGCATTATGCATTGATTTGGTGAAATTCCAAAACCGACAGTACAGTCTGGATGGGAGAAGAATGGCGATATATTGCGCATTTCCAAGCAGTCCGAAGAATCCTCTGGCTGCTTTTTTTATTGCATAGCAGCCCCAAAAATAACAAGGAGGAGTCGAAATGGAAAACATTCAAAGAGTAGCAGGTCAAAAGAAAAGAGTATTTGAAACAACGAATTTAGTAAAGATGGGATTATTATCCGCTTTGGCATTTATCCTTATGAGGCTGGACTTCCCTATACCAGGCTTTCCACCGTTTTTGAAAATGGATGTCAGTGATATCCCTTCAGTGATTGGTGTATTAGCGATGGGACCGGCCGCAGGAGTTATTATTCAGTTTGCTAAAGCATTTCTTTACATGGTTTCCGGAAGCGATACAGGTTTCGTAGGTCCTTTAGCCAATTTTATCGTGGGGGCAGCCTATGTATTCCCTCTTGGACTTGTATATAAGTATAAGCCAAATTTAAAAGGATTCATTATTGGTTGTTTTGGTGGAACAATTTCTATGGCGGCAGTCGGCGGACTTATGAATTATTTCGTAATGATTCCTTTTTATGCAGTCCTTTTTGGAATGAGTGTCGATGTGATTGTAGCAATGGGCACCAAAGTAAATGCAGCGATCACCGACTTAAAAACTTTGGTTCTATACTCTATTGTGCCTTTTAACCTGTTAAAAGCCAGTGGCATTTCTATTTTAAGTTATGGCGTGTATAAGGCGCTTCAACCACTTTTCCGCAGAAATAAATAACATGAGAAGGATAGAATGGGCTTACCCATTCTTTTTTCTTGCATATTTTTATAAAAAATAATACAATTAAACATAATATATTAAGATAGTACAATATCGAAAGGAAAGAAAATACTAATGGTTTATGAAAGTCATTCTGAAGGTGAAACGAAGCAAATTGGTATTGGTATAGGACATTCCTGCAAAAGGGGAGACATCTATTGCCTTATAGGAGATTTGGGGGTTGGAAAGACTGCTTTTGCAAAAGGTTTAGCAGAAGGATTAGATATCAACGAACCTATAACTAGCCCTACTTTTACAGTGGTTAATGAATATGAAGGCAGACTTCCCTTATATCATTTTGATGTATATAGGATTACCGATATAGATGAAATGGATGAAATAGGATATGAAGAATACTTTTTTGGTGATGGTGTATGCTTAATCGAATGGGCAGATCTGATTGAAGATTTAATACCGGATTCTGCCCTTTGGATTCATATTAAGAAAGATTTAGCTAAAGGTGAAAATTATAGAAAAATTACTATTTCGAATAAAAAGGACGGATTGAAGTGAAGATACTAGCTTTGGATTCATCAGGCAATGTAGCCTCAGTAGCCATTATAGAAGATGATAAATTATTAATAGAACTTACGATAAATTATAAAAAAACTCATTCACAGACTCTTTTGCCGATGATTGATTCTATTTGCAAGATGGTGAATGTGGATTTAGAATCTCTCGATTATATTGCAGCAGCCAGTGGCCCGGGGTCATTTACCGGACTTAGAATAGGCGTTGCAACGGCAAAGGGACTCGCTTATGCCCTGAATAAACCGATTATTGGAGTTCCAACCCTCGATGGGTTAGCATATAATATTACATATACCGACTATTTAATATGCCCGATTATGGATGCTAAAAGAAATCAAGTGTACACAGCTTTTTATTTGTGGGAAGAGGATATTTTAAAAAGGCAGTCGGATTATTTGGCTATTGAGATTAATGAGTGCGTTAAAAAAGCCAAAGAATATAATAGACCTATCATTTTCTTAGGAGATGGGGTTCCGGTATATAAGGACAAAATAAAAGAAGAAATAAATGACTGGCGGTATTATTTTGCTCCACCATCCTGCAATATGCAGAAAGCATCTTCTATTGGAAGTTTGGGGATGATTCTTGCCAAAGAAGGGAAATACCAGGATTCTATGGAGTTTATTCCTTTTTATTTAAGAAAATCTCAGGCGGAAAGAGAATATGAAGCTAAGACAAGGAGAAGCTTATGATAAAGATTTCTCCAATGAAAGAAGAGCATATCCCCAGGATTCATGAGATTGAGAAAAGTTGCTTTTCAATTTCATGGTCTAAAGAAGCTTTTGAAAATGAGTTAAAAGAAAACTCTTTGGCGTATTATATTGTTGCAGAATCAGAGGATGCTGTCTTAGGATATGCAGGAATGTGGATTATTGTAGATGAAGGACATATTACGAATATCGCAGTGCATCCCGATTTTCAGCATCAGGGTGTGGGAACTTTACTCATGCAGCATCTTATAGATGAAGCGAAAAGAAAGCATTTTTTTGGCCTTACTTTAGAAGTAAGAGAAAGCAATATCAAAGCACAGAATTTATATAGAAAATTCGGTTTTGTTAGTGAAGGGCTAAGGAAAGGATATTATCAGGACACAGGGGAAAATGCTATAATTATGTGGAAATATTTTAAATAATAAAACGTCTTCTAAAGCAGAAGACGTTTTATTATAGGGGAGAAAGTTGTCATACTACTAAAAACATTTTGATTGAAGAGGAAATCAATTCTCCTTATTGAATATAATAGTATAGAGAAAGGAGTGGAAATATGAAGAAATTTCACGAATTGTCCTATAGAGATCTGAAGAAATTTATCAATCCCTCGGATTTTGATTTTAGAACAACTGACGAACTGGAACCAATGGAAGGCATTATCGGCCAAGAAAGAGCTGTAAAAGCAATGGAATTCGGACTGCATATCAAAATGGGAGGCTACAATATTTATATGTCAGGCCCAACCGGTTCAGGCAAAACTACTTATGCGAAATCTTTCGTTCAGAAAATCGCAAAAAATGAGCCTATTCCTTATGATTGGTGTTATGTATATAATTTCAATAAACCAAGCAATCCCTTAGCACTTCGCTTCCCTCCAGGCTTAGGAAAAGAATTTCGAGATGATATGGATGAGCTCATTGAGTTTCTACTCGAAGAGATTCCCAAAGCCTTTAATTCAGAGGAATATGAGAAAGAAAAAGCAGAAATTATAAAACGCTATCAAACCGATAAAGATGAAGTTGTTAAGAAAATGAAGGAGAGAGCAAAAGAATTAGGCTTTGGTGTAAAGGTCACCAATTCCGGCATATATTTTCTGCCTCTTATTAATGGAGAGGCGATTGATGAAAGTGAATATGAGAATTTAAATGAAGAAATAAAAGATAGGTTATCAAAAGTGACAGAGGAAATCCAGGATGAAGTCACGGAAATCGTTAAGACTTTAAGAGAGTTGGAAAAAAAGGTAAAGCAGGAGATAGAAGATTTAGAATATAAAATTGGCTTGTTTGCAGTAGGGCATCATATTAGCGCTTTAAAAGAAAAATATAAAGAATTTGACAGAGTTAATAAATATTTAGAAGCAGTCCAAGAAGATATTTTGGAGAATATTGAGGAATTTTTGGATAGCGAAAACGAAGAGGAAGAACAAATAGCTTCCATCCTCCCCTTTGTGATCAGAAAGAACATTGAAGATGTTATTATAAAATATAGAGTCAATTTGTTTATAGATAATACAGATGCCAAAGGCGCTCCGGTTGTTATAGACTTTAATCCCACATACAATAAATTAATTGGTCAAATAGAATATGATAATGAATTTGGGAATTTAACTACGGATTTTACCAAAATAAAGCCCGGACTCTTTCATCAGGCCAATGGCGGTTATTTAATATTACAGGCTATGGATGTATTAACGAATTCTCAGTCTTGGGAAGCCATAAAAAGGGTTTTAAAAACAAAAGCAGTCAGTATTGAAAGTTTAAGAGAACTGATTGGACTTACGGCTGTTTCTTCCCTAAAACCGGAACCGATCCCCGTAGAAGTAAAGGTTATTATGGTAGGAAGCAGTTATATATATAATCTATTATATGAATATGATGAGGACTTTAAAAAGTTATTTAAAATCCGTGCGGATTTTGACTCGGAAATGCCGAATAACTCCCAAAATGTTAAAATGCTTGCCAGATTTATTCGTTCTTTCTGCCAGAGAGAAAAAACCGTCCCCTTTGATGCCGGAGCAGTAGCCAAAGTCGTAGAGTATGCTTCCAGGATGGCAGAAAATCAAGAAAAATTAACTACCAGATTTAACAGTATTGTTGAGATTTTATGTGAGGCCAACACCTGGGCAAAAATAGATAAAAAGGATATCGTCACATCGGAACATGTTGAAAAGGCTATTATAGAAAAAGAAAAACGCTCCAACCTATACGAAGAAAAAATGGAAGAAATGATGAATGAAAATATTATTATGATAGATTGTGATGGGGAGAAAATCGGGCAGATTAACGGTCTTGCGGTATTGGATACGGGGGATTATGTATTTGCTAAACCAACGAGAATTACCGCTACGACTTATATGGGCCAATCAGGAATTATTAATATTGAAAAAGAAGCTGAAATGAGCGGAAAAGTTCATAACAAAGGCGTTCATGTTCTGGCCGGTTATTTAGGGCAGACTTATGCTCAGGAGTTTCCACTTTCCCTTTCTTGCAGAATTTGTTTTGAACAAAACTATTATGGTGTTGACGGTGACAGTGCATCGAGTACAGAGTTATACGCTATTTTATCGAGTCTTGCTGAAGTACCGATAAAACAAGGTATAGCTGTTACCGGATCTATTAATCAAAGAGGTGAAATTCAGCCTATTGGGGGAGTGTCCTACAAGATAGAAGGATTCTTCAAACTATGTAAGATTAGAGGATTAACAGGAGAACAAGGAGTCATTATACCGTATCAAAATGTAAAAGATTTGGTGCTTAAAGATGAAGTTATAGAAGCCGTAGAGAAAGGCAAATTTCATATATATCCAATACGTCATATTGATGAAGGGATAGAGATATTAACAGGGATTCCAGCAGGACAAAAAGGAGAAAACGGCAGATATCCTGAGGATACTATTCACGGAAAGGTGTATAATAAATTGAAACGATTTTATAGAGGAAGCCTTGTTGAGACTAAAAAAATTGGAGGAAAAAGAAAATAAATTACAGAAACCACAAATCAAATCAAATTTTACCTCTATACATGTCAAAACGTGGAGGGTATAATAGATTCAAGGGATTTACAGAAGAAATACGCTTTCTATAAGTACTTAGAAGATTTGATGGAGGGCAAACATGAAAAAATACAAAAAAGTATCTATCGAAAAAGAAATCGTAGAAGAAATTTATTGCAATATTTGTGGAGAAAAAATTGCTAAAAACGCCCATAACCACTTTGAAGATTTCCTTCATATAGAAAAAGTATGGGGATATGATTCAAAAAAGGATGGAAAAAAAGATGATTTTGACGTTTGCCAACGTTGCTATGATGAATGGGTTAAAACATTTAAGATTTCCATATAGGTTTTTGTTCTTGCAATCCTTACAAATCTGTTATACAGTATTTGTAAGGTTGTTTTTTAGGAGTGACAAAGAATGGATTTAAATGAAGTAAAAAATAATTTAAAAAGTCAAGGCTATAAATTGACGAATCAGCGAAGAGCCATTCTGGATGTTTTGATGGATTATAAAGGACATGTTTTATCCGTAGAAGAAATTTATAAAAAAACCAAAGAAAGGCATTCTAAAACCAATGTTTCAACCATTTATCGCAATTTGGAGATTCTGGAGAATGTCCATCTTGTTCATAGAATTAATATGAATGGAGAAGCTTCTAAATATAAGTTGGTTTGTAATGATAAACACCATCACCATATTATTTGTAAGGATTGTGGGAAATCGCAGATTATAGATTTTTGTCCATTAAAGAATATCAATGATGAATTAAAAGAGGAAGATTTTGTGTTAACGGATCATCGTTTCGAACTTTATGGATATTGTAAAGAATGTGCAAAAAAGAAAAATGAACAGGCTTAAGCCTGTTCATTTTTCTTTTTTGCAGTATTTTTAAGATATTTAAATAATAAAACAGATACAAGGATTAATACAGCGAGTAAAACAATGGTACCTCCCGAAGCGAGTTCAAAATAGTAGGAGATAATAATCCCTAAAATCACTGCTGTTTGAGAAAAAATAATGGAAAGAAAAGCAGCATGTTTAAAGCTGTGGGCAATTTGAAGACTTGCAGCTACAGGAAGTACCATTAGGGAAGATACGAGAAGTATCCCTACAATGCGCATGGAAAGAGTAATTGTAACAGCTATAAGCACAATAAAAAATAAATTAATACCTTTTACAGGCACCCCTGACAAAAGAGCGGCTTCTTCATCAAATGCCATATAAAACAACTCTTTATAAAGAAGCCAGGTAGAAATAATCACTACAATCCCTAACCCTAAAATCACCCATAAATCCGAAGGCAATACAGTAGTTATATTTCCGAACAAATAACCAAATAAGTCAAAAGAAATAGATTTTGAAAGACTGATTAATATAACGGCCAGGCCTATTCCAAAAGACATTATGATGGAAATGGATAATTCAGCGTATTTTTCATAGCTTTTTCTTAACTTTTCAATGGCTAAGGCAGCAATCACAGAAAAAGTAAGAGTAACTCCCAGGGGAGATACATTTAGAAGTATTCCGGCAGCAATACCTGAGAGGGCTACATGGGATAATCCGTCTCCGATAAGAGACATTCTTCTAAGGACAATAAATATACCCATAAGAGGGCATAAAAAGCCAATAATTACCCCGGCAAGAAGAGCGCGTTGCATAAAGCCGTACGATAATATTTCTAACACTATAAAACTCCTTTCGTTAGAGGGGAATTTTAATGATGATGGTGTAAAAGGTTCATTTTTTCGCCATACACCTGAGAAAGAATTTTTGTAATGGGTATATTCGAATCCATATCATGGACAATGAGTTTCTTTTCGCCCATACAGGCTACACGATTTGCTTTTTCAGTTATGACCCCTATATCATGGGATATCATTACGATGGTAATATGCATATTTTTATTCAGATTTTTTAAAAGTTCATAAAAACTGTCTTGAGACTGAATATCTATTCCGACAGTAGGTTCGTCCAAAAAGATAATCTGAGGAGAGCTTACCAGCGTTCTTGCAATAAATACTCTTTGCTGCTGCCCACCAGAAAGATTGCCGATCAGTCTTTTGCTATATTCCTTCATACCTACCAATTCAAGGACTTCATATACCCTTTCCATGTGATGTTTCTTTATTCTTTTAAATAAACCGAGCTGAGGATATAAATTTGCAGCGACAACTTCTTCAACGGTAGCAGGGAAACTGGTATTAAAAGAAGCGGCTTTTTGAGCTACATAACCGATTTTCCCCCAATCTTTAAAAGAGTCAACTGGTTGTCCGAACAATTCTATACTTCCTTTTGTAGGCTTTAATAAGCCAAGAATGATTTTAAGAAGGGTACTTTTGCCCGAGCCATTAGGACCTACGATGCCAATATAATCCCCTTTATTGATTTCAAAATTGATATTGTCTAAGATTAATTTATTATCGTATCCAAAGGATAAATTTTTAATTTCAAGTATTTTATCCATAACTATTCTCCTAAAGCTACTATTAAAGCATCTAAATTTTCTTCCATAACACTGAAATAATCTTTACCCTCCTCTATTTCCTTTTGGGTTAATCCACCTAAAGGATTAAGGACTAAAGATTTCACACCTGTTTCTTTTGCAATGACTTCTGCCAGTTTAGGATTAGTTAAAGTTTCAAAAAAGATATACTGGATCTTGTGTTCCTTAATAAAATCAGAGATCTCTGCCATTTGGGAAGGCGTAGGTTCTGCCTGTGGCGACAGACCGGAAATAGACAGTTGCTTAAGTCCGTATCTTTTAGCCAGATAACCAAAGGCAGCATGGGAGACAACAATTTCTTTTCTGGGAAGTTTGGATAATTCAGTGCGGTATTCTTCATCCAGTTCTTGAAGGCGATTTTTTAATTCCTCAAAATTACTTTCATAGAATTCTTTATTTGCACTGTCCACTTTAACAAGAGCATTTTTTATATTTTCGGCCTGTGTGATAGCATTAATTGGGTCTAACCATACATGAGGATCCAGTATGTGATCATGTTCATGTTCATCTTCATCTTTAAGTTCAAACTCATCTTCATGCCCATTTTTATCTGATTTTAATGGTTCTATATTTTCAGAAGCATTGATAACGATTAAATTGGAATGGTTAATAGAACCAATGACTTTTTCAGCCCATGATTCCATTCCAAGACCATTATAGACGAGGATATCTGCTTTCTCCATTTGACCCATTAATTTTGCAGTAGGTTCCCAATCATGGGGTTCGGAACCGGGAGGTACTATTAGATGAAGCTCCACTTTATCCTGCCCAATCTTTTGGGCAAAATCATATAGGGGATAGATGCTGGTATACATCGTTACTAAATTGTTTTCTGAGGAAGAAGACTCCTTCTGTGCTAAACAACCGGATAAAATCAATATAGAAAAACTCAATACCATCATATATAGTAAGAATTTTTTCATAATACTCAGTCTCCTTTATCAACATAAATTCTAAATGCAAAAATTTTGCATTTAGAATATTATCTTATGTAATATCATAAATTCCAAAAAAATGCAAGGGGTATGTATTTATTGATACGTGATTTTTTGATACAATGAACATATTCAATTCGGGTATAATATTATAATGAACAATTATTCTAAAATATATTTTTAAGGAGATTTTTTATGTTAGATGTATGTCTTTTAGGTACAGGAGGCATGATGCCTTTGCCAAACAGATGGCTTACAGCTTTGCTGATACGATATAACGGTAGAAAGCTTCTTATTGATTGTGGTGAGGGTACTCAAATTACTTTAAAAATGTTGGGATGGGGGTTTAAGACAATAGATACCATTTGTTTTACCCATTATCATGGAGATCATGTTACAGGCCTTGCCGGACTCTTATTAACCATTGGAAATTCGGGAAGAACCGAACCGATTACTTTAATAGGGCCGACAGGATTAGAAAAAGTTGTTCGGGGATTAACGATTATTGCACCGGAATTGCCTTTTGAACTAAAATTTATAGAACTTTCGGAGGAAACAATTATTCCTTCAGGGGATCTTTTCATAAAAGCTGTACCGGTAGAACACACTATTTCCTGTTTTGCTTATGTTATAGAGCTTGAAAGGAGACCTAAGTTTAAACCTGACAAAGCGATGGCGCTTAATATACCTACCCGTTTTTGGAAGGAACTTCAAAAAGGAGAAACGGTTGAATGGAATGGCAACATCTATACGCCTGATATGGTTTCAGGAGATAAAAGAAAAGGAATTAAAGTGGCATACTGTACGGATAGCCGCCCTGTTTCAGAACTTATTGATGCTGTTTATAAAGCGGATTTATTTGTATGTGAGGGCATGTATGGGGATGATGAAGACAAGCCTCAGGCACAGAAAAATAAGCATATGACCTTTTCAGAAGCAGCGTACTTAGCCAAAGAAGCAGAAGCAGAGGAGTTGTGGCTTACCCATTTTAGTCCAGCCCTGTCAGAACCAGAAGCCTATTTAAGTGTAGCCACAGAGATCTTTCCTAACACTAAATTAGGTGAAGAACGCATGATTAAGAATTTAAGTTTTACACAGGAAAAAAATGCGTAATCATGGTATAATAATATTATTTCAGACTTTAAAATATATTAAGTCGTATCTAGTATAGAGTACAAGGAATGGACTATTTTGTACTTATGAAGTAAGAAAGTTTGGCTTCTTGTATGTAGAGGGAAATTTTTTATTTCATAAAAAGTTTATATACTGGCGGTGAGATCTATGGAAGATTATGAGATTATTCAACACTGTCTTCATGGTAAAAAAGAAATGTTTGAAGAATTGGTATCTCGCTATAAGAACCTGGTTTATTCCATCATTCTTCGAATGACGAATGATTCTGAAGAAGCAAACGATTTAGCACAAGAGGTATTTATTAAGGTTTATCGTAATTTAGACAAATATGAACCTACCTATAAATTTTCTACCTGGATTATGAGAATAACTACGAATTTGGTTATTGATTCAAGAAGAAAGCAAAAACAAACCACGATTTCTGTGGAAGAAATGCCTTATGAGCCTTCAAGCGAAGGAGGCCCTGAGGAAGAGTATCTTCGCCAGGAAAAATCTAATGAAGTAATAGATGCCTTAAATGCGCTACCTGAGATGTATAGAATTCCTATCATATTGTTTCATCAGCAGGGCTTATCTTATCAAGAAATATCGGATGTCATTAACGAACCCTTATCGAAAGTGAAAAACCGGATATTTAGGGCTAGAAAAATGTTAAAAGAATATCTTTTGAAATCCAAGGAGGGTGGAATCTATGGAATGTAATCATGCAGATAAGCTGATCATGAAATATATGGACGGAATTCTTAGTATGGAAGAGGCGCAAAAACTCAATTTTCATATTACAGAATGTGAATCTTGCAGAGAAAGTTTTTTTACTTATCAAATGGTGATGGATGAACTGCGGGATGAAGCAGTATATGAGGCACCGGATGGTTTTGAAGCTGCAGTGATGGCAAAAATTAAAGACATTGAGGTTGATTATAAATTAAAAGAACCCATGTCTATGGAAAATATTACAGCAATGCTATGGGGAATGTTTTCTCTGTTGTTTGGAATAGGTGTATTACTTTGTATCTACAGTCAGCCAATTTTAGATTATTTACTTGGTAATCCTTATACCATGGATTGGGCACAGGCGATGATTCCTACGGTAGAGGTATTAGCTGTATATGTTAATGATATTAAGACGAGACTACAAGAACTTGTATCCAGCGGAAGTCAAATTCTTACTTCTTTAAAAATGATTGCGATTCCCGTTTTAGTTGTCCTTGCATCTATAAAATATTATATTTACCGTAAGCAAAAGGTAGAGCTATGAAAAAAATCCGATTCTTATATGGCGTTTTATTATTCCTTATGCTCACAGTTGCTTCTTATGCTGTAACTGTTTATAATGAAGAAAACAAGTTTTCTGGTTTGCAGTTCATGAAACAAATTGAACTTCAAGGGAAAACAAAAGGAGATGCGCTTCTTTTGTTTTCTAATTTACATATTCTGGGTACACATACAGGGAATATGTATATGTTTGAAGGAGAAATTAAAATTGACGGAATAATTAATGGGAATATTTATGTTTATGGTGGAGACGTTTACATTGGTGAATCAGGCGTTGTTAATGGAAAAATAAGAACCATATCCTCCAATGTTATATACCATCAAAACTCACAAATTGACGGCTCTATAGAACCTATCATGGCGACTTTGAGGATTTTTATAAAACAGTGGGATGAAACACTGTTTTCTCATTATACGGACGATATTCCTCTTTTTATTCTTGAATTAGCTAGGGTTGTTTTGCAAATCATAATCAGTTTATTATTCTTATCTCTTTTTAGTAGAACAGTGATCTTACAAGAAAATGCTTTGATGAATCAAACGAAGGATGTTCTATACAGAGGAACTGTGGTATATTTAATGGGAATAGCACTTGCATTACTTTTTACTTTATCTCTTGTAGGGTTTCCTTTTGCGTTGCTTTTAATTTTAATTGACTTAGTGCTTTCCAGTTTAGGTGTTACGGTATTAGCTGTTATTATTGGAAAATGGATTTTACAAAGGATGGATATTCCTAAAGATATGTATATAGAATTTTGGCTGGGAATAGGTATGCTGGAATTGGCAAAAAGTATTCCTGTTTTTAGGGAAACTGTCAGTATGGTTATCATCCCTGTTCTTAGTTTAGGCATGTTTGTGCAAGTTATCATCAATAAGCTCTTAAATATTCCTAGTGCCTTTATAGAAGAAAGCTATGAAAACAATGTAAACCCTTATCATCAAGCAAGACTTTATGAAGTCATAACAAAGAACTTGAACGGGAAGGGGCGACAGGAATGAGAAAGTTTTTAATGATTGTCGTTATTCTTATTTGTGTAGGAACATATTATTATGGCGGAAGAGAAAAAACGATTGTAGAAGAAAAAGTCACTGAATTTGATGAAATAGTAGGATTGAGCAATGAAGCGAATTATTTAAGTGACCCCGATCAGGTAATGGTAATGTACAACAGAATTATTGCCTATTTATATGGAGGCAAGGCAAAAGATGAAGAGATCGAGCTGCTTGTTACTATACAAAGATCTTTATTGGATAACGAATTATTGCAAATTAACCCCCTTGAAACCCAACTGATAAAAATTGAGTCTAAAATAGCAGAGTATAGGGAAAAAAATTTAAAGGTGATCAGAATAAAGCAAAGATCAGCCCAATACGATGAAAAAAATAAGAATATTGCAAGAGTGCAAGTCATCCAATATATGAACGGAGGAGACGATAATTATTTGGAATATTATCTCAGAAAACAAATAGATGATACATGGAGAATCCTTGGATGGGAAATTATAGATAAATTTAGTATATCGGAGGAACTGGAAATATGAAAAATGGTGAGGATATCTATATATTAGCAGTTGAAACTTCATGTGACGAAACGGCTGCTTCAGTTGTCAAAAATGGAAGAGAGGTTTTATCCAATATCATTTCATCCCAAATAGATCTTCATAAGCAGTACGGAGGAGTTGTTCCGGAAATTGCATCCAGAAAACATGTGGAAAAAATTAATCCGGTTATTCATGAAGCCTTAGAGCAATCAAAGATTCCTTTACAAGATATAGATGCTATTGGAGTGACTTATGGTCCTGGCTTGGTTGGGGCACTTCTTGTAGGGTTATCTGCAGCTAAGGCTTTAGCTTTTGCAGCGAAAAAGCCTTTAGTGGGCGTTCATCATATAGAAGGCCATATATCGGCCAATTATATTGAAAACAAAGATTTTGCGCCTCCTTTTGTATGTTTAATTGTCTCAGGAGGGCATACTCATTTGGTTCATGTAAAAGACTACGGTGTATATGAAATTTTAGGCAAGACAAGAGATGATGCAGCAGGAGAAGCTTATGATAAAATTGCAAGAGCCATTGGACTAGGATACCCGGGAGGGCCAAAAATGGATAAACTGGCCAAAGAAGGCAATCCGGATGCAATAGAATTTCCAAGAGCTTATTTGGAAGAGGGTTCATTTGATTTTAGCTTTAGTGGTCTAAAATCTGCTGTTTTAAATCATTTGAACAGATGTAAAATGATGGGAGAAGAAATCAATGAGAAAGATATAGCTGCCAGTTTCCAGCAATCGGTCATTGATGTTTTGGTATCTAAAACGATTGCAGCTGCAAAAGAAAAAGGAGTAAGTAAAATTGCTCTGGCAGGAGGAGTTTCAGCCAACACAGCCCTTAGGAAAGCTATGCAGGAGGCTTGTGGCAGAGAAAATATTTATTTTCAATGTCCATCCCCTGTTTTATGTACAGATAATGCCGCTATGATTGGCTGTGCGGCTTATTATGAATATATTAAAGGGGTTCGTCACGGACTTGATTTAAATGCGGTACCTAGTCTAAAATTAGGAGAAAGATATGCATAAACAATAAATTTTAAAAAAATCTTTCTTTTCTGCTAAATTTTGTTTAAAATAATATTTGGATGTTTATAATTAAGAGGGGGTGAGATAATGAAAAAAATATTAAGAATTATTATTGCCATTATATTAGGAAGTTTAACTTATGTTTTATGTAATGTCTTATACATTGGATATTTAAAGCCAATACACTTTTTTGAACAAGTGCCTGAAAAGTTTGATTTTATTTTTGCATTAGGTGTTGCTTTATTAGTACTCATTATATGTTATTTTACGGTATCATCCATAATTACTGATTTAATACTAAAACAGATGAAGAGTTTAGAAGAATTATTTACGAAGATGTCTTTAAAAGAAATTGTCATTAATGTTGGAGGTATTTTTACTGGGTTAATTATAGCTAATTTACTTGGGATTGCTGTATTACAGTATGGCCCTATAGGAACTTTAATTGTACTAGCATTAAATTTGATTTTAGGATATTTAGGATATCAAATTGCTCAAAGGAAAAAGGAAGAAATCAAAATACTGGACAATACGTCTACTGTAGAACACAGTGTTGCAAAACCTAAAATTCTGGATACCAGCGTTATCATAGATGGTAGAATTTTGGATATTTTAAAAACCGGACTTATTGAAGGTAAAATATTAATACCTACTTTTGTTTTGGAAGAACTCAGACATATAGCAGATTCTTCTGATGCTCTTAAAAGAAACAGAGGACGAAGAGGATTAGATATTTTAAATGAAATTCAAAAACAGTTGGAAATTCCTGTAGAAATTGTAGAAATCGATTATAAAGATATTGCTGAAGTCGACAGTAAATTATTAAAAATGGCACAACAGTTGGATGCTATTGTTGTTACCAATGATTTTAATTTAAATAAAGTAGCAGATTTCCAGGGAGTATTTGTATTTAATATTAATGAACTCGCCAATGCCGTTAAACCGGTGGTGCTTCCTGGAGAGGATATGGAAGTAACAGTTATAAAAGATGGCAAAGAAGATGGACAAGGAATTGCATATCTTAATGACGGAACTATGATTGTCGTAGAGGGTGGAAAGCGTCATATAGGAGAAACCATTAAGGTGCTTGTAACCAGTGTGCTTCAAACAGCAGCTGGAAGAATGATTTTTACTAAAGCAAAAGACGAATAAACCAAAACTTCGGAGTGGCCCTCCGAAGTTTTTTTAAGAAGGAGATCGATATGGAGAAAAATAGCAAATACACTTCAGTCATTATACCTGCCGCAGGAAGAGGAAAGAGAATGGGCTCACAAATAAGCAAACAGTATCTGGACATAGGTGGGAAGCCCATTCTTGTACATACTATAGAAAAATTTGATCAATCTCCTCTGATTCATGAGATTATAGTCGTTACATCCAAGGAAGAGATGGAATACTTTAAAAATGAGATACAATTAAAATATATTTTTAATAAAGCTCTAAAAATTGTTCCAGGAGGAAAAGAAAGACAAGAATCCGTATATAATGGCTTAAAAAAGATTTCCTCTGAGACAGAAATCGTTCTTATTCATGATGGAGCCAGACCTTTTGTTTCGCTCGAAGAGATTGGAAAAAGCGTTGAAGGGGCCAGGAGGTATGGAGCCTGTGTCATTGGTGTAAAAGTAAAAGATACGATAAAAATATGTAACGAAGAAGGATATATTGTAAGCACACCAAAAAGAGAAGAATTATGGGCGGTGCAAACGCCCCAATCGTTTCAAACTTCTATCATTCTGGAAGCTCATAAAAAGGCGGAAGAAGATAATTTTTTAGGGACAGATGACGCAACGTTGGTTGAACGATTAGGATATTCTATAAAAATATTAGAAGGCAATTACCAGAATATAAAAATTACAACCCCAGAAGATTTGACAATAGGAGAAGCGATTTTAAGAAAAAGGGCATAATTTATGGCTTTAGCACCAATTGGTAGAACATGTTAGAATATTATTAAGAAAAAATAATAAAAATGTCTTGACATCATGTTTTAGATATGTTATTTTATATAAGCGTTCGTCAAGAGCGCTAAACAAATATGGAGAGGTGTCCGAGTGGTTTAAGGAGCTGGTCTTGAAAACCAGTGACTCCGAAAGGGGCCGTGGGTTCGAATCCCACCTTCTCCGTTTATATTTAATTTAAATTTAATCTTTATGTTGTGGAGAAGTACCCAAGGGGTTGAAGGGGCTCCCCTGGAAAGGGAGTAGGTCGTTAACAGCGGCGCGAGGGTTCAAATCCCTCCTTCTCCGCCAGTTTATTAAAACAAAAAGTTGTTGACAGGTGATGAAGTGAGTGATATAATACACTTCGTTGCCGCAAAAAGTAACGAATATCGATCTTTGAAAACTAAACAGCACAAACCAAGAAAACCCAATCAATTCCATTGATTGAAGGATAAAAAGCCAGAGTTTGGCAAGGATTTTAACATGAGAGTTTGAT
>JAAYMW010000167.1 GCA_012521175.1 Candidatus Epulonipiscium sp.
AATTAAATCTCAATAATTATAACATATTTTTAGCTAAAGCTTCTGGACTAGGGAGAAACCCTATTTCAGCTTTAAGATATAAGCTTTAAGAAATGAAAGATT
Organism: Candidatus Epulonipiscium sp.; assembly: GCA_012521175.1. GTDB lineage: Bacteria > Bacillota > Clostridia > Lachnospirales > Defluviitaleaceae > Defluviitalea. The sequence goes on from JAAYMW010000167.1 coordinate 103, forward strand.
TATTAAGTATATTATACGAGGAGGACTATAATGAGAGGTATGGAGGTAGAAAAATGAAGATTTTTAGATACATAACGTTTATATTAGGATTGGCACTTTTCTTAAATTTATCAATGGTACATAATGCTTATGCAAGCCCATTAGCGCTTAATTATGATGGGAAAGTACATATTTATGACGAAGCACCGATTCAATTAATTGTAAAGGAAAAAGAAATTCACTCTGTGATGCCTCCCATTATATTTAATGGTAATACATTAGTACCTACCAGGGAAGTTTTTGAAGCAATGAATGCTGTTGTAGAGTGGAAAGCGGATACAAAGGAAGTTTATGTAGGAATGGAAGATACACTGGTCATTCTTACAATCAACAGTAATCAGGCATGGGTAAATGGGGAGACTAGAAATATTCCTATGCCACCCAAAATTATTAATGATAAGGTTATGATTCCGGTTAGATTTGTTGCTGAAACCATAGGGTTTAATGTTGAATGGATTGAAGCCAGTCGAGAAATCAGGATAGATTCTTCTCAAAATAATAGCAAAAATGGAGATACAAACAATAAGGGAGAAGATAAAACGGACAATAAAACCGACAAACAAAAGCCAATAGACACAATTCCAACAACAGAGATTCCAAAACTTCCTACTAAACTGGCATCGAATCCAATTATTTTAGAGTCAGATGGAAGTGGGCTGGATATATTCCCTACAGCTCCTATTCCGAGTGTTTCAAATCCTACGACAGATATAATATCTGTTAAATCATTAGATCATTCAAATGGATTATATCAGTTTAAAGTATCCGCAAGTTCGCCCATTAGTTCTATTGAAGACATGCTTTTAGAGAATAACAGAATAGTTGTAGATATTGTAAACGCAAATTTAAAACTTTCAGAAACAACTATAGAAGTATCGAATAATCCTTTTGTACAATCGATAAGGTCCAGCCAATATAGTTCTAATCCGAAAACTGTCAGATTGGTCTTTGATTTAAAGGCTCCGGTATCTTATGATATTATAATGGCATCGGATAGAATGAGTTTTGTTGTACAATTAAGGAAATCGGTATTAAAGAAAGTGGAATTAAGTCAAAATACCAATGGAGATATACTTACGATTTACGGGAATACACGACCAGCTGTGAATGTATTCAGACTAACCAATCCTGATAGATTGGTGATAGATGTGCCTTATTCGGAGACAACTTTAAAATCTATTGAAAAATCAGTAGAGGGCCAGTATGTAACAGGGATCAGAACGGCACAGTTTGATGGGAATACTTATAGAATTGTATTGGATTTAAATGGTCAACCAATGTATAACACTTCCCAGGTGGGAAGTAATGGGATGTCTATCCAGATCCTTACTCCAACTTATAAAAATATTCAGTACACCAATGGAGGAGGCGGTGCACAGGTTCTTTTAAAGAAACCTTCATCGGCTTTTAATGTAAATAGCATCATTCATAAAGATGATTATCTTAATAAAGTGTATAAGATAATTTTACCGGGAGATTATTCTTCTACATACGGACAAGGTGTTTTTAATATTGGAGATGGCATCATTGACTCTATTCAGATTGCCAAAAATGGTGAGGGGAAGACAGAATTTACTTTTATAGAAAAGAACATTTATGCTTATGATGTAAGTGAGAATAAGGATTATATTATCATTTCAATTCTAAAACCAACCCAAAAGTATAAAAAAATAATGGTTTTAGATGCAGGGCATGGTGGAAAAGATCCCGGAGCCTCAGGAAATGGTGTGGTAGAGAAAGAAGCTAATTTAGACATCGCTCTAAAGCTCAATGCTTTGCTTAAAAGTACGGATATAAAAGTGTATACAACCAGAACAAGTGATACATATCCAACCCTTCAGGAGAGAGCTGCATTGGCAAATGAAGTAGGGGCAGATATATTCCTAAGTGTTCATAACAATTCATTTACCAGTGAACATAGAGGAACAGAGGTTTTATACTTCCCTACCAGTAACGACAATGGTCCTGGACTTACAGGAAAGAAAATGGCACAGATTTTTCAAAATACCCTAGTACAAAAACTTGGGACAAAGGACAGAGGTATTAAAGCCCGTTCGGAACTTTATGTACTTAAACATACAAAAATGCCTGCAGTCATCACAGAGATTGCTTTTGTGAGCAATGTGGAGGATGCAGCGCTTCTTAAATCAGATGCATTTAGACAAAAAGTAGCTCAAGCACTTTATGAAGGCATTTTAACAATTTTTGAAAATTATCCTACGAACAGATAACAGGGCAGTCGTTAACGGCTCCCTGTTTTTTAATTACATAGGGAATTTCTCTGATATTCCTAGGTAGTTAAAAACTCTCCGGGCAAGAATGCATACTCGCGCATATTGTATGGATAAAAAATATGTAAATACTTTTCTAAAAATGAAATTTAAATTTGGTAAAAAATATGATAGTATAGTATTATGTAGAAAAGGCACAATGAAAACAGCTTGTACTTACCTTACTTGTGGTATAAAATGGAAAATGATAAGGAGGTAGGTACAATGAATGGATCAACATATTTTTTTATTTTATTATTTATGGGATTAATGTTTGTTTCACCGGCCTTTTCACAGCAGAGTTTGCCTGAGCCACCTGTAAAAGAAAAAAAAGTGGAAGAATTATTTGGAGTACTTTTAGGAGATACTTCTAGAGAAGATAATCTTATTCCGGAAGGAACAAAATGCATTAATTATTCTCTTGAAGACGGTCATTTGACTTTAAATTTCTCAAAAGAAATTAAAAATTATGGTGGAACAGCAACAGAGCAGTGGATTGTATACCAAATTTTGTCCACAGGTTTTTCTATTCCAGAAGTAGAAAGTATTACAGTACTTATTGAAGGCCGAAAGGACTATCTTCCTGAGGGAACAATAATAGATGCTTACAAAAAAGAGGTTTGGCTGCAAGAAAGGATGAAAAATGAATGGAAAGAATTGATAAAAGAGAATACGGGATGATAAGACCTGTAAAAATTATACGTAATTATATCAAGTATCCAGAAGGATCTGTACTTATAGAGATGGGAGAAACGAAAGTAATATGCAATGCCAGTGTGGAAGACAGAGTGCCACCCTTTAAAAAAGGTAGCGGAGAAGGCTGGGTTACTGCAGAATATTCGATGCTTCCCAGAGCAACTGAAACAAGAAATCAAAGAGATATTAATAAGTTAAAAATGAACAGTCGTTCTGTGGAGATTCAAAGACTGATTGGACGAGCTTTACGTTCTGTGATAGATTTTAAAGCATTGGGAGAAAGAACAATCACGCTGGACTGCGATGTCATACAGGCGGATGGAGGAACCAGAACAGCTTCTATTACCGGAAGTTTTGTTGCCCTGGCAGATGCTTGTAATTATCTTATGCAAAAAGAAATCATTAAGGCAATGCCAATAAAAAATTTCGTTTCTGCTATTAGCGTAGGTGTTGTGGAAGGAATTCCTCTTTTGGATTTATGTTATGAAGAAGATAGCCGTGCAGAAGTAGATATGAATATCGTTATGACGGACAAAGGAGAATATATAGAAGTGCAAGGTACGGGAGAAAAATATCCCTTTTCCTATGATATGTTAAATACTTTGCTTCAATTAGGCAGCAAAGGAACTAAAGAACTGATAGAAAAACAAAAAGAAGCACTGGGAGAAATTGCTCATCTTATCGGAGGAAGCAACGCATGAAAAGGATTATTTTTGCAACAAAGAACAAAGGAAAAATCGCAGAAATTAATGATATTATGAAGGATCTCAATGTAGAAGTCGTATCTATGGAAGAAGCAGGTATTCATATGGATATTGTAGAGGACGGAACGACTTTTGAAGAAAATGCCATCATTAAAGTCAAAGAGATTATGAAAATAACGGATGACATTGTGATGGCAGACGACTCAGGCCTTGAAATTGATTTTTTAAACAAAGCACCGGGCGTTCATTCTGCGCGATTTGAAGGGGAAAATACGCCTTATGATATCAAAAATAATAAGATTTTAAACATGTTATCGGGGGTTCCGGATGAGAAGAGAACTGCAAGATTTGTGTGCGTCATTGCAGCAGGATTTCCTGGTGGAGAAATTATTACTACTAAAGGAACTATAGAAGGAAGAATAGGATATGAAATAAAAGGAGAAAATGGTTTTGGATACGATCCTATTTTTTATGTACCGGAATACGATATGACAACAGCCCAGATGCCAAGAGATTTAAAAAATAAAATCAGTCACAGGGCAAAGGCTTTAGAAAAAATGAAAAGAGAGCTAAAAATGCGACTGGGGGAAACAAAATAGATGAAGCTTTTGATTTTAAGTGATACCCATCATTCACTGCATTATGCCAGAACAGTTATTCAAAGGATTAAAGACAGAATGGATATGATGATTCATTTAGGAGATCATGATTTTGACGCAGTACAGTTAAGTAAAGAATTTCCTGATATTCCTCTTCATTATGTTGCAGGAAATTGCGATTTTAGTTCGTCCCAAAAGGAAAAAATTATTCAAGTTTGTGGAAAGAAAATCCTTATGACCCATGGACACAGATATAATGTAAAATGGGGGTATGACAGAATAAGTTATTATGGAGAGGAAAAAGAGGTTGATGTGGTACTTTTTGGACATACCCATATACCTCTCATTGAATACTACGGAAGCCCTCTTCTCTTTAATCCGGGAAGTATTAGCCAACCCAGGGGTACTATGCCCCCTACCTTTGGCATATTGGATATCGATAAGGATGGAAGAATAGAACCTGCCATTATGACTATTGAAAAAAATGGTGAGATAAACAGATTAAATTTTTTCTAAAAAAATTTAAAAAAAGTGTTGACGAAATTAGGTGAATCCTTTATAATAATCGTTGTCGGTGCCGCGGGGTGTGGCTCAGCTTGGCTAGAGCGCTTGATTTGGGATCAAGAGGTCGCAGGTTCGAATCCTGTCACCCCGACCACTTGCGGGTGTAGTTCAATGGTAGAACACCAGCCTTCCAAGCTGGATACGTGGGTTCGATTCCCATCACCCGCTCCATAATGTGTGCCTGTAGCTCAGCAGGATAGAGCAGTGGCCTTCTAAGCCACGTGTCCGGGGTTCGAATCCCTGCAGGCACGCTTATATGGTGGGTATAGCTCAGCTGGTTAGAGCGCCAGATTGTGGCTCTGGAGGTCGTGGGTTCGAATCCCA
>JAAYMW010000016.1 GCA_012521175.1 Candidatus Epulonipiscium sp.
AAACAAAATGTGATTCATAAACCACAAAATTGTGTCTTGAATGGTCATTTTCCCCCTCCTTTTTCACATATTATTATACCAGAACTTTATATTTTCCAGATATTTTTCTAACAAATTTCTATTTCATATTTTGCTATTCAATGGTACAATGTAAAAAGGATATATTACATAATATTTTCTTGCTACGATAAAGGTGGCAGTAGAAACAAAGGAGGACAACAAGTGAATATTTGGCAAATCCTTTTGATTATTCTTGCTGTGTTGGTTGTTTTAGGTGTAGTATTGTATTTCTTCGGGAAAAAAATGCAGACCAAAATGGACCAACAACAAAGCTTGATTAATCAACACAAAATGGTTACATCCATTCTTGTCATTGATAAGAAAAAAACCAAAATTACAAATTCCAATTTGCCGAAAACGGTAATCGATCAATTCCCCAAATGGTATCGTTTTCGTAAATTGCCTTTAGTAAAGGCTAAAATCGGCCCTCAAATCACTACTTTTATCTGCGACGAAAAAGTATTTAAAAACCTTCCCACTAAGAAAGTTGTTAAGGTAGAAATTGCAGGGCTTTATATTCTGTCTATTAAATCTGTTAAAAAATAAATGATTAAAATCCCTCCATATTGGAGGGATTTCTTATATCTCATAGTCTACAACTGCTCTGCTTACTACATTGGCTTTTATCATTTCTGCTACTTTTAAATGTTCCGGATGGACTTGGTATGTATCTAAGTCCTGCTTGTTGTTAAACTCGGAATATAATACTAAATCGTATGCCATATCACTGGAATTAAAATTAATACCTACTTCAATAGAAACAATTTCTTCTATTTTATCTTTTAAAGCTTCTAATCGCGCTTTCGCTTCTTTTGCCATTTCTTCCTTGCTTCCAAAGTCTGTAACATCCTTTAATCTCCACATTACAATATGTTTAACCATGTTCTTCCTCCTCATTCCGCCCTTTGTTTTAATATTTTTTCCCATTATAATATTATTATCATATTTTTGCAATGATAAGGAGTGTACCATACCATGAATTATAAAGTCTATGTTGTTGGTCCCAAATTCCAAAAATTTTATACCGATGGAATAAAGGAATATCATAAAAGAGTAAGCCGATACTGTAAATGCAGCCTGGTGCTACTTAAAAATGAAGAAGATTTGTTTAAAAAAATCTCTCCTAAATCCTATAAAATACAAATATCCTCACACGGAGTTCAACTGTCTTCAGAAGAACTGGCCCATAAAATGAATCACCTTGGTATATCTGGAAAATCGGATATAACCATTATCATTGGGGCTAGTAAACTTCCCTGTGATGAATATCTTTCCATAAGTCCCATGGATATGGATTTAGGGCTTATGACCACCATCCTATTTGAACAGATTTATCGCTCTTATCGTATTATTAATAACCAACCTTATCATAAATGAGCAGTTTGAAAGGGGAATTTGTTTGAAACAATCTAAATGGATTTTAATCATAAAAGATTTATATTGTAGATTTCAGGATGATGAGGTCCCTGCCTTAGGTGCGCAGCTTACATTTTATCTTATATTTTCATTCTTCCCTTTTTTAATTTTTATATTAGTCCTCCTAAGCTATACCCCAATTACATCGGAATCTTTTCTTATAAATCTGTCAAACATCCTTCCCCGGGAAGCCTATTATGCGGTGTATAAAACCATTGAAGAAATCATGGAGGGAAGAAATCAAACGCTTTTATCCTTTGGTATGATTACAACTTTATGGAGTGCCTCTAATGGCATCAATGCCTTAATCCGGGGACTTAATAAAGCCTATGATGAAGAAGAGACCCGTTCGTTTATAAGAATACGGGGGATTTCTTTATTCTTTACCCTTGCTATTGCTATTACTATTCTGCTTTCTCTGGGACTGATTATCTTTGGAGAACCTCTGGGACGCTCCCTGGTTTCATTTATGGGATTATCACCCTGGTTTAAAATCTTATGGGGCATATTTCGTTATTTGATTATGCTGATTGCCTTAGTACTTGTCCTATTATGTGTCTATCGTTATATGCCCAATCACCATCTTCCCTTTAAAGATGTGATTCCCGGAACACTGTTTTCTGCATTGATCTGGATTGTAATTTCCACTGTTTTTTCTAATTATGTAAACAACTTTGGAAAATTTAATAAGATGTATGGAAGTATAGGCGGGGTAATTGCTCTTCTGCTTTGGCTGTATCTGAGCAGTATAGCAATACTTCTTGGTGGAGAATTAAATGGAACCCTGATATTTTTAAAGCAGGGAAAATCCAAACCTCAGTGCAAAAAATTTGGATTCACCCTGCCATTTATAAAATAAAAATTAAGGAGCTATGATTTTTTTATTTTAATGGTCATAATTCTATCTTTACCGGCTTGAACAACACCCGTTTTCTTATCCATGGTTTCTATAACCTGGGGATTTGTAATAATTACCGGTGTAATGGTAGGCTTACCTAAGGATTTGATTTTTTCAAGATCCATTTCAATAAGGGGATCTCCTTCTTTTACTTCATCTCCAACTGCTGCGATACGCTTAAAGCCCTCCCCTTTTAATTTTACAGTATCAATACCTAAATGAATCAATACCTCCAGTCCCTCTTTGGTCTCAATAGCCACTGCGTGATTGGTATTAAAAATCTGAACTATTTTCCCACTACAGGGGGCCACTACCAATCCATTATCTGGCTCAATAGCTACTCCATCTCCTACCATTTTAGTTGAAAAAACTTCATCAGGTACTTCTGTAATATCCATCAACTTACCGGAAACTGGTGAAACTATATATACTTCAACATTTTTCTTTAAAAATCCAAACATAAAAGTCCTCCTCTTTCCTATGAGCTATGTTATGCTTATTTATTTATGAATGCTTTTATATTAAGTATTGATTATAACATATAAAAGCATTCATAAATAAATACAAATCTCGTTATGGGAGAGGAATCTCCCATAACGAGATTTATCCTCTTCTTATAAAAGTCGTTTCATTTCATTTGCAATAAGTTCTGCTTTTGTTCCTACAACAACCTGTATATTCTTTTTATTTGGACGAAGTACTCCAGATGCACCTAATGCTTTAAGCTCTTCATCTTTTATAATACTAGCATCGTTTAATGTAAGACGTAGTCTTGTAATACAAGAATCTACTTCAACAATATTAGATTTTCCACCAAGCTTTTCAATATATTCTCTTGCTAAACCAGAAAGTCCTTTATCTGCTATAAGCTCATCTGCATTTCCGGCTTCTTCATCCACTCTACCCGGAGTTGGAAGATCCATTTTTTCAATAATAAATACGAATAAAATATAATAAATGATACCAAATACAAGTCCTACGGGTATGATCAACCATCCTTTAGTTGCAAGACCCATATTTAAGAAATAGTCGATTGCCCCTGCGGAGAATCCAAATCCATGACGGATGCCCATTACATAGGTAATCGCCATAGCTGCACCGGTTAAAACTGCATGAGCAACATAAAGTACTGGTGCTAAAAACATAAACATAAATTCAATAGGTTCTGTGATACCTGTTAAGAAAGAAGTAAACGCTACACCAAGCAATGCTCCTGTAACTGCTTTGCGGTTTTCTTTCTTAGCAGTCTTAATCATTGCCAATGCTGCTGCTGGAAGACCAAACATCATCATTGGGAAGAATCCTGTCATAAACATTCCGGCAGATGGATCCATAAGTCCTTGAGCTGGAACTTGAGCAAAGAAACGGTTTAAATCTCCTGTAGCGCCGTTAAATTCTCCAAATACAAACCATGTAAAGCTATTGATAACATGGTGAAGGCCTACTGGGATAAGGAGACGGTTTAAGAATCCAAATGCAAACGTACCTGCTGCTCCGGCAGCTACCATGCCATGGCCAATAGCATCAATGACGCTTTGAATTGGAGGCCAGATATAACCGAAAATTAATGCTGCAATAAGCATCGCAAAGGAAGTAACAATCGGAACAAATCGTCTTCCTCCAAAGAATCCAAGGAAATCAGGTAATTTTATTGCATGGAATTTATTATATAAGAGTCCTCCGGCAACCCCTGCAATCATTCCTGCAAGAACGCCCATATTGATGGTTTCATTAATAGCTGTTGCTCCTTTTGTCAAAACAAAGTACCCTACTGCTCCAGCTAATGCTGCTGCACCATTATTGTCCTTTGCTAAACCAACAGCAACACCAATAGCAAATAAGATTGGCAAATTGTCAAATACTGCTGCACCAGCATTCATAATGAAAGGAATATTAAATACATCCCCTGCGCCAAGACGAAGCATCAACGCTGCAACCGGCATTACAGCAACAGGAAGCATTAATGCCTTACCTAATTTTTGTAGCTTTCCAAATACATTACCCATTCATACCCCTCCTAAAAAATAATATAAAATAGGATAAAATGACTTGTCTCTACCCTCCTCCCGTTATATTTTATTACTATTCAAAAAGGCATGAACCCACATCCTGGAAACAAATATTTCCAAGACATAAGCTCATGCCTGAACAGCCGTCAGTAACACGCTTACTCATTATTTGATTTCATTAATTCTCTTAATCTTTCAATATGAATCGCCATATATCCCAATTCATCATCCGTAATTCTAATGTCTTTATACTGCTTGATGTGGGCTGCAATGTCTCTTGCAATCTCAAAGGATAATGAGAAACGTTGCTTGATGGTATCTAAAAGCGGATTCTCAACATGTTTATCTTGTTCCATCCTGTTAATTGCAAGTCTTAAATGATTGATTAACCTGTAATAGGCAAGATCTTGAGGATTAATTTTATAATCCAGGGCCCTTTCTACAATTTCAACGGCTTCTTTTAGGAGTCTTGTATCTTTTACAGTATCTGAAATATTCTTATTTTGCCTTGCAGAGTGCAGATGAAGGGCTATAAACCCTATTTCTGATTCAGATATTTCTGTCTTTAATCTATTTCTAATAATCTCTGCTGCAATTCTTCCCATTTCAAATTCTTTAGGATATAAGGTTTTGATTTCAAATAAAAAGGGATTATTGATATCCATTCCATTTTTAAGGCGCTCCAGAGCAAACCCTATATGATCCGTCAATACAATATGAATACACTCGTTTAATTTCCCAAGCTTCTCCTCTGCTACTGTAATAATTTCCTCACAAGCGCTTATCACGTCTTCATCTAACTGCTGTAAAAGGGTAAAATACTCTTCCTTAATCTTCTTGTCAAAGGTATGAAATTCTTTCTCGATTTGAGTTCTATCTAAATCAATGATTGCTTTTTCTTTTTTACCAAAGCCAAGCCCTTTTCCAATCAAAACCACTTCTTCGTGACTTTGAAGATCAACTGCAAGAATCACATTATTATTGAATACTTTTTTTATTTGATATCTTGTCTTGTTTGTCAAAGGACTCCCCCCAATGATCGGTTAGGCAATGAACAAAATAAAAAAGCATAAACCCACTTATGAAACTACTTTCATGAATAGATTTATGCCTGTCTAAACAGTAACACATCTACAATATTTACTATTTATCCATATAATAACATTAGCCTGTATGGCCTGTCAAGACTAAATAGTAAATTATTTTTCTATATTATACTTTATGAGTGTATGATTTTTAATATGCCTATTTTTTTAAAACATATTTTTTAATGGCTTTGGCAACCCCTTCGTTGTCACAGCTGTCTGTTATTGTATCTGCTACCGCTTTGACATTAGGGGCTGCATTGTCCATAGCAATTCCAAGACCAGCATAGGAGAGCATTTCAATATCATTTTCACTGTCGCCTATAGTAAGAATCTCTTCTTTATGAACACCATACTTTTGTGCAATCCAGCGGATGGCTTCTCCTTTACTGATACATTTTCTTACAATCTCTATATAATTAAAACCTGTTCGAATCAACTTATAATCCGGGTGCTTAATCCTTTCTGTTAATGCTTTAATCTCTTCTTCATTCTGAAAAGAAAGAAGGATCTTTGTAGGATGCTGAATCGAATAAAAATCCTCTATCAATTCTGCTTTCACCCCTGATATTTCTTCCATAGATTCCTTGTCGTCCCAATTCTTTTGGGTATAATATCTATCCATATCAAAAACATACACAGGCATTTTAATGTCTTTTAATTGGTGAAGAAGATAGTGATACTCTTCATCTTTAATAAATGACTTAAATACTTTTTGTTGATCTTTAGGAGAAGTAATTATCGCTCCATTTAACGAAACATATTCATCAACTAGCCCTAAATGTTTTGTAAAAGCATACATGGACTCCCATAGACGTCCTGAAGCTAATACCACTTTAATGCCTTTTTCCATACATTCTTTAAGTACGCTCTGAGTATTTTGGGTGACTTCATGTTTTGAGTTAAGCAAAGTTCCATCCATATCCAGCCCAATGAGTTTATACTGCATTTTTCTACCTCGTTTCTGTTCTCTTTATCCCCATTAATGTTAACATAAGGTTGGATTAAAGTAAATCTTTATAAAATTTTCCCATACCTATTGACTACATTTCTAAATGTTATATAATGTAATTAATACATGAACAATCGTTCATATGTTCAAGTATAGAAAGGAGCTTTATGATGCTATACAATGAAATAGAAAGCTGTAATTGTTCAATAATCCATGAGGATATTATAGAAAAGGTAAGAGAATCCATGCCACCCGAAGAAAGTTTATATGATTTGGCAGAACTCTTTAAAGTATTTGGAGATAGCACGAGAATCAGAATTCTTCATGCTTTGTCGGCTTCCGAGATGTGTGTGTGCGATATTGCAGCACTTCTTGGAATGACTCAATCAGCTATTTCTCATCAACTCCGAGTGCTAAAACATGCACGACTTGTAAAATATAGAAAAGAAGGAAAAGTCATTTACTACTCTTTAGCAGATGACCATGTCAATCAAATCTTTGCCCAAGGCTTAGAACATGTGAATGAGTAATCTAAGGGGGAAATCCTATGGTAAAAAAAGAACTGATTTTAGAAGGATTAGACTGTGCTAACTGTGCTTCAAAAATTGAACTTAAAGTTAAAGCTATTCCAGGAGTTCAAGATGCATATATTGATTTTGTGTCTCAAAAACTTACATTAGAAATCAACTCCCCCAGTAAAATAGCTTCTATCGTAGAAGAAGCATCAACGATTGCAACATCTGTAGAATCCGGTATTTGCGTATTAGAAAATACAACTGTAGAAACTAAGAAAGAAGAAAATGAAGAGTATAAAGAACTCATCATTCCTGGCATAGGCATTGTGCTTTATGCTTTAGCTTTTATTCTCCCTCTGTCTCCAATGTCCGAGAAGTTGATATTTTTAGCAAGTTATCTATTTGTCGGTACGGAAGTTTTATTAAAAGCCGCAAAAAACATTTTAAAAGGCCAGATTTTTGACGAGAACTTTTTGATGGCACTTGCCACCATAGGCGCCTTTGCCATTGGAGAATTTCCTGAAGCTGTAGCTGTAATGATCTTTTATCAAATAGGGGAATTCTTTCAGGATATGGCAGTCAATCACTCAAGAAAGTCCATTCAGGCTTTAATGGATATTAGACCGGATTATGCTCATCTTAAAATTGAAGAGGGAAGTAAAGTAGTTTCTCCTGAAAAAATAAGAATAGGGGATTTGATTCTTGTAAAGCCTGGTGAAAAAATTCCATTAGACGGAATCGTTGTAGAAGGAAGTTCCACCCTTGATACATCGGCCTTAACCGGAGAATCGCTTCCAAGAGAAGTTAAAGTAAATGATGAAGTGCTTTCAGGTTCTATTAATCAAAGGGGATTGCTGACGATAAAGGTAACAAAGCTTTTTTCTGAATCCACCGTATCAAAAATATTGGATTTGGTTCAAAATGCAAGTAGCAAAAAAGCTCCAACAGAAAACTTTATTACTAAATTTGCCAGATACTATACTCCCGCCGTTGTCATTTCGGCAGCACTCCTTGCATTTCTTCCTCCTCTTTTTATTCCTAATGCAACTTTTTCAGAGTGGATTTACAGAGCGCTTATTTTCCTTGTCATCTCTTGTCCCTGTGCCTTGGTTGTCTCCATACCCCTTGGATTTTTTGGAGGCATTGGAGGGGCATCCAAAAACGGTATCCTCATAAAGGGAAGCAATTTTTTAGAAGCTTTAAATGACGTTCATACCGTTGTGTTTGATAAAACAGGTACTTTAACAAAAGGCGTATTTAAAGTAACACAAATTATTCCAACAGGTAACCTTTCAAAAGAAACTTTACTGGAATATGCTGCCTTGGCTGAAAGTTATTCTACCCATCCCATTGCTCTTTCTATTTTAAAAGCCTATGAAAAAAATATAGATAAAACCAGAATATCTATGGTAGAAGAAATCCCCGGCCATGGTGTTAAAGTAACGATAGATGGAAAAGAAGTATTGGTGGGAAATAAAAAATTAATGCTTGAGTATAACATCCACATAGATGCCAATACCTCTGGAACACTTGTTTATATCGCAGTAGATGGAAATTATGAAGGGTTAATCGTTATTTCTGACGAAATAAAAGAAGATTCCGCTAAGGCAATTGCAGCATTAAAGACTTTAGGGATTAAGAAAACAGTAATGCTGACGGGAGATCATCATTCTACTGCCAAAGAAATTGCAAATCAATTAAATCTTGATGAGGTTCACAGCCAACTGCTTCCCCATGAAAAAGTAGAAAAACTGGAATCTATTCAAAATCAAATGCTTTCAAAACAAAAGCTTATCTTTGCAGGAGATGGAATCAATGATGCGCCAGTTCTTGCAAGAGCAGATATAGGAATTGCTATGGGAGGTGTAGGCTCTGATGCCGCTATTGAAGCAGCAGATATTGTCCTTATGACCGATGAACCTTCAAAGATTGTTTCTGCCATTAAAATTGCCAGGAAAACCCGCCGTATCGTATGGGAAAATATCATTTTTGCCCTGGGTGTTAAGATATTTGTTTTAGCTTTAGGAGCCTTTGGCTTTGCTACGATGTGGGCTGCAGTATTTTCTGATGTGGGTGTCGCTTTAATTGCAGTACTGAATGCAATGCGTGTATTAAACGCAAAAATAAATTAACCGGGGATATGCCTCGGTTATTTTATTTTAATTTTATCTTTATCTAAATATCTCATTTTTTCATCGGATCTTGTATTCTTTAAATTGCTTTTCGCTTCATTTATAATTCTTTTGACATTACTGTCTAAATCTCTTGTACACTGTTCACAAAATCTTCCTGTCTTAATAGGCGCTCCGCATTTTTCACATTCCAAAAAGAAGTTTTCTGCTTCAACGATTTCAAGTCTGCCTTCTCTTAAATATTTTTTAATCATTTTCAGAGGAATATCTAAATCGGTCGCTACTTGTATTACCGTTGCTTTTGGATGTTCACCAAGGTATTCTTTGATTTTTTGAAAATTGGCTTCATCGTATTGCATACAAATGGGGCAATAATTAGAAATACCATTATACTCGAATAATTTCCCACATCTTTCACAATTAACTATTTTCAATTGCCACGCCCTCCTATAATACTATATTTATATATTATCAATTTATAATAATAAATACAATGAATATAACTTCCTAATTATGAATAAAAAACCTTCATTACTATTTTAATGAAGGTTTTTGTTGGGTATGTATTATTTTTTTATTTCCCAATAGCATCTTTTTGGAGATACGATTTTTTCTTCTGCTTTAAGTTTTTTCATTATTTTATCCACTTCTTTTCTGTCTATACCCGTTGCCTCTGCAACTTGCCCTGCACTCACAGGTTTATCTGCATTGCTAAAAAAGTCTAAAATTGCTTGATAATTATCCATTCAAATCATCTCCTTTTGTTTGATTCTCTATTCATTATAATTATCGGCATAAAATAATTATTTCTTACACATTTTAATGATTTTCTTTGTGTCATATTATATCAAAATTTGTCCCAAATTGTAATATGTCTGCATATATATATTACAGATTAAAATGATTCGAAAGGAATGAGGAGATTGAAAAAAATTAAAACGAAACTCATCCTTGGAATGACTATCTGTTCTATTTCAGCCATGATACTGCTGGGTACAGGCATATTTTTAAAGGGGATTCAACTTTCTGAAGACATTGCAACAACAGTACTTTCTATGAATATTGAAAACAAGTCACAGGAGTTTAATACCATCTTAAAAAATACAGAAGATAGGGTGCATTTTTTGGCCCAAAGTATACTATCCGAATTTGATACAGACAAAATAGGCGATTGTCAGTATCTAGAGGCGTATAAAGAACATATAGGCCTTCTGATTAAAGATTTTGGTGAACCCTTTGAAGAAGTCGTTCGCACTTATTTTTACTTAAATCCAGATCTTACAAAGGATCTTCACTACTGCTCCTATACAAGAGACAATAGCTCCTCTAAATTCCTTGCGGATAATACTTATACCCTAGAAGACTTTAATCCATATAATGAAGACATGAAATGGTATTATAAACCAATTATAAATGGCAAAGGGGTTTGGAGTGACATTTATACGGATCACCATTCCAATGCTCAAATTATCTCTTATACTTATCCTGTACAAATCAATAATATAATCATTGGTGTTGTAGGGATGGATATTGATTTTGCATATTTTAGGAGAATCGTAAATGCTATGAAGTTTTACGAAACAGGTTATGGTTCTCTGCTTAATTCCAATTATGATTTTCTTGTTCATCCTCTGTTTTCCATGGGTGAAAATTTGAAAACCGTAGAAAATGGCTCTTTGAAAATCATCTCCGATACAATGGATGGCTCCAATATGTCTGTTGTCAAATATACCTTTAGAAATCAAAAGAAATTCCTTGGATATGCTAAATTATCTAACGGATTTATTTTAATTGCCAATGTACCATATGATGAAGTAACTGCTGAAATCAATAAGATTTTTGGCTATATGATCGTTCTTTTATTCGTCAGTATTATTGCCTCTAGTATTATAGGTATTTTAACGAGCAATACCATTACAAAACCGATCCATCTCATTACAGATCTAATTGAAAGAACATCAAAGTTTGATTTAGTGTATGACCAGAGTTTTTCTGTCTTAACGGAATCTAAAGATGAAATTGGAGTTATGGCACAATCGGTTATTGAAATGCGAAAAAAATTACGCGGAATGATTGAAACTATTTCTAAAATCTCACAGGATCTTTTATTGTCTGCCCAAGGGATAGCATCCTCTTCCACTGAAAATGCCACGACAAGTGACGAGATTGCCCACACTGCAGAAGTATTGGCACAAGGAGCCTCTTCCCAGGCAAATCAGGCAAGAAAAGGAAATATTCTGCTCTCTGAATTGGGCGAGGAAATAGATAATATGTTTAATAGGAGTAATCAAATTCAGTTATGCATGAGTAAAACCAACGAAGCCAGAACAAATGGTATGCTTACGCTTAAGGCACTAAAGGAAGGGGTAGAAGCCTATAATGAAGCCAAAACATATGTTTTAGAAAGTATAACAAATCTTGAAGAAAAATCTTCTTCCATTAGCGAAATCACAAAAACTATTCAAAGTATTGCCAGTCAAACAAATCTTCTCTCCCTCAATGCTGCCATTGAAGCTGCCAGGGCAGGAGAAGCCGGAAAAGGTTTTGGCATCATTTCTGGTGAAATCTGTAAATTGGCCGAACAGGCTGCCAAATCCTCAAAGGATATAGATTATACGATAAAACAAGTGCAAGAGTCTATTAAAAACGTACACAAGAAACTTCAGGAATTAAATATGGTGTTAGAACACTCCAATGAAGCTTCCAATCATACGATATCTGCCTTTAACCATATCGATGCATCTATAAAAGAAGTGATTTCTGAAACGGAATTGCTGTTAAAGGGCATAGCAAAGATGAACGAAAATAAAAATCAAGTCATCACCGCTATTGAAGAAATTGCTGCAATCTCTGAAGACTCTGCCTCCGCTTCCCAGGAAGTTCTGGCTTCTGTGGAAATGCAATCCACTGCCATAGAAGAAATCGCTCAAGACGCCGAATCTCTTAAAAATATGGCAGATCATCTAAAACATTTGGTTGAAACCTTTAAATTATAAAATTCCTCCCATTTATTGTACGATCGCATCCACATAAATTTTAGTAGATGCAGCATTGGAAAAATCTCCGTTAGCCATTGCAGAAAGGGTTTTTGTTTCCCCAGCGCCCAAATCATTCATCGCTCCGGAAGCTGCACCTATTAAATTATTATTTTCATCATAGAAGCCAATGATAACGGTAAATGAATGGGTGGATGTATCATGATTGGTGGTATCCACATCTACCATCGTAATACCCCCGTCAGATCTTATAAGAGGCTCGGAGAAAGTAATGACAGAAGGACTGTTCTCTTCTGTACTAATCATTGTATCTACCTGAACCCTATGGCTTTTTGCATTAGATACATCATCGGTTCCAATAGCTGAAAAAAGTTTTGTTTCCCCACCATTTAGATCATTCACAGCACCACTGGCAGTTCCCATAATCTTTCCGGAACCATCATAAAAAGTAACTTTTACGGTAAAGGTATGAGCCTTGGTATCATTATTTTTTACTTCGCCGTAAACAAGTGTCATCCCCATATCGGTATTGGCTAATACATTGGAGAATTCTATTGCTTCCTGCTCCTCAGACTCATTGTTGCCTGGGGCATCTGCCGTCTTTTCTTCCCCTTCTATCTCTTTTTCCGATGTTTCTTCAGGTTCCTTCTGGTTTTCTTGTGGTGCAGTATCCTGAGGAGTAGTAATTTCTTCCTGGGGAGCAGGTTCCTGAGTTTGATTTTGATTTCTATCTTCTCCACCTAAATTTGCCAAGACTAATACAATGAGTATGGCCAATACCCAAAACCACCATTTTTTAAAAATAGACTTTTTTTCATTTCTCGGTTGTTCCGGCATAAATACTCCTCCTATATTTAAAGTCTATTTTTATCTTTTCCTGGATGTATAAAAATAATACAAAAGAAAAAAGCGGAAGATTACTCTTCCGCTATTCTGCAAAATTATTTTCTACTAAATTTTGAAGGGCTGTTATTGCCTCGTTTTCATCTATCCCGTCTGCGATAATCGTGATATTGTCTCCTTTTCTTGCATTCATAGTCAATAAGGATAAGATACTTTTGGGATTAACTTCTTGTTCACCTTTTACCACTTTGATCTTGCATTGATATTTTGCTGCTGTTCTTGTAAACATACTTGCAGGTCGTGCATGAAGCCCTGCTTCATTTTTTAGCACAACACTCACTTGTTTCATATCTTACCTCCCACTGCTTTGGTCTACCCAGAAAGCTTATTGGCCGTTTTGGCCCCACGAATTGCATTGGTTACAGCATCTAAATCTGATCCGATAACAGATTCTACTGCTCCAACGATTGCTCCTTCAACGATCGGGCCATCGACAATTCTTACATTTCCCCCTGTCATTTCAATTGCCATTTCCGAACTCATAATGGCACTGCCGAGATCCACCAAAATCACAACGCCATCCTCTGACTGCACCGATTGAATCGCATTTGCAATTTTTTCTACATCCGTTCCGATTCCACCATCAGCCATCCCCCCAGCTGCCGCAATGGGCGCTCCCTTTGCCATCTGTAGCGCCAATTCTTTTGCGCCTTCTGCTACCTTTTCACTGTGCGAAACAATTACAATCCCTACCATCTGAAGTCACCTCTAGTCTTCACAACTTTCTTTTAATACGGTAAATATCATCATGGAAGAAGTTGCCCCTGGATCCTGGTGTCCTATACTTCTTTCTCCAAGATAACTCGCTCTCCCCTTAGTAGCAATAATGGTCTTTGTATATTCTACCCCTTCTTTGGCTGCATTTTCAGCCTGGATTAAGGCATCTTTTAGGGTACTTCCCTTTTCTAAGGCTTTGCATAAGGCTTCATAGGCCGGTTCAATGGCATCTAACATGGTCTTTTCTCCTCGTTTAGCTTTTCCTCTCATTTTAATGCCTTTTACTGCTTCGTCTATAATCGTAAGGAGATCTGACACTTCCAGCTCCACCTTGCCATTCACCGCAGCTCCTGCTTTCATAAAAGCGGTACCATATAAAGGTCCTGAAGCTCCCCCTACAGTGGATACCAAGGTCATTCCCACTGTCTTCAGGATAAATCCAATGTCTTTCTCTTGTATCCCAGGTAGTTTTTCTATAACCGCTTGAAATCCCCGGTCTAAATTGATTCCATGATCTCCATCGCCAATGGCTGCATCCAGATCCGTTAGAAATTGTCTGTTTTCATGGATTTTCTCAGCAATCTTCTCAATGATTCGTACCACTTTTTTATGATCTGCCATAAAGACTTCCTTTCTTTGTTATACTCTAAATGCAATAGTATTTGCCTTAGCATCAAGCAATTCTTTTAATTCTTCGTCTAATTTTAATAGGGTTATAGAACATCCTGCCATTTCAATGGAGGTCATATAATTTCCTACAAAGGTCTTATGAATCTTGATGCCTTTTTCCGTTAAGACATCATAGACATGATTATTGACGATGTACAATTCCATAAGTGGTGTCCCACCAAAGCCATTTACCATAACAGCTACTTCATCATTCGCTTTTAAATCCATGTCCCCAAGAATTTTGCCCAGCATATGATCTGTAATTTCATCTGCTGTTGCTATGGCCTGTCTATGGGTGCCCGGTTCTCCGTGAATTCCAATACCCATTTCCATCTCTTGTTCCGAAAGCTCAAAGCCCGGTTTCCCTGCAGCCGGTACAGTACATGGCGTCAGTGCCATGCCCATGGTTCTTACATTGGCAATTACTTTTTCCGCAACGGCTTTGACTTCTTCTAATGTCGCACCTTTTTCTGCCAAGGCACCTGCGATCTTATGCACGAATATTGTTCCAGCAACAC
>JAAYMW010000168.1 GCA_012521175.1 Candidatus Epulonipiscium sp.
GATGAAATGATTAAAGATATGGAACAATCCATACAGCAACCCAATGGTAGTTTTGTAAAAATACCTGATATAGAAAATTCACCAACCATTCAGATGTCTGAAAGAGATATGAAATTACTAAGGGGAGATAAGAAAAATAATATTAATGAAGAATTGGATAAAACTGAAGAGCTGCCGGAAGAAAAAGATCCCAAGGAAAAATGGGTTACAGCAGGAGCTGTATTTACAGCTTTTATTCTTATGATTATCATTAGTTTAATAGGTATTAAATTTATCAAAGATTATCTGGAACCGAAAGTAGTTGCTGTGCCTTCTCTTGTTAATATGGATGTAGACGATGCTAAAGAATTGTTAGAAGAAAAAGAATTGATATTAAAAGTAAGCGAAGAAACCTATCATGACGAAATTCCTGAAGGTAAAATTATTATGCAGGATCCTGAAGAAGGTACTATTATTAATTTAAACTCTGAAGTTGAAGTAATAGTGAGTAAAGGCATACAAACTATTGAAGTTCCAAATGTAGAAAACAGGGATTATGATTATGCAGAAAGTATGTTAGAAGATTTAGGGTTCAATATAAGAAGAGATCCCCAATATAATGATTCAGTAGATGAAAACATAGTTTTTTCTCAGGAACCGAAAGCAGGAACAATGCTTAAAGCTGGTGAAACAGTTACCCTGACAGTTAGTTTAGGGCCTGAAATTAAAACAGTAGTCGTTCCTAATCTTCTCAATCTTACTGAGCAAGCTGCAAAGAACCAATTACAAAATTCGGGACTTGACATCGGACAAATTACATATATACCTCACAGCGAAGTTGAAAAAGGTTATGTAGTGAGTCAAAGTGTGCAAGCTGGGGAGACCGTAAAAGAAGGTTATAAAATTGGCTTTGTTGTCAGTGAGGGAAAAGAAGAAACAGAAGACACTGAACCTACTGGACCGGTTGAAAAACATATTACTATTTTGGCTCCGCTTGATTCGGATACTGATACATTCTATGTAAGAGTGAGATTAAATGGAGAGAATAGATTTATTTATGAGAACACTCATAATATCTCTGATTTTCCGTTAGATATTGCTGTAACTGGCGAGGGATCAGGATATGTTGAGGTATATATGAATGATGATATATATTATAGAGAATCTATAGATTTTGAATAATGCAGAGGAGGCAATATGATCACAGGAACTATCGTCAAAGGAATTGCCGGATTTTATTATGTTAAAGCCGAAGAGAAAATATTTGAATGTAAGGCAAGAGGCAAATTTAGAAATGTTAATATTACACCTTATATAGGCGATATCGTAAAAATTATTCCAAATGAGAACCAATTAACAGGAAGCATTATTGAAATATTGCCAAGAAAAAATCTTTTAATTCGGCCCCCAGTAGCAAATATAGATCAAGCGATCATTGTTTTTGCGGCCAAAAGTCCGGATCCCAAGCTCCAACTTTTAGATAGATTTTTAGTATTGGTTGAAGAACAAAATTTAGACATCTGTATTTGTATCAATAAAATCGATTTAGATCAAGAAAAAGAATATGAAGCAGTTAGGCTTATTTATGAAAAAGCAGGTTATAAAGTTATTTTAACGAGTACCGTTTTTAATATTGGAATTGAAGAAATAAAAAAAGAATTAATAAATAAAACGACTGTTTTTGCAGGTCCGTCCGGGGTAGGAAAGTCATCTTTATTAAATACAGTAGATTCTAATTTAAAATTAAAAACAGGAGATATTAGTCAAAAAGTAAAGAGAGGAAAACATACGACACGGCATGTAGAACTCCTTCCTTTAAAGGAGGGAGGTTTTGTTTTAGATACTCCGGGATTTAGTTCTCTCTCTTTAGAAAATATTTCATCGAATATGCTCCAAAAATTTTTTAGAGAATTTGAGTCTTACAGGGATTACTGTAAATTTTCTGAATGCAGTCATATTCACGAACCTCAATGTATGATAAAGCAAAAGGTAGATGAAGGAATTATTGACAAAGGAAGATACGAGCGATATAAACTTATTTATAACGAACTGGAATCAGCAAGGCAAAGGAGATGGTAAGACATGATTAAATTAGCGCCTTCCATATTATCGGCAGATTTTTCTCAATTAAAAGATGCAGTACAATTATTGGATAAAGGTGGAGCACATTTTGTTCATATTGACGTAATGGATGGACATTTTGTACCGAATATAACTTTAGGACCACCTATTATAAAAAGTTTAAGAAAGCATACCAATCTTCCTTTCGATGTTCATTTAATGATATCCAATCCAGATCAGTATTTGGAGGTTTTTCATGATGCAGGGGCTGACATATTAACCGTTCATGCTGAAGCATGTACACATCTTCATCGAACGGTTCAATGTATTAAAAATTTAGGAATGAAAGCAGGAGTTGCTTTAAACCCGGCAACTGACTTAAGTGCTTTAAAATATGTGCTTCCCGATATAGATATGATCCTTATTATGACCGTTAATCCTGGATTTGGAGGACAAAGCTTTATTCCTCAATGCTTAAACAAGATTAGAGAATTATCTACATATATCAAAGAGAATCAATTACCCGTAGAGATAGAAATAGATGGAGGGGTCAATTTAGATAATGCCGAAGAACTCATTAATGCAGGAACCAATATCATAGTAGCCGGTTCAGCAGTTTTTAATACCCCCAATCCTGTTAACACAATACAAGAATTTTTAAAAATCTTTAATAAATTTGGAGAGGAATAATGAATGTATTAATTTTTTCCGGAGGAGAAATCAAGGATTATTCTTTTTATAAAGAATATGTTGATCATGCAGACTATATTATTTGTGCTGACAGCGGAATGGAACATGGAAGAATTTTAAATATAGTACCAGATATCATTATAGGAGATTTTGATTCTGCTTCAGAAGAAACGATTTTATTCTTTAAAGATAAAAATGTTCCATTTGTAACATTTCCTTCGAAAAAAGATAAAACAGATACAGAAATCTCATTAGAATATGCAATCGAAAAAAATCCTTCCCAGATATGGATTGCCGGGGGGTTGGGAAGTCGGTTTGACCATACGCTTGGAAATGTACATCTCCTTTATTTGGCTTTACAACAGAATGTGACTGCAACACTTATCAATGAATACAATCAAATTCATTTAATAGACAAGGAGATTATTATTTCTGGAAATAAAAATGACATTGTATCGTTAATCCCTTTTACAATGGAAGTAAGGGGGGTATGTACCGAGGGACTTTATTATGCCTTAAAAGAAGCAACTTTAACTGCAGGAAGTTCTTATGGTATAAGCAATGTAATGATTTCATCAAAAGCCCGTATAAGCATCCAATCTGGACTGTTATTAGTCATTCAATCCAAAGATCATTAAAACCGGACTCGACATATTTATGATATGTTGAGTCTGGTTTTTCACATTTTGAAAATAAATGGAATAAACTATAATAAATACATTATTGAGGAAGTAGAAGAGAATGAAAAAAAGAGTATTGGGACTAACACTCCTTGGAATGGGAATTGGAATGCTTCTTGTTTTTCTTCTTCCTGGAACTGCATTTATTATCATTTCAGCATCAATACTTTTGTTTATGGGCTACCTCTTTATCCTAAAATATTAATGGAGGTGAATGCGTTGAAGATAATGGTCATTAAAATGCCTAAATTTTTGGGCTCAATGATAAAAAGAATTTGCGGGATAAAATCCAATTAGGGAAGCATAAAAAAACAAAGTTCTTAATAGAACTTTGTTTTTTTAATTTGCACGAGCAACTGCATTAGAGCGTAAACATCTTGTACATACATTTAATGTTTTATTTGCTCCATTAACTATAGCTTTTACTCTTTTGATGTTTGGTTTCCATTGCTTATTTGATCTTCTATGAGAGTGGCTCACTTGAATACCAAAGTGAACACCTTTTTGACAGATATCGCATTTTGCCATCACACAACACCTCCTTTAAATCCATCACCGTGACACAACAAAACTATTTTATCAGATAGTATATCATAATGCAAGGAAAAATATATATTTATTATATAATTATATTTATTATAGACAATTTTATTTTGAAAAACAAGAAAAGATGATATAATATATAATAGGAATTTTTCTAGCGATATTGTGATGAAAATAATGATGATGCAGGAGGGTACAATATGGTTGGTAATTTAATGAATGAATATGGAAATATTTTTATAGAAAATGAAGTAATCGCTCGTATAGCCGGACTAACAGCAATGGAATGTTATGGAGTTGTAGGCATGGCAACCAAAAATGTTACCGATGGTTTAGTACAATTACTGAGAAAAGAGAGCCTTACTAAAGGGATTAAAGTATATATTAATGAAAATGGTGTTACCATTGATTTTCACATTATCGTTGAATATGGTACAAAAATTTCTGCTGTTGCAGACAATTTAATTAATACCGTTAAATATAAAATTGAAGAATTTATTGGATTAAAAGTTGAAAAAATTAATATTTTTGTCGAAGGTGTTCGAGTAGACAATTAATGGATACAAAGGAGGCAGCAAAGTGAGTATTTTATCTATAGATGGTGCTATGCTAAAAAGAATGATTATAGCAGGAGCAAATCACTTAGAAAAAAATAAACAAATTGTAGATGAATTAAATGTATTCCCAGTTCCAGATGGAGATACAGGAACAAATATGTCTTTAACGGTATTAGCAGCAGCAAGAGAAGTAGAAAAAACTGATTCCAATGATGTATTTGAAGTTGCAAAAGCGGCGGCTTCTGGTTCTTTAAGAGGAGCAAGAGGTAACTCAGGAGTTATTTTATCGCAGTTATTCAGAGGATTTTCTAAAGGACTCCAAAATCATAGTAATATTGATACTGTTGCCCTGGCAGAAGCTTTTGAATCAGGCGTAAAAACTGCATATAAGGCAGTTATGAAACCGAAAGAAGGAACCATTTTAACAGTAGCAAGAGAGGCTGCTGAAAAAGCGTTACAGTTATCTCTTGAAATGGATAATGTAGAAGAATTTTTAAAAGAAGTTCTTGCCCATGCACATGTTGTTTTAAAAAAAACTCCTGACATGCTTCCTGTATTAAAACAGGCTGGTGTAGTGGATGCAGGAGGAAGAGGCCTGTTATATATCATTGAAGGAGCTTTAAAAGCTATTAGCAGCAAAGAAGAAATCCATTTAGAAGAGAATATTTCTACAGGAATCAATCAAGGTTCTTATAGTGCCTTATCTTCCATAAGTAATGAAGATATTACATTTGGCTATTGTACTGAATTTATTATTAATCGTTCTGATACCAGTTCATCAAAAGTAAATGAATTAAGAGAATTCTTGAATACAATTGGAGATTCTATAGTGGTTGTTGACGATGATGAGGTGATTAAAGTCCATGTACATACAGACCACCCAGGACAAGCAATTGAAAAGGGATTAACTCTTGGTTCCTTAACCAATATGAAAATTGATAATATGCGCGAACAGCATAGCAATAAAGTCATCGTAGAAGAAATCAAAGAAACTAAATCACAGGAAAAGAAGCCTATAGGATTTATAGCGGTTTCAATAGGAGAGGGAATACAAGAAATTTTCAAAGGTTTAGGTGTTGATTATATTATTCAGGGCGGACAGACCATGAACCCTAGTACGGAAGATATCTTAAATGCTGTTGAAAAAGTAAATGCAGAAAAAGTGATAATCCTTCCTAATAATAAAAATATTATTTTGGCTGCAGAACAAGCGCAAAAATTGTCTAAAGACAAACAAGTTTTTGTTGTACCCTCTAAAACAATTCCTCAAGGTATATCAGCAATGATTGGATATGAGCCGGATCATTCTATCGATGAAGTGATAGAATCTATGAATGAAAATATGTCTTATGTTAAGACTGGTCAAATTACTTTTGCTGTCAGAGACACGGCAATTGGCGACAGAGAAATTAAGAAAGGAAATATCCTTGGCATGTCTGAAGGAAATATAGAAGTTGTATCTGACGATTTAGAAGAAGCTGTTTTTGAATTGATTGATAAAATTGTTGACGAAGACAGTGAAATTGTAAGCATCTATTATGGAGAAGGAGTTAAAGAGGAAGACGCAATAAAGGCAAAAGAATATATCGAAGAAAATTATCCTGACTGTGAAGTAGAGGTACATTTTGGAGGTCAGCCATTATACTATTATATTTTTTCAGTTGAGTAATACAATAAATCAGTAGATTTTGTACAATAAAATGATATTAATAAAAAGGCTAGAGATTTAAGTTATTTCTTTAGCCTTTTCTTAATGAAAGGAGTCTTTTCATGAATCTTTCAGATCCTGTAGAATCTATAAAGGGAGTGGGAGAGCAGACCCTAAAAAAACTTAATAAATTAAATATTTATACAGTGGGTGATCTTCTATATCATTTCCCCAGAGAATATGAAGACAGATCAACCATAAGAAAAATTAGCGAAATAGAATATAATGAAGTGAATACAATTATAGCCAAAATAGGTATGTTGCCTCAAAACATTAAAAAAGGTCGACAAATTATTACAAAAGTGAATTTAAGGGATGACAGTGGCAGTTTGTTTGCGGTTTGGTTTGGACAACCCTATTTAAAAAAGCAGTTTCAATTCAATGAAACTTATTTATTTTCGGGGAAAGTGACCTATAAATATGGGCAAATTCAAATGGAATCACCGGATTATGAAAAGGTAACAGACGATAAAAATATCTTTACCAAACGCATTATTCCCCTTTATCCCAGTACATATAAATTATCTCAAAAGATTATAAGACAACTCATTCATAATGCATTGGAAGAAACTCAAAATCAGTTAATAGAATTTTTACCCCTATGGATTCGTAAAAAATATCAATTGGCAGATTATAATTATGCAATTCACAATATACACTTTCCAGAATCTGATCGTAGTTATTTTATTGCCAGAAATAGATTGGTTTTTGAAGAACTTTTTTTGCTTCAGATAGGACTTATGAGTATTAAAAATCAAATGGCACAAAAAAGAAAAGGTATTGTTTTTAAAAATATAAGTGCATTAGATGATTTTATTACTAATTTGCCATTTGAATTAACAAAGGCTCAAAAAAGAGTCATTGATGAAATTAAAGTAGATATGACCAGTGAAAAAGTAATGAATCGACTGGTTCAAGGAGATGTTGGCTCGGGAAAAACTATAGTCGCAGCCATAGCTTTGTTTATAGCTGTTAAAAACAATTACCAGGGGGTTATGATGGCGCCTACTGAGGTTTTGGCGACACAGCATTATCAAGGATTAACACCTATTTTAGATAAATTTAATATTAAAACCGGGTTACTTACAGGTTCTCTGACAAAAAAACAAAAAGAAAATATTTTAAATCAAATCAAAGAAGGAGAAATAGATATCGTTTTTGGTACCCATGCATTGATTCAAGAAAACGTTGTCTTTAAATCATTAGGGTTAGTCATTACAGATGAGCAACATCGCTTTGGAGTAAGGCAGAGAACTATACTTTCAGATAAAGGTAACAATCCAGATGTTCTTGTTATGACTGCTACGCCTATTCCAAGAACTTTAGCACTTATACTATATGGCGATTTAGATATCTCTATTATTGATGAATTGCCTCCCGGAAGACAAAAAATCGACACATATAGTGTAAACTCTTCTTACAGGCATCGAGTTTACCAATTTATAAAAAAAGAGCTGACGAGTGGAAGACAGGCATATATCATTTGTCCGATGGTTGAAGAATCTGATGAACAAGAACTTCAATCGGTTCTTTCATATACAGAGAAAATAAGACATGAGTTTGAAGGGTATAATGTCAACTATTTGCACGGTAAAATGAAACCTAAAGAAAAACAAAAAATAATGGAAGAATTTTTAAAAGGCGAAATTCACATATTAGTATCAACCACAGTTATAGAAGTTGGTGTCAACGTTCCCAATGCAACCATAATGCTCATAGAAAATGCTGAACGTTTTGGACTGGCACAGCTTCATCAGCTGCGAGGAAGAGTCGGAAGAGGAAAGTTTAAATCTTATTGTATTTTGATAACCGATTCTAAAAGCAAGGTCACTATGGAACGCATGAAAGTCATGAAAAAAACAAATAACGGCTTTGAAATTTCAGAAACCGATTTGAAAATTAGAGGACCAGGAGAATTTTTTGGCACAAGACAACATGGACTTCCAGACTTAAAAATTGCTAATTTATATAAAGATATTTCTATTTTAAAAAATGCTCAAGAAGCATGTATTGAAGTATTAAATCTTGATCCTCATTTGGAAAAGGAAGAACATCAATTATTAAAAAATAAAATCCATCAGCTTTTTTATGA
>JAAYMW010000169.1 GCA_012521175.1 Candidatus Epulonipiscium sp.
GAATGTTATAGAATGTCATATAAGATGACAGAGTAGGTAAAGTGCGTTAAGTGTTAAGGGATGGGAAGTTGCCCTTAAACGAAAGCTATTTAGCTGCGGTACTTTATCGCTTCCGCTGCCATTAAAGAGCTTCTTTCTTTAGTGTGGTGAGTGGAAATGTCATCATACTAAGGAAGGGAGGGAGAATATTGAACACAAAAAAAGGATTTAATACAAGAGCTTTGGTCGCATGTGGATTATTAGCAGCAATCAGTATAGTCCTTACCAGAGTTTTTTCATATATGATACCACTGGCAGGTCTTCCGGCTCTTCGCATTGGTTTTGGCGATATCCCTGTAATCATTTCAGGCATTCTGTTTGGACCCATTGCGGGAGGATTAACTGGAGGTGTAAGCGACATATTAGGTTTTATACTTAATCCTATGGGAGGGCCTTATATTCCTGGTTTTACAATCAGTGCAGTTTTAAGAGGCTTGATTCCGGGAGTTATTTTCTGG
Organism: Candidatus Epulonipiscium sp.; assembly: GCA_012521175.1. GTDB lineage: Bacteria > Bacillota > Clostridia > Lachnospirales > Defluviitaleaceae > Defluviitalea. The sequence continues at coordinate 498 of JAAYMW010000169.1, forward strand.
TTGATTCGCGAGAAAAATATCAAATTCAATTTTCATATTGCGAACATGATTTTTAGCATTTTTTTAACGATTGGAATACTATTTGTCTTTTTATCACAGGAAGTAGATTTATCTAAGGCACTTATGATGGTTTATGGTGTGATTGCATTCGCATTTATTATGCTTCCTGTTGTATTAAGTAGAGTAATAAAATCTGAAGACACTTTGTATTCCTTTGACAAGATATTATTTATCGTTACAGTTTGCTATTTTATCATTTCTTTAGGCTTAAATACGTTTTGGTTGGCAATAACCTATGAAAAAGGATTTTTAGCCTTTTTACCGGGAAGAATATTAGCCGGATTTGTAATGATACCGCTTCATTCTTTTATGATTTTTGTTTTATCAAGATGGTTCAAATACATTAAGATCTCATAAGCTGCCTATTTTTTAGGCAGCTTTTTAAAGAATAGGGGGGATGAATTTGTTAAACAGATTACTCATCTATCGGAATTTATTAAAAGACGATTTGGTACAAAAAGTTCAAAATTTACTTAAAGTATTGAAAGAATTTGATGGGAAAGATCAAACTTCATTACAAAACCAATATTCAGAAGTTGTAGCTTCTTTGCTTCAATTTGGATTTAAAGAAAACATAAAAGAGTTTTTGTGGAAAAATTATATCGACCATCTCATCTTTCAAGATGAAAACATTTTTTCTCTTTCCTGTGAAAAGACAAACAATAAGATAGATCCAAACATTATTGAAGCAGTAAAAAGAGATTTGATTCTTCTAAATGAATTTTCTTACTTGGATTGGAATGCAATTGCACTTAAAATCGGAATAGAGCCTTTTGGGTTTCTAAATACTAAAGAAGAAAAATACATTAATATAGATGAAACCATTTCAAAACTCTCGGATTATTATTTAAAAAACGGTTGTGGCCTAATGGGAAAATATAAAGCTTTCAGATGGGACAATGGATTAGTAGGAATAGAAAACCCTGATTCTATAAGATTATCAGATTTAATAGGCTATGAAGAACAAAAGAAAACTTTGATCGAAAATACCGAAGCGTTTTTACAGGGGAAAAAGGCAAATAATATTCTATTATTTGGGGACAGGGGAACAGGAAAATCTTCATCTGTTAAAGCACTCTTAAATGAGTATGCCCATAGGGGACTTAGACTCATAGAAGTACCAAAACACCAATTGATAGATTTTAACAGGATTATATCTCTGGTAAAAAATAGAAACAGATATTTTATCATTTTTATGGATGATTTGTCTTTTGAAGAATTTGAGATGGATTATAAATATATGAAAGCTGTCATAGAAGGGGGTATAGAGAAAAGACCTGATAATGTATTAATCTATGCTACCTCTAATAGGAGACACCTTATCAAAGAAACATGGAATGACAGACAAAATGCTGATGGAGAAGTACATATTTCAGATTCTATTCAAGAAAAAATGTCTCTGGCGGATCGATTTGGAATTAGTATAACCTACACATCGCCCAATCAAAAAGAATATTTGGAAATTGTAGAAAGATTAGCGGAAAAGAATGGTATTGATCTACCTAAAGATGAATTACGACGAAAGGCTCTGCAATGGGAAATGTGGCATAACGGCCGTTCAGGAAGAACGGCACAGCAATTTATCGATTATTTGCTGGGGCAAAAATAAAATCTTTTGAGTTATATATGGAAGTATTTTGTGCAAAAGCCTTGAATATGCTATATTAATGTTATAAGTAATTAAGATTTTATAAATTTTGGGAGGGTGTACAATGTTTAAAGATATCCATTATAATGAATACACTAAAGAATTTATTGAACAGTTACCCAAAGGAGCTTTTCTCACTGTAAAAGATGGAGAAAGAATCAATACTATGACCATTGGATGGGGCAATATAGGAGTGATTTGGAATAAACCTATTATTACTGTTGCTGTACGTTATTCCAGGTATACACATCAACTAATCAGTAACAGCGACGAATTTACTATTAGTCTTCCTCTTAATGGTCAGCTTAAAAAGGAATTAGGCTATTGTGGAACAAAGTCGGGAAAAGATGTTGATAAATTTAAAGAATGCGGACTTTCTGTAGTAAAAGGAAAGGCAGTTGAAACGCCTATTGTTGGAGAATGTGATCTTTTTTATGAATGTAAAATAGTGTATAAGCAGACAATGGAACCTTCATTATTACATCAATCAATTGATGAAAAATGTTATTCCAATCATGATTATCATGTGTTATACTATGGGGAGATTGTATCAGCTTATATTAAAGAAAAATAGACTGAAAGTTTTAAAAGAAAAGGAGTAAGACAAATGAGTTTGTATCAACAATGGGAAAAGTTAATTGAAACTCAAGGAACGAAGGAAGACTATAACAAATTTATTCAAGCTTATCTTCAAAAAGAAAAAGAAGTATACGAACAAATTTTAGCAAATCATACTCAGACGGTCAGTGGAATTTGTAGCGAATTGGCTCAAAAATTCGGTATGTCTACTGCGGAATTTGCAGGTTTTATAGATGGTATTAATACCAGTTTAAAAGAAGAAATCAATCTCGAAGAATTAAATGAAGATACTCATGTAACGCTTGATATCGACTATGAGAAATTGTATTGGAATATGTTAGATGCTCAGGCAGAATGGCTATATACGATTCCTGCATGGGATAATATTTTGACTAAAGAAAGAAGAGACGAAATCACAAAAGAATACAAACAATCTAAGATTGTTGTAAAGCCTAAAAAAATAGGACGCAATGAACCATGCCCTTGTGGTAGCGGATTAAAATATAAAAAATGTTGCGGAAAATAAATGAAATAATAAGCATAATGGAAGCCACCTTGCGGTGGCTTTTATTATTTTGTATTAGATCCTAATACGTTTTTAATTTTATCTTCTACTAATTTTTCAATTCTTTCTCTTGCAGCACCAAGATATTTTCTTGGGTCAAATTCAGCTGGATGTTCACCGAATACTTCACGGATAGCAGCAGTCATAGCAAGTCTTAAATCTGTATCCATATTAATTTTACATACTGCCATGGAAGCAGCTTTTCTTAACATTTCATTTGGAACTCCGGCAGCTCCTTTAATACTGCCGCCATATTTATTGCAAGTTGCAACAGCATCTGGATCTACAGAAGAAGCACCATGTAAGACGATAGGGAAATTATGAATACCTGCAGCTTCTAATTTCTCAGTGATAGTTGCTAAACGATCAAAGTCTAATTTAGCTTCACCTTTAAATTTATAAGCACCGTGGCTTGTTCCGATAGCTACCGCTAAGGAATCAACTCCAGTTCTTTTTACAAAATCAACAGCTTGGTCAGGATCAGTATATGTAGCATCAGCAGCAGCAACTTTAACATCGTCTTCAACCCCTGCAAGTTTACCTAATTCAGCTTCTACTACAACGCCTCTTGCATGAGCATATTCAACAACTTCTTTTGTTTTTGCCACATTGGTTTCATAGTCGTAATGTGAGCCATCAAACATTACAGAGGTGAATCCTGCGTCAATGACTTCTTTTACTGTTTCTAAATCAGGACCATGGTCTAAATGAAGAGCAACATCAATTCCAGTTTCTTCGATTGCAGCCTCAACCATTCTTTTTAGATATCCAGGGCCAGCATATTTTAGGGCGCTTTTTGATACTTGAAGAATTACAGGAGATCCTAATCTTGCCGCAGCTCGGGTAACTGCTTGAACGATTTCCATGTTGTTGATGTTAAAAGCACCGATTGCGTATTTCCCTTCAAATGCTTTGGCAAACATTTCTTTTGTTGTTACTAATGCCATTTTTACTCCACCTTTCAAAAATATAATGATCTCATGATTACACAAGATGCCATATAATAGTATTCCCTATTATTATAATGTTTAATAGTGCGTATGACAACATTTTTGGCAGTACTTTTACATAATAAATTTTTGTGCTATAGTGAATAAATAATAATTAAGGCAATATTATTAATATGTCAAATAAAAAATATATAAAAGAGGTGAAAGGGATGCCGTTTTTTAAAAAGGAAAGAGAAGTTTTAGAGCTTATGAACCAGCATATAGAAGCAGTCATGTATTGTAATCAATTATTTGTTGAATCTCTAGAAATACTTAATGAAAAGGGCTTAGGATTTGAAATAGAAAGAATGGCAAAAGAGGTAGGAAAGGCCGAATCAAAGGCGGATGATATCCGGCACGAAATTATTCAATCTCTTTTAAAAGGAGCTCTTTTACCTGAATCAAGAAGAGAAATATTAAATATCATAAAAAAAATAGATGATATTGCCAATAAATGTGAAGAAATTATCAAACAAATTTCTCTTCAAAACATAGAATTTTTTGAAGAACTTAAACCTTCTATTAAAAAAATTAGCTTAAAAACTAAGTTACAGCTTCAGTATTTGCAAGAATTAATTAATAAGATTTTTACTAATTTTTATCATGGAGAAGAATATCATAATGAACTTCTTGAGATTTCTAAATTAGAATCAGAAATTGATGAGATTGAGTATAATGCAATACATACGCTTTTTAATATGGATATAGAATTGGCAAAGAAAAATCAAATCAAGGCTATTATTTCTGATATTGCCAATATATCCGATATTGGGGAAGATATTTCAGATATGTTGGAAATGATTATGGTATTAAGAAAGGTATGATCATTATGATATCACCCTCAATAATTTCTGGGGCGGTTTTAGGATGGGCGCTTGGAAGCAATGGCGCGGCCAATTGTTTTGCTGCCGCGGTTTCTACACGAATAATAAAATATAGAACGGCAATTATATTTACGGCAATTTTTGTAGTCCTTGGAGCTTGTCTGGAAGGTGGTAAAGGAGTTCAAAAAATAAGCGATTATTCCTATAACAGTGGTATTAATACGCCTATCAAGGCATTTTTAGTCATGTTGGCAGCTGCTATTACAATTACATTAATGACAATAATGCATCTTCCGGTATCCACATCACAGGCAGTTATAGGGGCAATTATTGGAGGAGCTCTTATAGAGGGGAAAGCGGATTTTTCAGAAGTGGTTAAGTTTTTTTATGCATGGTTTATAACTCCTTTTGGGGCTATAATTATTTCTTTTATATTATATAAAAGTTTTGAATTGTTTATAGAAAAAAGAATCAAAGACTATATCGTATATGATAAGATCATTAAAGTCGGATATTACGTTTCGGGGATGTTTTCGGCATATTCCCTGGGAGGCAATAATGTAGCCAATGTAACGTCTATTTATGCCGGAAAAATTAATTTGCTTACTACGAATCAAGCTGTATTCATTGGTGGGTTAACGATAGCCCTTGGGGTTCTTACATATAGTAGAGGAGTTATGAAAACAGTTGGAGAAAATCTGGTAGCCCTTTCTCCTGTTTCAGGACTGATTTCAGTTCTTACAGGAGGTATTGTAGTGTATATATACACACAAATTGGAATACCCGTATCTGCATCCCATGCTATAGTAGGGGCGGTTATTGGTATTGGATTAGTAAAAGGCATTAATACAATCAGGATGGAAGCTATCCGTAATATTTTATTTGGATGGTTTGGGACTCCGACAATCGCTGGAATGATTAGTTTATTTTTCTTTTCATTATTATGCTTGAATTCATAATAAAAAAGGAGTAGAATAATGCACAATAATGAAAATAGTTTAAAAATTAAGTGGGAGATGATCCTATGGAGGATATGATAAAGAAAATTATAGAAATTGATCATAAAGCATTTGAACAAAAGAAAGCTACTGAAATGAAAATAAAAGAAAATGACAATAAGCTTAAAAAAGTTTATTCGAATCTTGAAAAAGAAATCATACAAAAAGCTAAGGAAGAAGCAGAGGAAAAATATAAGAAAGAGATAGACAATTTTAATAAGGTAGTAAATGAAATTAAAGAACAAGGAGATCATGAGATTAAAAGGCTGGAAGAACAATTTAATGTTATCCATGAAGAATTGTCTCAATCCTTGTTTAAAGAAATATTTGAGCTTTCTTAGGAGATGTTTATAAATGGGTAATATCACTGGATTTGCCGCCATTAACACAAAACTTAAAGCAAAAAAAAGAAATTTTTTAAGTGACGAAGATTTCCGAAATTTGTTGACTAAGAATTCTGTTGGAGAGATGGCAAGATATCTCAAAGAAAATACAGGGTATAAAGAGGTGCTAAAAAATTTTGATCCTTCAAACGTACATAGAGGAGATTTAGAAATAGCACTGGTTAAAAATATTGTTCATCAAATAGAAAACCTTGTTTCATATTTTCAAGGAGATTATAGACAGTTCTTTTTATGTCTTTTGATAGAATATGAAATAGAAGACTTAAAGCTGATTCTTAGAATGATCAGCAGAAATGAAGATATTACGAAAATAAAAGATAATCTTATTCATTCTGAGAAATACAGCTGTCTTGATTATGATCAATTGCTTCAATCCAAAAATGTTGAACAGTTTTTAGAGCATTTAAAACATACGATTTACTATCGTCCTCTAAAAACGATTACTGATGAGGATATTACAAAACGTGAATTTCATATAGAAATGAAATTAGAAACAATGTTTTATAGCATATTAATGGAAAAAGCAAATCAATTATCCAAAGAAGATGAGCAAATTGTAAAAGAAACGATCGGAACCCATATAGATTTAATCAATATTCAGTGGATTTATCGGGCAATGAAGAATTTTATTATTTCTTCTGAAGAAATACTTATTTATTGTATTTCTAATGGACATAAATTAAATTATTCAAAATTAAAAGAACTTGTATATTCTAAGAATGTAGATGAATTTATAGAAAAAGTAAAGCAAACGAAATATAAATTTATTTTCCCCAACGACCAGGATGTTTTTATTGAAAGAAGAATTGAGAGATATTTATATAACCTTTATAGTCAGTTGAGAAAACAAAATTCCATGAATGTTATGGAGTGTATTGCATATATTTATTTTTTGAAATATGAAGTAAAGGATATTATATCTATTACTGAAGCAGTAAGATATAATTTTGATAAAGAGCTTTCAAAACGATATTTAATTAGAAAGGGATAAAATGAAACGGGGGCAGAATTATGGCTATAGAGAAAATGGTCATGATGAATTTAGTAGGTGCTCTGGAAGATGAGGATAAAATACTGGAGCAGATTATTTTAATGGGAAATGTTCATTTGCAAACAGATATCAGTGAACTTTATGAAAGTCATTTTGCTCTCCATGTTTTGGAAGAAAGTTTAAACGAAATGGGAGACAACGGACAAGAAACTGCAAGAGGACCCAATGATGAAAATTATTCCGAAATGTTAAGTAGAATTGAATATATATCCAATGCATTGAATATTCAGCCTAAAGTTGATCGAGCATTTCTTAAAAAATCCTTTGACTATAACTACTATAAAAGTAGTATTGACAGTGTTTATCAAGAAGTCAGTCCAATTTATGAAGAAATACAGCAAACAAAAGATTTAATCAAGAAATATCAGAGTTTTAGGGAAAACATAAAATACATTTTGGATAAAAATATCGATTTTGCTCAATTGGATACTCTTCATTTTTTTAAATATAAAATAGGCATGATGTCATATGAAGACAAAATGGAGATTGCTAAAAACTATGAAAACATTACGGCAATTGCCAAAGCCATTGGGACTGGAGAAGACTCAGAAGTTTTCCTAATTATTTATCCTCAAAAATTTGAGGAGGAAACAGAAAAAATTCTAAAATCTGTTAATTTCGAGGAGGTTAATATTCCTGAAACATTAAAGGGTACGCCCAGAGAAATGAATCAACAGATGGAAGAATTTTTAAGACAAGAACAGAGTAAACTTAATGATTTATATCAACAAATGAATGAAATGAAAGAAATTTATCAGGATTTTATTTGCCAGGCGATCACTAGAGTGAAAATGACACAAAAAGTGAATAAAATCAAAGAACGTATAGAAAGAGGGAATAGTGTATTTATTTTATCCGGTTGGATTCCTGAAAGTCAAAAAGAGGAAATTACAAAACAAATTTCAACAGTAAGTAATAAGTTTATGACAGTCTTTAAGGACATTGATGAGATTGGAAAAAGTGTTATGCCCCCTACAAAATTAAAAAATCACAGATGGTTTCAGCCTTTTGAGAGCCTGGTTAAAATGTATGGTACGCCAAGCTACAATGAGTTAGATCCTACTGTGTTTTTAAGCATAACTTATTTGATTATGTTTGGAGCAATGTTTGGAGATGTGGGGCAGGGGTTAATATTTGTACTTGTTGGATACATCCTGTCCAAAAAGCAAAAAGAATCCGTTTTTGGTCCTATTGCCATGAGGCTTGGCATTAGTTCCACAATATTTGGATTTTTATTTGGAAGCTTCTTTGGAAATGAAGAATGGATTCCACATATTGTCCGTAATGTATTTGGCTCTGAAAGCTTCGCTGCAAGACTTATTATACACCCTATGGAGAATATGAATCTGATACTTATTTCTGCAGTTGTTTTGGGAGTGATTCTCATTCTGTTTGGATTTGGATACAGTATGATTAATTGTTTAAAGGTGAGTAATATAAAGGACGGATTATTTGGAAGAAATGGTTTAGCCGGACTCATATTTTATATTGCTTTACTTTTAATAGTGTATGACATTGCTGTTGCTCCAATCATCATTCCAAAAGTGATTCTGATTGCGTGTATCATTATATCTATGGCAGTTATGGTCATTCGCGAACCACTGGCAAATACCATTCAAAATAAATTACCACTTTATCATGAAGAAATTTCTAGCTATTATGTAGAAAGTGGATTTGATATATTAGAAACTATTTTAAGCTTAGCCAGTAATACGATTTCCTTTATCAGAGTGGGTGCATTTGCACTCAACCATGTAGGATTGTTTTTAGCATTTAAAACAATGGCAGACATGGCGAATGGGGGAATTACCGGTATTATAATAATGATTATAGGAAACATCATTATTATAGGACTTGAGGGCTTAATCGTGTTTATTCAAGGCTTACGTCTTCAATATTATGAACTTTTTGGAAAATATTTTAGAGGTGAAGGAATAGAATTTACACCTGTTAAATTTATTGATTAATACTAGGAGGGATATTATGAATATATTATTAACTATTGCAGGAACAATAGCAGGAGTTACAACAATTCTCGGATGTATAAATTATCTAAAGAAAAAGGAAGCCTCAAAAGGCCAATTAAAAAAATCTATTGGGATTAGTGTGGGTTCTTTTGCCGCTGTATTATTAGGAGCTATTACTATGCTCATTCCAGATATCATAATGGCTGCTGAAACTATTGCTGTTTCAGGAGCAAATTCAGGTTCCGGACTTGGATTTATTGCAGCAGCCCTTAGTACCGGTATGGCTACTATTGGAGCGGGATATGCGGTTGGAGCTGTTGGATCTTCTGCTCTGGGAGCTGTTTCAGAAGATCCTAAAATACTTGGTAAAACCCTTATTTTTGTTGGGTTGGCAGAAGGAATTGCCATTTATGGTCTTATTATATCCATTATGATTTTAGGAAGGTTGTAAACATGAAATCGTTTTTAATAAGTGATAATCATGACACTTGGGTTGGTATGCGCCTTGCAGGAATCAGCGGTGTTATTGTCCATGAGAAAGATGAAATTTTAAGAGAAATAGACAAGGTGCTTAAAGATAAAGAAATAGGCATTCTTATTGTTACTGAACTTATTATGGAAACGGCAAAAGACGAGCTTATGGAACTAAAAATGAAACAAAATTATCCTCTTGTAATAGAAATACCCGATCGCCATGGATTTAGAAAAAAGGGAAATAGAATTATGAGCTATATTCAAGAATCCATTGGTATAGGTATATGAGGTGAGCAGAATGGTAACCATAGAAGAAAAATTAAGTTTATTTTCTAAACTAGCTTATCAGGATATCTTAAACGAATCAGAAAAAAAGATAAAGGCAATTGAAGAAAAAAATGCAATATTAATAGAAGGATATAAGAAAGAACTTGTTGAAAAGTCAAGAAAGATTATTTCAGATATGGATAGGAAAATTGAGCAGAAAAAAAGCGAAATGTTAAGTAAAGCTAAGATGGAAGCTAAACAGAAACTTCTAGCCAAAAAACAGGAATTACTTGAGCGCTTGATAGAGGACCAAAAAAACAAAGCAAAAGAATTTACCCATACAACTGAATATGCTGTGTTTTTTAAAAAGAATTTTGAAGCCATCTTAAATGAATTAACAGATGTCAGGGGGTTGCGTATTGAAATCCTGGAGCGTGACCGTGAGGCTTTTCAAAACTATATAGAAAAGGCGATTATGGACAAAGGTTTTTCCCCAGAACAAATGATTTATACTGAAGGAAGTAAGTCTATGATAGGGGGCGTAATTGTCTCTAATACAGAAGAAACTATTCGGTATGATGCTTCTATTTCATCTCTGTTAAAAGATAAAAAGGATTATATTATGGAAAGAATGTATAAAGAATTAGAAAAAGTTGGTGATCAAGGTTGACAGATAGAGAAGGAATTGTAACCCTTGTCAATGGGCCTGTAGTAAGGGCTAAAAATATGTCTTTTTTTAAAGTAAGAGAAATGGTGACAATCGGAGAAAAACGTCTGATTGGGGAAGTAATATCTTTAGAAAAAGACGAGGCGACCATTCAGGTTTATGAAGAAACAGAAGGATTAAAAGCCGGAGAGAAAGTTATTTCTACGGGAATGCCTCTTTCGGTAAAATTAGGACCGGGGCTAATTGGCAATATGTTTGACGGGATTCAAAGACCATTAAAGACCATAGAAAATATTTATCCTAATTTTATACCGGAAGGCATAGGGCTTCTCTCAATTGACGAAGAAAAAAAATGGGAAGTAAAAATGCTTGTAAAAGAAGGTGACTACTTAACACAAGGGCAGGTTTTTGCAGAGGTTCCGGAAACTCTTTCTGTTATCCATAAAATTATGGTTCCGCCCAATATTAGTGGTAAAGTAATTTTTGCAAAGGAAAGTAGTACGTATTCAATTCGGGAATGTTTAATCATTTTAGAAGATGGAGATGGGAAAAAGCACGAATTAACCATGGTTCAGGAGTGGCCAGTCAGAATGCCCAGACCTTCAGCAAGAAGAATACCTATTAAACAACTCTTAAGAACGGGACAAAGGGTATTGGATATATTCTTCCCTATTGCTAAAGGAGGAACTGCTGCTGTCCCTGGAGGGTTTGGAACCGGAAAGACCGTTACCCAGCATCAACTGGCTAAATGGTCCGATGCTGATATTATTGTATATATAGGTTGCGGTGAGCGGGGGAATGAAATGACTGCCGTACTGGAAGAATTCCCAGAGTTAAAAGACCCGAGAACCGGCAGACCTATTATGGAAAGAACAATTCTCATAGCCAATACTTCTAACATGCCGGTAGCAGCCAGAGAAGCCAGTATTTATACAGGTATTACTATGGCGGAGTATTATAGAGATATGGGGTATGATGTTGCCATTATGGCGGATTCTACTTCCAGATGGGCAGAAGCTCTAAGAGAAATTGCAGGAAGGTTGGAAGAAATGCCTGCAGAAGAAGGATATCCAGCATACCTGCCTTCAAGGTTAGCAGAGTTTTACGAACGGGCTGGAATGGTGGAAACTTTTAATGGAGAAGAAGCTTCAGTAACGATTATAGGAGCCGTATCTCCCCCAGGGGGAGATTTTTCTGAGCCGGTAACAGAAAATACAAAACGATTTGTCAATGCTTTTTTGGCGCTTGATAAAAAATTGGCTTATGCAAGACATTATCCGGCTATTAACTATCTAACCAGTTATAGTGGTTATATAAAGATATTAGAAGACTGGTATCGTGAAAATGTCGGCGAGGATATCATAGAGCTCAGAGCAAAAATGCTAAAGATTTTACAGGAAGAAAATAAACTTTTGGAAATTGTTCAGTTAGTAGGAGAAGATGTGCTTCCTAACGACCAAAGGCTTATTCTTGAGATAGCAAAGGTTATTAAAAAGGGTTTTTTACAACAAAACGCTCTACATCCAGAGGATACATATGTTGAGTTGCCTAAACAGTATAAAATGATAAAAGCAATGAATCATTTATACGAGAGGGCATTTAAATGTGTTAAATTAGGGATCCCGATTTCACAAATAAAAGAGGAAAGGATCTTCGATGAAATTATTAAAATGAAATATAATATACCGAATGATCAAATTGATTTAATAGATGGTATCATCGAAAAAGTTGATGCGTATTATGAGCAATTAGAAGCAAAGTACAAAGAATAAAAAAATAAATAAAGTGTAAATAACTGATTTAGAATTTTTGCTGAAAACGGCAGAAAGGAGGATAACGTGAGGAAAGAATTTCTTAGTTTGAATAAAATAGAGGGTCCCCTGATTATACTTTCAAAGGTTGAAGATGTTGCCTATGGCGAAATTATAGATATTACGATAGATGGTAAGACCCATAGAAAAGGTAAAGTTGTAAAAATCGACAATGATAAAATCGTAGCCCAGGTTTTCGAGGGGACATCAGGATTATCCACTCACAATGCTTCTATAAGGTTTACGGGAACTCCCCTGGAAATTCCTTTATCTAAGGATATTCTGGGAAGAACTTTTAATGGCGTTGGAAATCCTATTGATTCCGATTTTCCGATTTATTCAAATAAACGCTATAATATCAATGGAAGGCCTATTAACCCAGTTTCAAGGCAATATCCCAGGGATTATATCAATACTGGAATCTCTGCAATAGATTCTTTGATGACTTTAATAAGAGGTCAAAAGCTTCCTATTTTTTCAGGGAATGGATTGCCTCATAATGAATTAGCAGTTCAAATTGTAAAACAGGCAAAAATTAGAGGAGCAGAAGACGACAATTTTGCCATTGTATTCGGTGCTATGGGAGTTCGCCATGATGATGCGGATTATTTCATTAGGAGTTTTAAAGAATCAGGGGTTTTAGAACGGGTAGTTATGTTTCTTAATTTAGCAGATGATCCAATCATAGAGAGAATTTCCACTCCAAGATGTGCTTTAACAGCAGCGGAATATTTAGCCTTTGAATGTGGTATGCATATTCTTGTTATTTTAACAGATATGACAAGTTATTGCGAAGCTTTAAGGGAGCTTTCGGCAGCAAGAGAAGAAGTGCCCAGTAGAAAAGGTTATCCTGGCTATATGTATAGTGATTTAGCTACAATATATGAAAGAGCCGGTATGCTTAAAGGTACTGAAGGATCTATTACGCTTCTTCCAATATTAACTATGCCAAATGACGATATTACCCATCCGATTCCTGACTTGACAGGCTTTATTACAGAAGGACAAATCGTATTAAGCAGAGAATTGTATCAAAGTAATATTTATCCACCGATTTCTGTATTACCTTCTTTATCCAGGCTTATGAAGGATGGTATTGGAGAGAATTATACAAGGGAAGATCACGGAGATTTGGCAAACCAAATTTTTTCATCCTATTCAAGAGTGCAGGATATTAGAGCTCTGGCACAGATTATTGGAGAAGATGATTTATCAGAGATCGACAGGAAATATCTGGAGTTTGGGCAAAGATTTGAAAACGAATTTTTAAGTCAAGGAATAGATGAAAATCGTCCGATAGAAGATACGCTCAACCTTGGATGGAAGCTGATTTCAATTCTTCCGAAGGAGGAACTTGATAGAATTAATCCGAAATTTATAGAAAAATTCTATATGAATTAAGGGGCGAACAGTGTTCGCCTGAAATATTTATTAGAGGGTGATTCTGGTGGCAGTACTCGTCGCACCGACTAAATCTAATTTAATGAAAGCCAAAAATGCTTTGGAGCTTTCCCAAAAGGGCTTTGAGCTGTTAGATAAAAAAAGAAATGTCCTTATTCGAGAAATGATGGAATTAATGGATAAAGCACAAGAAATACAAGGGAAAATCAATACCATATTTGAAGAAGCATATCATGCCCTTCAAATAGTCAATATCACGCTAGGCATTCAAAATGTCGAAGAAATTGCTCTATCCATTCCAAAGGATGAAGAGTTTGAAGTTTTACTAAAGAGTGTGATGGGTGTAGAAATTCCTAAAATTAGATATGTAAAAAAGGATGTAGAACCTTCATATGGGTTTTATCGTACGAATTCAGCATTTGATTTTGCTGTGCTTAGATTTAATGAAGTGAAGTATTTAATTTATGACCTCACTGAGATTGAAAATTCTATTTATAGATTAGCAAAAGAAATAGAGAAAACGAATAAAAGGGCCAATGCCTTAGAGAGCATACAAATTCCCAAATATAAAGAGCAAGTAAAATATATACAAGAAGTACTGGAAGAAAAAGAAAGGGAAGAATTTTTCAGATTAAAGCGTTTAAAGAAAGGATAAACCACATGATTTTTCTTATTCTTTTTATAGTTATAATCATCCTTGATCAATGGACAAAACATCTTGCAGAAAAAAATCTAAAACATGGAGAGTCAAAGCCTATATTGGGCAATACCGTTACATTAACTCTTCATAAAAATAAAGGGGCTGCATTGAACTTACTTGAAAATCATCCTAAATTTATAAGAATAGTTACAGTCCCTGCAATTTTATTCTTAATCATTTACTTATTAAAAATGATTAAGAATAAAGGCTTTGTTTTAACTAAGATTGCCATTGCATTTATCGCAGGAGGCGGAGCAGGAAATTTAATTGATAGAATTAAAAAGGGATATGTGGTCGATTTTTTCCACTTTAATTTTAAGAAATGTCCTATCTTTAATCTGTCGGATATATTTATCATTTTAGGAACAATATTGTTGCAGTTTTTATTCCTTTTTAAAAAAACACCTATTGATTAAAACATAGTAAATATTTTGCTCTATTATCTGTATTAATAATATCTTATTGGATATGAGTGTCGAAAGAAGTTTATTTTTTAAAGAAATTATTTGGTTTACAGTTCAAAATTTAAAATGGATATTAAAGGTACTTGATTTTTCATAAGGGTATGATATAATTATCATAAATAAAGCGATCTCATTTCCTGGGATGATCGACGAACCTGCTATTTTGAACCTACAAATTTTGATTGGGAGTTCAATATTCTAGAATGGATGTCGGGCCTCAAGTTAATTCCCTTTGGGCAGAGGAAGGCAGAAATTCTAATGAGAACACCCACCTAGCTTGAGCTAGGGCGTCAAAATGCAGGGAAACGACATTTTGGGTTTTGAGATGAAATGAACACACCTGGTTTACAGGTGTGTTTTTTGGTTTTATAAGAAATGAATTGACCTGGTTCACAAGGAAGGTACCCCTATGAACCAGGTCATTATCTTGTAAAACAATTCATAAAATCATCTGTGGAAATAAAATCTTTTTTATACTTGTATACTGAGATTTCTACCTCATTATCATTAGAAACAATGGATCTTAATTCTCTTTCATTATTTGAATCAAAATCTATGATAAATAAGTCACTATTGGTAAGCCTATAAATTCTATTATATTTCTTTAAAGCTGAGTCAGACAATTTTATTGGAGAGAAAGAAAACTTGGAATGATGGATATGAATAACTTCTAAATCCATGAAGAGTTCTTCAGCTTCCTCAATGCATTTTTCTAAGGATGCTATAAAAATATTTTCATAATTAGGACATAGCAGAGCTGCCTGTTCTTTTAATTGATTTAAGTGGAATAATACAGGAGCTATATGATTGGCAATGGTGTTTACAGTAAGAATATTTTCAGGCTCAGCAAGAATAGTCTCAGAAAACTCAAAAACTCCAATAATGCCTAATAATTCATTTTCTACGTTTTCAATTATAATAGGGGCAAAGAAAGAACCAGATACATCACTTAAGCTATTAGATAACTCTTCAGGAAGAAACTCTGGAATTTGTTCTTGGCTATTAAGTATGAAGTTTTCACCTTCAAAAAGGCAGTTCAGGCTACCTAAAAGAGGGAATTCAGAAGGACATTTCTCTATATTAATAGAGTTTAAAACCTGAAAAGTATTATTTTTAGGATTATATGATGCGAATAAACCTGTTTTCATACCAAAAGAAATTTCTAAGGTGTCGAGGGTTAAATGAGCTAATTCTTCAATTGTTCTGGCACTATTAATATTTTTCATGAGGTTATTAAGCGACGTAAGACGGTCGAATTTTTTCTGCAATAATTTTTTTTGTTCATTGGTTTGTTTGAAAAGTTTAGCATTGGATAAGGCGATATAAATAGAAGAAGATAAACTTTCGATTAACTCAAAGATTTCCTTATTGTAAGGTCTTCCGGCAATATTTTTTCCTAATGTTACAAAACCTAATAATTCTGTGTTTTTCGTTATCATCACTATATATAGGGGATTAAGAACCAGAATCCTATCATATCCATTCTTAAAAATACTGTTAAAGTATTCAATGTCCTCTAAATGATTCATATCCAATATAGTCTTAGCAGGATTAATTTCTCTATTTGGCTCTGAATATAATGCAATATTGAGTTTGTAAGAAGGTTGAAAGGTGTCTTTCATGTCCATAAGTTTATAGGATTCCGATACTTCATCGTATAAAAAGAAAGCCGTAATGGAACTTTGAGTTAATTCAGAAAATACATCAACTGAAAGATTATAGAGATTGGATAAGTTGAGTTCACTAAGAAGTACTTTGGAAGATTGATTGATCGCAAAAAGATTAAAAATTTTTTCGTCCAGCTCGGATTTTGCATTATGTAAGTCTTGATAACTTTTATAATTGGATAGGGAGGTATTAAAAAGCTGCATTAATGCTTCTGCAATGATATAGTCGTCTTGCGTGAAATCGGAATTTTTATCCGTTCGATTCGCCAATATAAAGCCATATAATGTATCTTCTACGATAAGAGGAATCCCAAGATGGGATGGAAAAGCGTTAAGAAGATCCGAGGGAAGAAAACGCGCCATATCTTCTGGATGCATAATATGCCCGTGAAACTTGGCAATCATATTATAATTTTCATTGTAAGGTAAGGTGTAGTTACTAAACTTAAAACCTTTGGATTTAATTAAAATGTACTGCTCACATTGTTTAGAAAAAATAGCAATCTGATCAACTAAAAGCAGTTCAGCTACAAACTCATAGGTGAATTTTAGGATTTGTTCAGCACTAAATCTTTGAGAAAAAAATTGTATGGCTTGAAGCAATCCTGTATAGCGATACAGTTGATTGGTAATATTTTGACTTTTCTTCTGTTCATCTATTCTAGATAAAATATCGTCATAATTCATTTTTATTTCCTCCTAATATAGAGTGGAAGAGAGTTCGTTAACTACTTATTAATTCATTATCCATGACATAATAGGTAATTGGTCCTCTTATATCATTAATGATTCTCTTTGTAAAGTTTTTAATTGTAAGGCTTGTATTTCCATGAATTTTACCAGTAATAGAAATTTCACCTTCCCCTTTAGTACGCAGATAAGAAACAAGTTTTTTTCTTTCTGCTTGAAGTTCTTTAAGAGTTTCTTTAATTTCCCTAAATTCCTTTGTGATTTTTTTATATTCAAATTGTTGTTGTTCTGATAGAGTTTCAATTGCGGGGTAAACAGCAATTTTATGTTTAAATTCTATTAATTTATCGTTGATCTCCTGAATGGATTGATTAATTATATCCAGTCTTTCTTTCAACTCTTTTCGATTAAATCCTTGTACATTAATGTTTGTAGGGGTTTCAGAACGATTTCCTACTTCATTTACTACTACTTTAATTTCTGCATCGATATTTCCGCCAATAATCCGGCTGTTTATGGATTCTAAGATTACTTGTTTTGCCTTTATATTACAGTTTATAGCATAAAATCCAATATGCACTGTTTCATCGCATACAATAGTACATTCAGAAACAAATTTTGTATATAAATCTTGTTTACAATAAAGGTGGGCTTTATTTTTTCCTGCAATTCCTCCGCGGATATAAATACAGCCATCCCTACTTGTAATCTTATCTACACTTCCAACACCCATTGCGCCCATTACTTGAATATCGTTTTTGGCTTCTACAGAAAAATTGTCTTCGATGGAACCCTTGATATTCACAAAACCATCAAAATTAATATTACCAGTATCAAAAGACACATTTCCTTCAATTTCAAGACAATCATATACGTATATGACTTCATGACGATAAAATACAGCGCCTGTTTTCTTCGCTATTAGGGTAGTAATTCCTTTTTCTTCATCGTAAACCTCTTCAACGGAGTTTTTATCATAATGTAGAGGAAATTGCTTACCTGGTTTTGCAGGAATGACTTCTCCTAAAATAGATTTTCCAGGCTCTCCGGGGGTCGCATCTATTCGTTCTCCTAACCAATCCCCTTTATTCACTTTATTGATGAGCTTGAGTTCATAATGATTTACCGTACCATCCTCAGTAATCTCAGGCTTTGGATCGGTAATTTCGTACATTCTTATCACTGAATTCTGGCCATTTACAGGAAGTTTACCTTCTGAAATAAGTATTTTTACTTTAGGTTTTAAATCCATCAATAAGACATCTTGTTTAATACCATATACGATTCCTTTTTTCTGCAGAGCTTCAGAAATCTCTGATACGATTTGTTTGCGCTTAGATCCAATCAAATCTGATTCTGTTACATAAAGTGTTATATATCCCTTTAAATGATCGCTGCTGATTTCAACTTCTACTCTGTCTCTTGTCTCCCCAAATTTAATTAAATATTGTGGTGCATTCATAACAGCTCTTTTTAAGGCTAAAAAATTAGTAATCTTTATTTGAGGAAAACTAAGTAATACTTTATTTAATTCTTCTAAAGTATAACCTCTTTTAAATGATTCTATGTAGAATCCGTCGTCTTTTTCTATCAATTGAATATAGGGATTTGAGTATACAATATCAGATTTCATTAAAACCACCCTTAGCGATAAGTTGTTTTTATTTTATTATACTCTATAATAAATAAGAAATAAATATCAGGACGTAGGCCATTATGTCTATTTTTAACAAACATGTTTACATAAAAAGGTACCCAATACAAAAGATAAAGATATTTATCAGAGTTTTTGTACATATATATTTATTATAATAAAGTACAAGGGAGAGGTTAAATATGAGTACATCAGAAAAAATTAAGTTATTTAAAATTATTATCCTCATTATATTTTTGTTTGGATGTTCGAATAACAGAGTTATTCGTGAGGAAGTTCCAAATGCAAAGCAGGAAATGGATATATTAGAAAAGAAGGAGAATCAGGAAACACATCATGAGAATGAAAAAGTTATTTATGAAGTGGATGCGGATATTCCTGTTTCAAGAGCATTAGTAGCTAAGATGATTGCTTTAACATATAACGATTATGCTGATCTTAAGACGATGGATCGAGAAATACAATATGACGATGTTCATCCAGGTGACTGGTATGATATGTATATTAATGCAGTGACTGTCCAGGGATTTATGAACGGCAGTGGAAAAGTATTTAATCCATTAGAACCCTTAACCTATGGCAATGCACAAACGGTTCTGGAAAGGATTGCAGAAGGTAAATTTAAAGTTAAAATGAATTTAAGCAAAGAATTACAAAAAAAATATATCACGTACAATGATTGGGTAAACATATATATGCGCCTTTTGAGTAAATTAAGTGGAGAAAAAAGTATAGAAGAGGCTTATGGCATTAGAGAAAGAGGACTTGTATTGGTGGCAACTCCGGCTAACAGTACAGAGTTGAATGCATGGGAAATGGGTACGGATAAAGGCATTTATGGATTTGCAGGTCTTCCTATGGATGCCTATATAGATAAACAGATCAGAGTACTCTTAAAGGATAATGAAATTTTTGCCTTTTTAAGAATTGAAAATGAAAAACCTACTATTACAAATACATATATAGCGGATACTTCTGAAGACGAAATAACTATTTTTGTCGGCGGTGTTCATAGAACTTATAAAACGGAAAAAAATTTTAGCGAGGCAAAAGGAAAAATTGGGGACATACAGATTCAAGAAGGATCATTACTTTCTCTAAAAATCTATGAAGAGGCTATTTCAGGGAAAATTTTTTTAGTGGATTCAAAGAAAATTGAATTAGAAGGAAAAGGGAATATCGAACTTGCCAGTGATTATAAATTATACAGCATTGTTGGAGAGAAACCTCAGTGGTGCAGTTTAAGTAATCTTACCATAGGAGAAGATATTGGACGATTTATTTTAAAAGACAATCAGATTTGTGCCGCAATCATCGAGAAAAAACCTGTTCCCAATAAAATCAGAGTAGCCCTTCATAAGACCGGCTTTACAGGATTAGTCCATCAAGAGGTGAAGATTACAAGTGATGAAGATTTTATTGTTAAAGTAGGAGATGAAGAACAGATTTATAAAAGCGGTGAGAGTTTTAATATAAAGCAGGTAGAAGACAAATTATCCAATCAAACCCCCAGGATAAAAATTAGAACGCACTCGGGAAAAGGAAAATTAAAGGTATTATCCATCCAACGCAATGGACAAAATCCTAAATACCGAGGAACCTTAGACATTGTTAAATTAGATAATGGATACAGTATTGTAAATGAGTTGCCCATTGAAGAATATCTATATGCCGTCATTCCCAGTGAAATGCCAACCTCCCATGGCCTTGAGGCTGCAAAGGTACAGGCTGTGACGGCAAGAAGTTATGCTTATGTACAGTTTTATTCTAATCGTTTTCATTCCTATGGAGGGAATGTAGACGATTCCGTTCAATGCCAGGTATACAATAATACCCCTGAAACAGATATTTCTATACAAGCGGTTAAAGCCACTCAAAATGAAGGAATAAAATACAATGGAAATGTAATCAGTGCCAACTTTTTCTCAACATCTTCAGGATATACGGCAAATTCAGGAGAAGTGTGGGCTGACTATGCGGACAAATCCTTTCCAAGTTACACACCCCCTTATATGGTATCAAAAAAGCAGTTTGAGGGAGAAGATTTTGGAGATCTTAGTAAAGAAGAAAATGCAAAAAAATTTTTTAAATCAACCAACATCGATGGATACGATAAGAATTTTGGTTGGTTCAGGTGGAATGTTACTATGAGTTTGGAAGAACTCAGTGCTTCAATAAATACTAATTTGAAACAACGCTATGCAGCGAATCCAAAACTTATAAAAGTATTGGATGAGAACAATATTTTTAGAAGCCGTCCCGTAGAAAACATTGGAACCCTTAAAAAAATTGATATTGTTAAGAGAGGGCAGGGAGGGAACATCATGGAAATGGTATTAATAGGCTCCAAAGCAACCATAAAAGTGTTAACGGAATACAATATTCGATTCCTTCTCCAGCCAAAGCAATATATTGAAGGTAAAGAACCCATTATCATGAAGTTATCCAATGGAAGTACAGTGAAAGACTATAGTATTATGCCCAGTGCCTTTTTTGTAGTCGAACCCAATCATAAGGATGGTACACTTGTAGGATATACCTTCTATGGTGGCGGCAATGGCCACGGGGCAGGGATGAGTCAAAACGGAGTCAAAGGAATGGTGGATAAGGGATATCATTATAAACAAATCCTTCAGCATTATTATCCCGGAACGGAAATTACAAAAATATATTAATTTTTATATGGGCGGACATGATCCGCCCTAATTGGTTGTATTACAGATTTATATATCATTTACATTGACAAGCACTTTAAAAATGAAGTACAATAAAACCGTTCAAACTGTGAACAAGGAGCGTTATGGATGGAAAAAGAACTTGAGATACTAACTCATATCCAGGAAAATGAACACATTACCCAGCGGGAAATTGCAGAAAAAACTGGTCTTTCTCTGGGTGCTGTTAATTTACTGTTAAAGAAGATGATTAAGACAGGATTGATAAAGATTGAACGACTCAATGCCAGAACGTTAAAATACATATTGACTCCTGAAGGATTGAAAGAAAAAACTGCCAAAACTTATCACTATATTGTCAGAACCTATGAAACCATTACCCGCATTCAGGCAGTATCCAGAGTTATTTTAGAAAAGCAAAAGAAAAAAGGCATTAAGACGATATATTTATACGGGAACCAAGATGAAGTTTATAATGTTTTGCGTATCACTATGAGTGATGTTGTAGGAAATCTGGATATGAATTATGAGTTAATCAATAATATAGATGCTATTAATGAAACAAATGATTTTATTGTATTGATTTGGAATGAGGAAAATGAAGAAATAGTCAAAGCAAAGCAAATTCCTTATATTAATATTTTGTCCAGTTTATAATAGAATGAGCACAAAAAATAAGTTGATTATTGAGAGTGATTA
>JAAYMW010000170.1 GCA_012521175.1 Candidatus Epulonipiscium sp.
ACTGCCTGCAGATTACCAATATCGACCCGATACAGTACCAGCTTCTCTTTGAAAGATTTTTAAATCCTGAGAGAATCAGCATGCCTGATATAGATATAGACTTTTGTTATGAAAGAAGGCAGGAAGTTATTGACTATGTGATAAGAAAATATGGAGAAGACAGGGTGGCACAGATTATTACCTTCGGAACTATGTCTGCAAGAGCTGTAATTCGTGATGTAGGACGAGCTATCAATATGCCTTATGCAGAAGTAGATAAAGTGGCAAAGATGATTCCTGCGGAGCTGGGCATTACGATTGACAGGGCGTTGGAAGTTAACGGAGAGCTAAGAAATCTATATGAAAATGATGAAAGAATTCATTATCTTATCGATATGTCAAAAAGGCTGGAAGGGCTTCCAAGGCACTCTTCAACTCATGCAGCAGGAGTTGTAATATCCAAAGAACCTGTTGTGGAATATGTCCCCCTTAATTCTAACGATGGCGTTATTACAACTCAGTTTACAATGACTACTCTGGAGGAATTAGGGCTTCTAAAAATGGACTTTTTAGGCCTTAGAACTTTGACCGTTATCCGCAGTGCCCTGGAGCAGATTGAAGTAAATCACAACATTAAAATAGACATAGATAAAATCGATTTTAATGATGAGAAAGTATATGATCTCATTTCTGCAGCACAGACGGAAGGGGTCTTCCAGCTGGAAAGCACCGGAATGAGAAACTTTTTAAAGGAACTGCAGCCAAGAAATCTGGAAGACATTATTGCAGGAAATGCCCTTTATCGTCCGGGGCCCATGGACTTTATACCAAAATACATTAAAGGGAAAAGAAATCCTGAGGCGATTGAATATACCTGTGATGCTTTAGAACCTATTTTAAAAACTACCTATGGCTGTATTGTGTATCAGGAGCAGGTTATGCAGATTGTAAGGGACCTGGCAGGTTATAGCCTTGGACGAAGCGATTTGGTTAGAAGAGCCATGTCTAAGAAAAAAGCAGATGTCATGGCAGAAGAAAGAAAAGTTTTTGTATATGGAAATGGCAAAGACATACCGGGGTGTATTAATAGAGGAATTCCGGCACAGACGGCAGAAAAAATCTTTGATGAAATGACAGATTTTGCAAAATATGCTTTTAACAAATCTCATGCAGCGGCATACGCAGTAGTTGCCTATCAAACGGCATGGCTAAAAACCCATTACCCCGTAGAGTTTATGGCAGCCCTTATGACCTCGGTTATGGACAGTACGGATAAAATTAAAGAATACATTTATGCATGTAAGAAAATGGGTATAGAACTTATGCCACCGGATATCAATGAGGGCTATTGTGATTTTTCAGTATCCCAGGGAAAAATCAGATATGGACTTGCTGCCATTAAAAATGTAGGGAAAAATATGATTCATGCGATTGTAAAAGAAAGAAAAGAGAATGGCAAGTTTACCAGTTTAACAGATTTTTTTGAACGGATGGATACTGGGGACTTAAATAAAAGAAGTGTTGAAAGTTTAATAAAAGCCGGAGTCTTTGATTCTCTTGGAGGCAAAAGAAGTCAGTATTTGGCGGTTTATAAACAAATCCTGGATCAAATTGCTCAGCAGAAAAAGAAGAATATAGAAGGGCAAATGAATCTGTTTGATTTTGGTGAGACTGAAACGGTAAAAGATGATATTCTTCCCGATATCGAAGAATATCCTTCAAAGATACTTTTATCTATGGAAAAGGAAGTTCTTGGAATGTATTTGAGTGGACATCCACTGGACGAGTATGAGGAAGAATTAAAAAAGTATACGGATGCTACAAGTTTAGATTTTATAAAAAGGGAAGAGGAAGAAGGTAAAACGTCTATATTTGATGGGCAAATCGTGACCATAGGGGGAATGATTACTGCAAAGAGTATTAAGACCACCAGACACAATCAAATGATGGCATTTATTACATTGGAAGATTTGTACGGAAGTGTGGAAGTTATTGTATTTCCTAACATCTATGAAAGCAATGCAGACGATTTAAGAGAAGACGAAATTGTTTATATAAAGGGCAGAGCTTCTGTACGAGAAGATGAAGACGCAAAACTAATTTGTGAGGTCATTACTCCTTTCGAAAAAATGCGTACTTTAAGAGAAGAGAGTGCTGCAAAACTTTATTTAAAAATCTCAAAAGATAAAGGAAGTATAGAAGTTGTAGAAGAGATAAAACCTTTTCTTAAGGCGAATAGAGGTGAAATGCCGGTTATTATATACATTGAAAACTTGCATAAGACTATGAAAGCCTCAGAAAGCTTATGGATACATCCTAGTGAGGAATTAATGTCTCAATTAAAGCGGATTTTAGGAGATAAAAATGTCGTAATTAAATAAAATAAGAAAGTAATAGAGATTTTTATTGCAATGAAAATATAAATTGATTACAATGTATGTGATAATATGGGCATAGTAGTATTCCATGCAGTTTACGCATAAAAAAGCTAACATATAATAATGGAGGGAATATCATGAGCAAAGAGATAAAAACCATTGGCGTATTAACAAGCGGAGGCGATGCTCCAGGCATGAATGCAACGATCCGTGCCGTTGTACGTACGGCTATTGCAAGAGGCCTTAAGGTTATGGGCGTAAGAAAGGGTTATAACGGACTTATCCATGGGGATATTTTCGAAATGAGTCCAAGAAGTGTTTCGGATACCATTCAAAGAGGAGGTACTATCCTACAAACAGCAAGATGCCCCGAATTTATAACAGAAGAAGGGCAAAAGAAAGGCGCTCAGATTTGCAAAGTGTTTGGCATAGACGGTCTTGTTGTTATTGGTGGGGACGGATCCTTCCAGGGAGCAGAAAAATTAGCGAATTTAGGCATCAATACCATAGGCATTCCCGGAACGATTGACTTAGATATTGCATGTACAGATTATACAATTGGCTTTGATACAGCCGTAAACACTGCTATGGAAGCAATTAATAAAATCAGAGATACATCAACCTCCCATGAAAGATGCAGCATTGTAGAAGTAATGGGAAGAAACGCTGGATATATTGCACTTTGGTGCGGCATTACCAATGGTGCTGAATTGGTGCTTATTCCTGAAAAAGAAAGACCTACTGATGAAGAAATTATAAGAGAAATACTCAAAAACAAACAAAGAGGCAAAAAACATTATCTTATTATTTCGGCAGAGGGCGTAGGAGGTTCTCAAGAGTTAGCGGCTAAAATAGAGGAAGTAACAGGCATAGAAACCAGAGCAACTATTTTAGGCTATCTTCAAAGAGGAGGAAGTCCTTCAGCACTTGACCGACTTCATGCTTCAATGATGGGAGCAATGGCTGTTGATCTTCTTTGTGAAGGAAAAAGTAACCGTGTTATAGCGTATAAAGATGGAAAATATGTAGATTATGACATCAACGAAGCATTAAAGATGACGAAAACAATTGATGAAAGAATGTATGAAGTAGCGAAAATTCTTTCTATCTAACTAGGAGCGATCAAAATGAGAAAAACGAAAATTGTATGTACTTTAGGTCCTGCATCTGGTGATATTGATACAATAAAAAAGCTCATTAAAAACGGGATGGATGCAGCAAGAATTAATTTCTCCCATGGAACCTATGAATCCCATGGAGAAATTATTAAAAATCTCATTGCTGCAAGAGAAGAGCTTAATGTTCCCATACCATTGGTTTTGGATACAAAAGGACCTGAAATTCGCATTCAAAATTTTTCAAAAGAAGTGGTTTTCTTAAAACAAGGACAAACCTTTACGTTGACAACAGAAGATATAGAAGGGGACGAAACCAGGGTTAGCGTTACTTATAAAAACCTTCCTTATGACTTAAGGCGCGGAAGCAGAGTACTTTTGGATGATGGATTGATTGAGCTTAGAGTTAAAAACATTACAGATACGGAAGTTGAGTGTGAAGTGATTAATGGAGGGCCCCTAAGTTCTAAAAAAGGTGTTAACATACCGGATGTATATGTAAACTTGCCATCCCTAACAGAAAAAGATATTGAAGACATCAAATTTGGAATCAAGATGGGATTTGACTATATCGCTGCTTCTTTTGTCCGATCTGCCAATGATGTGATTAAAATCAGAAAAATTTTAGAAGAAAATGGTGGGCACAATATTTCTATCATTGCAAAGATAGAAAACAGAGATGGTGTAAACAATATAGATGAAATCCTGGAAGTAGCTGACGGTATTATGGTGGCAAGAGGAGATTTAGGGGTTGAAATTGCCACAGAAGAGGTGCCTCTTGTGCAAAAAATGCTTATACAAAAGGCTAACCAGGCAGGGAAACCCGTTATAACAGCGACCCAAATGCTGGATTCCATGGTTAGAAATCCAAGACCTACAAGGGCAGAAGCCAATGACGTTGCTAATGCTATCTTTGATGGAACAGATGCGATTATGCTTTCGGGAGAAACTGCAAAAGGGTCCTATCCTGTAGAAAGTGTAATTATGATGTCAACGATTGCAAAAAGAACAGAAAGTTCTATTGATTATATTAAGAATATGAGTGAAGTTCACAGAACGATTCAAACCGATATTACAAATGCCATAAGCCACGCAACCTGTACCACGGCAGCAGATTTGAATGCCGCTTGTATTGTAACGGTTACAAAGTCAGGAGATACCGCAAGAATGGTATCTAAGTTCAGACCTTCAGCACCTGTTTTGGGGTGTACGGTTGAAGAGCAAACCTGGAGACAACTCAACTTAGTTTGGGGCTGCATACCTGTTAAAACAGAATTAAAATCTACAACGGATGAACTTTTTAATCTGGCAGTAGACAAATCTGTAGAAACAGGAGTTGCAAAAACAGGAGACATTATTGTTATTACAGCCGGAATCCCTGTTGGCGTTTCGGGTACAACCAATATTCTAAAGGTTCATATTGTAGGAAACGTATTGGCTAAAGGAGAAGGCATAGGTAATAAGGTTGTTTCAGGAACAGCCAGTGTCATTAAAGTTATTGAAGAAGCAGAGAAGTATTTCAAAAAAGGCGACATATTGGTTACATATAAGACCAATAATGATTTCCTTCCATATATGAAAAAAGCCTCTGCTATTGTTGTAGAAGAGGGAGAAGAAGGAGAAAACAGCCATGCAGCCATTGTGGCTAGAGCCTTGGACATTCCTGTTATCATCGGTGCAAAAAACGCCGTAACCTTAATTAGAAGCGGCACCTTAATAACCGTAGACAGCAAAAAAGGTTTTATTTACAATGGCATACCTGAAAAAAAGACAAATTCTAAATAATATTTATTATTTAATAATAGTATTTGACAAGAGGAATAAAATGGTGGTATATTATGCATAAGAGTTAGAAATATTTAATATAGTATAGATTTTTATTTTTAAAAATTTATACTATATACATAAAATACTATTATAGAAAAGGGGTATGCTTATGAGTAAATGGGTTTGTTTAGTATGTGGTTATGTTTATGATCCTGAGGAAGGAGATCCAGATAACGGAGTACAACTAGGAACTGCATTTGAAGACCTTCCTGAAGATTGGGTTTGCCCTGTTTGCGGAGTAGGCAAGGATGAATTTGAAGAACAATAAAAATGAGTAGGGGAAACCCTACTTATTTTTCATTACATAGGGAATTCTTATGAATTTCCCATGCAATAGAAGCCCTTTCTTATTTACTAATTAGAAAACGGAGTGATATTATGGGAGAACACGCATATAGTACCAAAGAGATTTTAAAATTTGCCATCAGTATGGAAGAAGAAGGCGTTAAATTTTATGAAGCGTTAGCTCAAAAAACCAAGGGAGAAGTTAGAGAAGGTTTGCTTTCTTTGGCTGATGATGAAAAAAGACATAAAAAGATTTTTTCAAAGTGGTATGAGGATGCGGATCAAGAGGAAGCAGATGAGTATCTCTTTGAGGAAACTGTAGATTTATTTTTCCGTAATTATGCAAAAGCCAAGGGATTTGAGAAAAGAGAATCTATCCCTGATTCCCTGGAAGAAGCGATTGATATAGGCATTGAAACGGAAAAGATTACGATTGAATACTATAAAGGATTATTGGAGCATATTAAATCTTCAGCTGCCGAGGTGTTGAAAAAATTAATCGCTGAAGAAGAAGGCCATTATAATAAATTAAACTCCTATAAAGCCAATATAAAAAAGTAGGGAATTTCCCTACTTTTTCTTTGTGTCTGAGGGGCATTTTCTAAAGAAGGAACAGCCCTTACATTCTTCACATTTTTTATATGGATAAGCAACAATGGTATTGCATCTGGGACAGCGAGGGGTTAATTTTACGTCAACTTCATTGCCACAAGTTGGACATTTCATTTGATCACCTTCTAAATTAATACTAATGCCAATAAACCTCCTACCAAAAATGCAACAGTCATACTTCCAAACCAGATGAGGATAGCTTCTTGCCAACTTCTTTCTTTAAAGATAACCAGAATAGCAGCAATACAAGGTACAAATAAAGTAATAACAACCAAAGCAATTAAAGTTTGCACCGCATTCAACATTCCATTTTCAGCCAGTGTAAAGAGTCCTGCCGCACCAAAATCCCGTCTTACAATTCCCATGATAAAAGCATTCGCAACTTCTTTTGGGAGTTTTAAGAACCCTTCTGTTAAAGGAGCAATGGCATCTTGAATAGAAACAAGAATTCCAAAGTGTTCCATAAAGGTAATAAGCATTGCTCCCATCACAAATAAAGGAGAGGCTTCTTTTAAAAATGCCACAGATTTCGTGTAAGTTTTTGACAAAACATTTTTCATTCTGGGCATTCTAAGGGGCGGAATATCAATTAAAAGATCTGTTGATTCTCCGGGCACTACTTGATTCAGCAGGGTACCAGCAAGTACGAAAACAAGAATAATGGTCGCTAAATACACTAAGAAATAAAACGATCCTATGGCACTGATCATTCCAGCAATAACGCCTAACTGAGCGGAACAGGGAATAGCAAGACCAAGGAGCATGGTAGCAATAAAACGTTCTCGTTTTGAGCCTAAAATTCTTGTGGTAATAGTAGCCATTGTCACACAGCCAAAACCTAAGATAATAGGAATAATGGCTCGACCGTTAAGTCCTAGTTTTGTTAGCACCCTGTCCACCAACGTTGCAATACGTGGAAGATATCCAGAGTCTTCCAATATGGATAAAAGAAAATAAAAACCTATGACAAGAGGGAGAAGAAGCCCCAGAATATAAACAGGGACCATGGTTAAGATACCAAACTCACCAATTAAAAACTTTTCCAAAAAGTCATATCCCTTTATCAAAGGACTAAATATGCCCATAATAAAATCATTATAATAAGTACCCATTATAATTTCTTCAGTGATTCCTACAACAGTCTGGGCGATAAATACCCCCAGGAATTGGTACATAATAAAAAGGGTCGTAAGCAATATAGGAATTCCTGTAAGGGGCTTTAACATCATTTGACTTAAACGCGTCTTAAAAGTAACACCTTTTGTTGTTTCAGTCACAACAGAATTCACAATTTCATTAACCCTTTTGCGTCGTTGAAGATAGATTTTTTCCCTAAAAGGATATTTTTCCTTTATATGATTTCTTTCTATTATATTTTCATCTTCTTCTAATACAAGCAGAGCTTCAGCAGGATTGGATACTTTAGGCAACACAGATTTCATAAGCCCTTTAATGCCACTTATGGAGTTTCCAGTAGAAGCAGTTTCGAGTTTGCTTTTTAGCTCTTCTATTCCTTGTTTATTGACTGCAATGGTGGGAATAACTGGAACACCAAGGAGTTCTGATAATTTTTTAACATCTACTTGCAGTCCATTTCTTTTTACATCATCCATCATATTAAGTGCAACAATTACTCTTTTGCCCATATCAATAAGTTGCTGAGTAAGAAATAAATCCCTGTCCATATGTACAGCATCTACAACGTTTAAAATGATATCTCCTTCAAGGATTACATCTCTTGCAACTCTTTCTTCATCATTAAAAGATGAAACCCCATATACTCCCGGAGTATCCATAACAATATAATCTTTATATACCCCATGACTGATATCCACAGTTGTACCGGGGAAATTGGATACATCCACATAGATTCCTGTTAATGCGTTAAAAAATACCGATTTCCCGACGTTGGGATTTCCAACCAATACAAGCTTAACTTTATCGCTATGATTTTTAAGATCGACCTGGATGTTAGTATGACACGAACTCATTATGGTACCTCCCATAAGTTATGAAACAGATTTAATTTGAATTTTTTCTGCTAATCTATGACCAATAGCAATTTCTTGCATACGATTTTGTAGAATCACAGGACCTGAATATATCACTTGAGAACATTTTACCCGAGCGCCCTCATAAAGCCCAAAACGAATGGCTTGTGCTCTGATAGCGGGGTCAGAAATAGATACAATCTCTATGATTTGACCAGGAGTTGCATCAGATAGAAGCATGGAAATCCTCCTTATTTATAATGATAATTATTATCAATGATTGTTAATAAAATATCCATCGATAGTATATTACAAATGAAAATAAATGTCAATGTAAGCGGATAAACCCTCGCAAGGTTCTAATGCGTTGACAAGTATTTCTTGCAATATTATTATATAATTAGTAATATTCAATAAAGAACAATAATTAACAGGAGAAAAATATGACTACTCAAAGGAATATAGGGATTATAAGAATCATCTTATTTCTAGTAAATTTTATAACCGTAATTTTTCTGGCAGCAATCATTTATCGTAGTACGAAGCTCATTATATGGGATTTCCGTGCCAGAGAATTTTTGGAGAATATACAGTATATACCTGTTATTCCTTGGAAAGTTCCTACCTATTCTATCCTATTATTACTTGTATTTCTTCTTAGCATTGAATTAAGGGAGCGGTTATTTAAAGTAAGTAGTACCATGCAAATTTTGTGGTGCGTTTTTGATATTTTTATTTGTCTGATTATTATTTATTTATTGAACATGGGGCATAAAGGCCTTTTGCTCTTACCCCTTACGAATATTATCATTTATATTGATGGCAAAAAAAGCAGGTCCCTTTTTATTGCGTTTACTTTAGCTCTGTACAGTATTTTTGATTATGATATTTTATCGGTAAAACTTAATATGGTTTCTATTAATGAATACATTCAATATTTTAACCCTACCCTAAGGCTGTATTTGCAGGGAATAAAAAGCATCCTGTTTTCCGCCAATCAGATGCTTTTTATCATTTTTATGGTTTTTGTTGTACAAAAAGAAATTGATGAGAATGTAAAAATTAGAGAACTCTATGACAAATTAGTGAGAACGACTGAAGAACTTAGGGTTGTTAACATACAATTGGAGGATTATGCAAAGAAATCCGAAGAAATGGCGAAAATCAAAGAAAGAAACAGGCTTGCCAGAGAAATTCATGATATCATCGGGCATACCTTAACGGGTATTTCTACCGGACTAGACGCCTGTTTAGAATTGATCGATATAGATAGTGCCAAAACAAAACATCAACTCAGAAAAATAGCAGATCTTGCAAGGCAGGGACTGTTGGATGTAAGAAAATCAGTTAAGCAGCTTAGACCTGATGCGCTTGAAAGATATTCTTTAGTTCCAGCCATTCAAAAACTTGCGGACAATATTAATGAATGCACCAGTACTCAGGTAAAAGTTCAGATTATAGGAGAGGAAGCCCGTCTTAGTGGTGATGAAGAAGAAGCGGTTTACAGGGTAGTACAAGAAAGTATTACCAATGCAGTTCGCCATGGACAAGCAAAGAATATAAATATATCTGTTCGTTTTATTGGAGACAAAGTTGAAATAGAGATTACAGATGATGGAATTGGCTGCGCTAATATTCATCAGGGCTTTGGGCTTAAACACATAACAGAAAGAGTTCTTATGCTTCAGGGCAATGCAAGATTTAGAAGTGAAGAAGGTAAGGGTTTTCAAGTCATAGTGGATATTCCTGTTAGAAATAAGACTGTTTAAATGAAAGATGAACTGGACTAATGGGGGAAAGCATATGATTAAAGTGATGATCGCAGAAGATCAGGAATTAATTCGCCAAAGTTTGGAATTTGTGATTTCAAATAAAGAAGATATGAAAGTTGTAGCCCTTGCTGAAACCGGAAAACAAGCAGTGGAACTGGCAAAGGAGAAAAAGCCGGATATTATACTAATGGATATACGGATGCCGGAAATGGATGGCGTAGAGGCAACAAAAATTATTAAAAAAATGTTTCCTCAAATTAAAATCATAGTGCTGACGACGTTCGATGATGATGAATATGTTTTTGATGCATTGAAAATGGCGCAAGTGGATATTTGCTTAAAGGGATATCGTTAAATGAACTGGTAGAATCTATTCGAATTGTAATGAATGGTGGCTCTTTAATCAATCCTACAATAGCCACTAAAGTATGTAAGTTTTTTTCTCAGATGGCCGAAGCAGATTATACCAAAAAAATTCAAAGTGATGCGCTTTCATCTTTAAACAAAAATGAACTTAAAATTATGAAACTTATAGGGATGGGCTTGTCCAATAAAGAAATTACCAAAGAACTGAATCTCAGTGAGGGAACCGTGAGAAATTATATTAGTAATATATTAAGTAAACTAGATTTAAGAGACAGGACTCAAATCGCTATTTTGGCGGTGCAGACCGGAATCACAAGAGAAAATACTATGGATTATCATTAAAAAGCAGTGCCCTTAAATATATGTTTTCATATATTTAGGGGTTTTTTAGTGACACTTCATAAACCGCACTATGGGAGGGGTTTAGATGAAAAAAAGAGCTTTTAGGATTCTGTTAGTACTTACCATGGCATGGATATTATTTGTAGGCTGTCGCTCAAACAATCAACAGCCCACAGTAAATGAATCTGAAAACATATCTGCCGAACCAGAGATAGCCGAAACATCAAAAGGAGCAAATAAGTCAAGAAGATTTGGCGCAACTTTTATGACGCTTAACAATCCTTTTTTTGTAACCTTGAATGAAGGTTTGAAAAAAGCAGTGGAAGCAAATGGAGATAAATTGATTACTCTGGATCCTCAGTTAGACCTTAATAAACAAATTGCAGGAATAGAAGACTTAATCGCTCAAGGGGTAGATGCAATCTTCTTAAATCCTGTTGACTGGAAGGGGATTAAACCGGCATTAGAAACTGCAAATAAAGCAGGAGTACCAGTATTCGTAGTGGATGCTCCGGTATTTGATGACGATTTAGTAGTTGCCACAGTCGCTTCTGATAACTGGGAAGCAGGGGTATTGGCTGCCAAACATTTAACAGAAACCCTGGGGATAATAGAAGGGAATGTCGTTATTTTGGAACATCCAACAGCAAAATCAGCTATTGAAAGAACTGACAGTTTTATCGAAACCATCAAGAAATATCCAGGACTTAAAATTGTGGCGCAGCAATCTTCTGACGGACAATTAGAACAAGCAATGCCTGTTATGGAAAATATTATTCAGGCAAACCATGATATTACAGTCGTTATGGCATTAAATGACCCAACGGCTTTAGGAGCAATCGCTGCTCTGGAAGCAGCGGGGAAATCAAACGATGTAAAAGCAATTTACGGAGTAGATGGGTCTGAAGACGCAAAGAAAATGGTTAAAGAAGGGAAAATGACTGCGACAGCAGCCCAATATCCTTCAGAAATTGGGAAGATTGCTGTAGATACTGCATACAAATACTTAAATGGAGAACAAGTAGAACACGAAATAAAAGTACCTGTAAAACTTTTAACCAAAGAAAATGTAGAAGTTGATGGAAATAACGGATTCTAAAAAAGAATACATAAGCAAAAACCCTTCTGATAAAAATTGAGGATGATTTTTATTGGAAGGGTTTTAAATTGGGAAATTTAAAAATGTGACAAATGTAATGACACTTTTATGACATAATACACATGATTTAGATTATAAATTTTTATATTATGTACATATACAACAAAGGACTCCATAAGTACAATCTATTATCAAAGGGGTAGTAATATTATCTGCGCTTTATGTGAATCCGGTAAAAAAGAAAAGATATCCAACCGGTCAAGGTAAATTTTGGTAGTAAAATTATTGAATTATTTATTATTTTATAGTATAATTTTAAAAAACAATATTTTTAATATTCAATCTATTATATTGGTAAATTTTTATTTGATGGAGTGAAAATTATGCATGATGTTGTGGCCTTGGGAGAACTTTTAATTGATTTTACACCTGCAGGATTGTCTTCTAACGAATGCTTTTTATTCGAACAAAATCCAGGGGGTGCTCCGGCTAATGTGTTGGGGGTACTGGCTAAACTCAATATGGAAACAGAATTCATCGGAAAAGTAGGAGAGGACCAATTCGGATATTTTCTACAGAAGGTATTAAAAAGTATTCGAGTTGGAACCAAGAACCTGGTGTTGAGTGACGAAGCCAATACGACTTTAGCTTTTGTGCACTTGGATGAAAACGGTGAAAGAAAGTTTAGTTTTTATAGAAATCCGGGAGCAGATATGATGCTTAGGGAAGGAGAAATAGATTTTAGCATTATAGAACAGGCAAAAGTATTTCATTTTGGATCTATTTCAATGACCCATGAACCATCCCGAAGCACGACACTAAAGGCAGTAGAATATGCAAAAGAAAAAGGAGTGCTTGTGTCATATGATCCCAACTACAGACCACTGCTTTGGGAAAATGCAGATGAAGCAAAAAAATACATGGAAAAAGGCTTGGTTTATGCGGATATTTTAAAAGTGTCGGAAGAAGAATTGCGGCTTCTAACAGGTATGTCTAAAATAGAAGAAGCTGTACAATATTTGGAGCAAAAATATAATATACCCCTCATTGTTGTGACTTTAGGAGATAAAGGAAGTTATTTTAAAAAAGCTGATGATGAAGCATTTGTGCCTTCCTATAAAGTAAAAGTGGTGGATACAACAGGAGCCGGGGATGGGTTTTTAGGAGGTTTACTGTATCAAATATTAATCTGTAAAAAAAATCTTCAAGATCTACAAGGCATGGAACTTGCAAAAATGATTCAGTTTGCAAATGCAGTCGGAGCTTTAATGACTACAAAAAGAGGAGCGATTCCTGCAATTCCTGCATTGCAAGAAATTGAGACGTTTATGAATCATCAACAGGGTGATCATTTTGCATAAGAACAAAAGGTTTCTGCTTGAATTTGCATTGATTTTATTTGCATTTATTATGATAGGCTTCATACGGCATTATAAGCAAAACCAATACATCGTGCTGGAGCTTGGTATTTTCTCAGGGAATGCATATGATGTTCCTAATACTAATGTCAGCAGCTATCAAATTGTAGATGAAGCAATAGAAGAATTTAAGAAGCTCCATCCTAAAATAAAAATAAAATACAGAGTCGGAACTCTAAAAAATGATTATCCTGAGTGGTTATCGGGTAAAATAATTGAGGGAAAGGAACCTGATGTATTTGTAGTCCAGGAAGGGGATTTTAACACCTTTGCATCCATCGGTATTATGAAAGATTTAGGTCCCTTGATTAGTAAGGATAAGAATTTCGACATCAGCAGGATGTATGATAATGCTGTTCGGTCAGGACAACTGGACGGGATTCAGTATGCTTTACCCCGGGAAGTGGAACCAACCTTAATGTTTGTGAATAAAACTCTTCTGAAAAAAGAAAATATTGAAATGCCTAAGAATGATTGGACATGGGACGATTTTTATGAAATCTGCAAAAGAGTGACCAAAGATACGGATGGAGATGGAAAAATCGATCAATTTGGAACAGTTGATTTTACCTGGGAAGATGGTGTTTATACCAATGGGCAGCAATTGTTTACAAATGACGGGAAAAAGGCATTATTTACTCAGCCTGAAGTTATAGATGCCATTGAATTTGTTAAAGAACTCAATGCCTTAAATCAAAATATGAAAGTAACCATTGATGACTTTGATAAAGGTAAAGTTGCTTTTCGTCCCTTTCCTTTTTCCTGGTACAGGGTTTATAAATCCTATCCATATCGGATTATCAGGTATGATAATTTTGAATGGGAATGTGTCAAACTTCCCAGAGGGCCTAATGGAAATAATGCTTCTGATCTTCATAGCTTTTTAATAGGCATCAGTTCCAGGACAAAATATGAAAAAGAGGCATGGGAATTTTTAAAGTTTATGGTTTATAATCCTCAAAGCCAGATGAATGTCTTTAAATATTCCCAAGGGGTACCGGCTCTTAGAGAAGTGACAGAATCAAAGGATGCAGATGAGGAACTTAGACGCTACAATCCTGACGAAGAACTTGCAGTAGATACAAGGGTTTTAGGAGAGGTTATCGAGCAATCTATTGTTACGCCTCGTTTTCATAAATATGAGAAAGCAATGGATATGGCAGATAAAGCAATCTATCAAATTATTTACGGAGAGGATGAAATCGAAAAAACCCTTGAGAAATTAAACGAAGATTTGAATGAATTTCTAAATTAGACTAAAGCAAAGGAGGAAAACAATGTTAATTAATCAAAATCTGATAGCACTGAATCTTGATTCTACTACAAAAGAAGAAACCATCAGAAAGATGGCTCAAATGGCTGCAGACGAAGGTAGAGTGGAGGATATTGAAGAGTATGTCAAGGCCGTATTAAGAAGGGAGGAAGAATTCAGTACAGCAGTTGGTTTTGGAGTTGCCATCCCCCATGGTAAAACCGATGCAGTGAAAGAACCTTTATTAGCGTTTGCAAAGGTCAATCATATTGAATGGGGTGCTCCTGATGGAAAACCAGTTAATATGGTTTTTCTTATAGGGGTTCCGGAAAGTCAGGCTGGAACAGAACATTTAAAAATACTTGCAAATATTTCAAGAAAGCTTATGAAGCAGGAGTTTAGGGATTCCATAAGCAATGCTAAGACAGCGGAAGATATTTTAAAAGTTTTGAAAGAAATTTAGAATCTCATAATGAACATAAGGGGGTTAAAAAGTTTATAAGTATATAATTGAGGCAAAATGCCTCATTTATATAAATAAAAAATAAATATGGGGGTTGAGAGTATGAAAATTCTAGGAGTAACATCATGTCCAACGGGAATTGCCCATACCTACATGGCTGCAGAAGCTATTTTGGATGCAGCAAAGGCAAAAGGTCATGAAGCCAAAGTTGAAACCAGGGGGTCAGTAGGCGTCGAAAATGAATTAACCGATGAAGAAATTAAGCAAGCAGACGCCATTATTGTAGCAGCAGACACAGATGTTCCTATGGAACGCTTTGCTGGGAAAAGGGTTTTAGAAGTTTCTGTAAGCAATGCTATTAAAGACGCTGCAGGGTTAATTGAGAAAGCTCTTAAAGCACCGATATATGGTAAAAGTGGAGATACCTATGACGAAGTACAAAAAATCAAAGCTCAAAGAGCTCAGGAGAGAAAAGGTGCTTATAAGCATTTGATGAATGGTGTTTCTTTCATGATTCCATTCGTTGTAGCCGGAGGAATTGCCATTGCAATCAGCTTTATTTTTGGATATGATGCGGCAAGTAACGAAGGAACTTTACCGGCGTACTTAATGGCAATTGGTGGAGGCAGCGCCTTTGCATTAATGGTTCCGATATTGGCTGGATATATCGCTTATTCCATTGCTGACAGACCAGGCTTAGCTCCAGGTATGGTTGGAGGAATGATTGCGAATACGATGGGTGCAGGATTTTTAGGTGGAATTATAGCAGGTTTTCTGGCAGGATATATTGTTTTAGCCATCAAAAAATATATTAAATTGCCTAAGAACTTGCAGGGAATTATGCCTGTACTTATTATTCCGGTATTGGGAGTTATATCCACAGGACTTATATTATTTTATATTGTAGGTACTCCCGTAGCAGCTATTAATGCGGCAATGAACAATTTCCTGGTTAATATGCAAGGAACCAATGCAATTATCTTAGGTATCATTTT
Source organism: Candidatus Epulonipiscium sp. (assembly GCA_012521175.1). Taxonomy (GTDB): domain Bacteria; phylum Bacillota; class Clostridia; order Lachnospirales; family Defluviitaleaceae; genus Defluviitalea. The sequence goes on from JAAYMW010000170.1 coordinate 15,895, forward strand.
AGGTGCAATGATGGCATTTGATATGGGTGGACCAGTAAATAAGGCAGCATATACCTTTGCAACCGGAACTTTAACAGCTGCAGCAGGAGTAGGCTCAACGGTTATGGCAGCTGTCATGGCAGCAGGTATGGTACCTCCTTTAGGATTGGCATTGGCTACTGTATTATTTAAAGATAAATTTTCTCCAGCAGAAAAAGAAGCAGGAAAAGCTGCGTGGGTTCTTGGAATCAGTTTCATTACAGAAGGTGCGATTCCTTTTGCAGCAGCAGACCCTCTTAGAGTTATTCCTTCAATTATGTTAGGATCGGCTGTAACTGGCGCATTATCTATGCTAATGGGATGTACTTTATCCGTACCCCATGGAGGAATATTTGTTACCTTTGCAGTGACCAATATTTTAGGATATGTCATTGCCCTTGCAGCAGGAACTGTTATAACTGCATTTGCTATAGGATTCTTAAAAAAATCAGAATAAATGAGGCGATAGCATGATTGAAAAAACTTTTGTTATTGCTAAAGAAGAAGGACTCCATGCAAGACCTGCATCGGAGTTAACGAAACTATGCCAAAAGTTTTCTTCTGATATAAAACTTATTAAAGATTCACATGAAGTCAATCCTAAAAGTATTTTGGGCATCTTATCCCTGGGCGCAGGTAAGGGGGATCAAGTGACTGTAAAAGTGAATGGCCAGGACGAACAAGAAGCAATGAAAACGATTGAACAGTTTTTTAATAGCTAAAAAAGCGACTTTTGGCCAGTAGATGGAGTAGGATTTATTTAAATCCTGCTCCATTTTTGTGTTTAAGAATACTACCTGCTATGCAGGTAGTTCTGAAAAGCTTTTAGCGATGAGTATGACATAAAAACCTCCTTTTGTTACAATAGAATTGGTTTCG
>JAAYMW010000171.1 GCA_012521175.1 Candidatus Epulonipiscium sp.
CAGCAATCGTTGAAGAAAATGCTGCATCCATAGAAGAAGTCACTGCAACCAGTGAAGAACAAGCAAGTTTTTCAGAACACTTATCCATGCTTGCAGGGAATTTAAATCAGGTCATTGAGGGATTAAAAGAAAGTGTGTCTAAGTTTGAGTTATAATATTAAAAAGTGTTTGAAATGATATTTTAGGAGTAAAAATATTAAGAACTTAAATGTGATTGATGTATAATAAAAGCCAGGGAAATCCTTTCCTGGTTTTTATTATACAAACAAAATGAATAATGCGTGGAGGAATGCATATGATAGCAAAAACAATCGATATTTGGGAGAATATAGACTATACATATAAGGGAGATGGCTTTGTACCAACTTTAGACACATATATTCTTAAAGGAGAGAAAAAGAGACCTGCTGTACTGATTTGTCCAGGGGGAGGTTATAGGCATACATCTCCAAGGGAAGCTGAAGCCATAGCATTGCAATTTACCAGGGTAGGTTATCATTCTTTTGTATTATACTATAGTGTCGCTCCCAGAAGACATCCCCAGCCTCTATTAGATTTAGCCAGAAGTATGACGATCATTCGCGAAAATGCGGAAGAATGGAATGTAGATGCCGGTAAAATAGCAGTGTGTGGATTTTCGGCAGGAGGCCATTTGGCAGCAAGTTTAGGGGTACACTGGAATAAATCCTATCTATTTAAACAGGAAGGCATAAAAGAAGGATGGACAAAGCCTAATTTACTGATTCTATCCTATCCTGTTATAACAGAAGGAGAATTTGCTCATAAAGGCTCCTTCGAAAACCTTCTAGGTTCTGATGCAAGTAAAGAACAAAGAGAAGAAATGTCAATAGAAAAGCAGGTTGGGGTACAAATGCCTCCAGCATTTATCTGGCATACTTTTGAAGACAGTTCAGTACCTGTAGAAAACAGTTTATTACTGGCAAAAGCGATGAGAGAAAAAAACATACCTTTTGAAATGCATATCTATCCTGATGGCGTTCATGGTTTATCCTTAGCGACAGAAGAAACAGATATCGTTCAGGAAGGCGTAGAAACATGGATGGATTTATGTATTAATTGGCTAAAGAGAGAATTTGCAAAGTAGATTCTTGATATTTTATAACTATTAAAGTAAAATATTTAGTAAAAAGATACTTGATCTTTAGATATTTTAGGAGGGTAGGCCTTGGCTACATTAAAGGATATTGCTAAGGAGGCGGGTGTTTCTATTACAACCGTATCAAGAGTAATCAACTATGATACTACTTTTTCTGTGTCAGAGGAAACAAGAAAAAGAATTTTAGAGATTGCGGAAAGAATGAAATATAGGTCTCCAAAAGAAAAAACGGTGGTTTATAAAGCAAAAGATGATGGAGGAAGCGCACCTGTAAGGATAGGGATTCTTTCAAGTTATTCAGAAGAAGTAGAATTATCGGATCCTTACTATCTGTCTATTCGTATGGGTATTGAAAAAGAGTGTGACAGACAGGGGATTATAACAGAAAAGATCTTTAATATGAAAGACTATAACGAACTTGCTAAAAAACATCCGGATTTGTCAGGAATCATTGCAATAGGACAATTTAGTAAGGAAAGAACAAGCATTTTAGCAGAATTATTTTCGAATATTGTTTTTATAGACCAGGAACCAGAAGATCCTCATTTGGATTGTGTGATTATTGATTTAGCAAAAGCTACGAGAGAAGTTTTAAGCTTTTTATTGAAGAAAGGGCATCGACATATAGGATATATTGGAATGCAGGGCTGTAAGATTGAAAAACAAAAAAAGATAGAAGGAAGAGAAAAAGAATTCCGGAATTTTATTAAAGAAAATGGTATAGAAGAAAATGAAGAAAACATCTATCTTGAAAATGGAACAGCAGCAGGGGGATATCTGGCTATGGTTCATGCGATTGAGAGAGGGAATTTACCTACAGCATTTTTTATTGCCAGTGATTCTATGGCAATTGGAGCTCTAAAGGCGCTTCATGAGCATAACATATCTGTTCCGAAAGAGGTTTCTATTGTTGGATTTAATGATATTCCCAATGC
>JAAYMW010000172.1 GCA_012521175.1 Candidatus Epulonipiscium sp.
ATTACTCCGCTCCATACGGTTACTATTTTCTTATGCCTAACTGCTCAATAATAGTACGATATCTTTCGATATCTTTCTTCATAAGATAATTTAATAAACCTCTTCTTTGTCCTACCATTTTAAGAAGGCCTCTTCTTGAATGATAATCCTTCTTATGAGTTCTTAAATGCTCTGTTAAGTGATTGATTCTTTCTGTAAGAAGAGCTATCTGCACTTCTGGAGAGCCAGTATCATTTGCAGTTCTTCCATACTTTGCAATAATTTCTTGTTTTCTTACCTTATCCATTAAAATAATCCTCCTTTATTTTTTAAACCCCTTTTGCTAAGAATAGGTCGGAGTTACCTACATCCGAGCAAAGGTTATTTTACAAAAGTATTATACCATTCTATATCTTTAATGTAAACTATATTTATGAATTTCATAATAAAACAACCTAATTTATTAAAAATCTAAAATATATTAAAATAGAAATTACGTCATAGGAGTAAAACAGAAAAATTTATTTCTTTGTAAGCAAAAAGAATTCTCTTATTTCGCAAAATATGATTTTGCCAACTCTACATCTTTTTTTATTTGTTGAGTAAGCTCTTCAACATTAGAAAACCTTTGTTCACTTCGAATCCACTGATAAAACTCTATTTCTAACACTTGATTATATAAATGGTTGTCTAAATCTATATCTATAATGTAAGTTTCAATAACTTTATTTTTCCCATTAACAGTAGGATTATAACCAATATTTGTAACACTATTATAATATTGACCATTCCATTTGGTTCGAGTGATATATACTCCGTTAGGGGGATATAGTCTATCCTCCTGAGTTGCAATATTCGCTGTAGGATATCCCAAAGTATTCCCTAACTTTTTGCCTTGTAAAACCTTTCCCATAATGATATAAGGTACTTTTAATAATTCATTGACTTTATTTATATTTCCTTTAGCCAATTCTTCTCTAACTCTGGTGCTGCTGACGACTGTACCTTGATATAATACAGGAGATATTTCTATAACCTTAAGTCCCCATTTTTTTTCTCTTTCTTTTAAAAACTGGACATTTCCTTGTTGTTTTCTGCCAAACTTATTATTAGAACCAATAACAATAATTTTAGTTTTAAGTTGTTTGATAAGAATTTCTTCAACAAACTCTTCCGCAGAAACATTTGCAAATTCCTTTGTAAATGGATATTCTATATAAAGATCAATTCCCATTTGTTCTAATCTGTGTTTTTTTTCAGACCGAGAAAATATCATTTTTAAAGCATGAGCTTTATTTAATACAATTTGAGGATGAGGATAAAAGGAAAAAACAACAGATTGATAGTTTCCTTCTCGACTTACACTTTTAACTGTTTCTATCAATTTTCTATGTCCTAAATGAATTCCATCAAAATTACCTAATGTAACAACACTAGAATGATTTTGAGAAATATCTAAACTTGATATATATTTCATTATAAAACCCCTTACAAAAATAGTTTCAGCGGTTTTAGGTATGATTCTGCACCTTGTTTTACAACGTTATAAATACCAACAAAACTACCGTGATAATTGTATACTTTAACAGTCTTATGAGCTTTGATTGACTTTATATCACTTTGAATATACGAAAAATAAATTTTATTGCCATTGTTCAAAGCCTTTTCTCCAGATTCTTTAATGATTACGGAAGGATAGTCATGAAATAATTCATCGACTTTTATAATAACATTGTTGATTTCTTGCTTATCCACTAATTCTTTGAATTGATCCAATTTGATACTGTTATTGACATTAAAAATACCAACTTCAGTTCTTATTAAATTACTCATATGGGCACCACAACCTAATTGATCCCCGATATCTGCACATAAAGTCCTAATGTAAGTACCCTTTGAACATAGAATATCTAACTCAATTTGATCTGGAGGCATAAAAGAAGTAATTTTTATATCATAGATATGCACTTTTCTTGCTTTTCGTTCAATGGTTTTCCCTTGTCTTGCCAATTCATATAACTTTTTCCCATTCACTTTTATAGCAGAATACATAGGAGGAATTTGTTCATATTCTCCAATAAAGGATTGGACAATTTCTTTAATTTTATCTTTATTAAAAACAACTGGCCTTGTTTCAACAATGTCCCCTGTATGATCTTGCGTTGTTGTTGTAATACCTAATTTAGCCATTGCCAGATATCTTTTTTTCTGATCTGTTAAAAATTCTACAACTTTAGTAGCTTTCCCTATGCAAATAGGAAGAACGCCCTCTGCTTCAGGATCAAGGGTTCCTGTATGCCCTACTCTCTTTTGATGGAGTAGTTTCCGAATAATCGCTACAACATCATGAGATGTATATCCTTTTTCTTTATAAATATTTAAAATTCCATTCAATTTGATTTCTCCCTAAAACAGTTCTTTTTGGACGATATCTAGTACTTTTATCTTAGCATTTTTCAAGTCAGTATATAGAGTGCATCCAGCAGCTTTCTTATGACCTCCTCCTTGAAAGATCTGAGCAATCCTGCATACATCTTTATCTCCTGAGGATCTAAAACTAACTTTTATTTCATTGCTATTCTTTTCATAGATCAGAATAGCAACTAAAACGCCCTCAATATTTTTCATAGAGGCAATAATGCCCTCCATATCGTTAACGGAGGCTCCTACTTCTTCCATTTCTTGTTTGCTTAAATCACATATACATAACTGCTTGTTATAATGCAACTCCATTTTATTCAGTGCTAATCCTAATAATTTCGCAGACTCAAAGGTACGAGAATAAAACAGTTTATCCATAATACCTGTAAAATCTATCTTATATTTCATTAAATCAGAAATAATTTGATGGGTAAGAAATGTTGTACTGCTATGCTTAAAACCTCCAGTATCAAAGGCAATACCGGTGTAAAGCGAAGCTGCAATTTCATCATCTATATCAATTTCAGAATTTTTAATGATTTTATATATAATTTCACAAGTTGAAGAAGCTTTTGAATCAACATAATTATAATCTCCATAGTTAGGATTACTAATATGATGATCAATATTTATTGTCAGCAAAGCTTTCTCAAAATAGTCAACATATTTTCCTAGCCTTTGTAAATCTCCACAATCTAATGCAACAAAAAGCTCTAAAGGTACATTATCCGGATAGGTACTAAAGATATATTCCCTACCAGGCAAAAAATTATATTTTTCAGGATATTCATCCATAAGAATGACAGGATGTTTATTCATTTTTACAAGTGCCATGGCTAAAGCAGTACATGCCCCAATGGCATCTCCATCAGGGCTTATATGAGCTGATAAAGCAATATAAGTATGTTTCTTCAATGATTGAATAATATCTAAATCATTCATTTAGAGTCATCCTCTGTATTAATATTTATATCATCGATAATCTTTGAAAGACGAATGCCATATTCAATTGAATCATCTAGTTTAAAGATTAATTCTGGGGTATTGCGTAAATTGATTCTTCTTGCAATTTCTCGTCGAATAAATCCATTTGCGCTTTTTAATCCCTCAATTGCCCCTTTCTTCTGTTCTTCGTCCCCCATTACGCTAATATATATTTTACAATATTTTAAATCATTTGTTGTATCTACACTAAGAACACTAACCATTGTCTGATTAATCCTTGGATCTTTTAAATCCTGACGAATGATATCGCTTAATTCTTTTTTTATTTCTTCATTAATTCTTATCATTCTTGATCCTTTTGCCACTTTTATCACCTACGTTCTTGGTATTTCTTCCATTACAAATGCTTCTACAATATCTCCTTCTTTGATGTCATTAAACCTTTCAAATGTTAATCCACATTCATATCCGGCATTTACTTCTTTTACATCATCTTTGAATCTCTTTAAAGAGCTTAATTGTCCTTCATAAACAACTATGCCATTTCTAATAATACGCACTTTGGCATTTCTAACAAATTTTCCATCTTGAACATATGCTCCGCCTATTGTTCCAATCCCTGATACTTTAAAGGTTTGTCGAATTTCTGCATGACCAATTACTTTTTCCCGGAATTCTGGATCAAGCATACCTTTCATAGCAGCTTCGATATCTTCAATTGCATTATAAATAATACGATACAATCGAATATCTACTTTCTCTGTCTCTGCAACAGATTTAGCTCCGGCTTCTGGTCGAACATTGAATCCAATAATGATTGCATTCGAAGCAGATGCCAACATAACATCCGACTCAGTAATCGCTCCAACACCACCATGGATAGTATGAATTCTGACTTCGTCATTAGACAAACGCTCTAAGCTTTGTTTTACAGCCTCTACGGAACCTTGTACATCCGCTTTTACAACAATATTGAGTTGTTTTACATTTCCAGACTGTATCTGACTGAATAAATCATCCAAAGAAACCTTATTAGGTGTTGCTCTTAAAGATTGTTCTCTATTTCTTTCTGCCAACATTTGTGCATAATGACGAGCTTGTTTATCACTTTCAGCTACATAAAAACTATCACCAGCCGCAGGAACTTCTGATAAACCAAGAATTTCCACCGGCGTGGATGGCCCTGCTTTTTTCACGCGACGACCTTTATCATCCATCATTGCACGAATTCTTCCATAGGTTGAACCTGCAACAATGGGATCTCCAACTTTTAGTGTACCGCTTTGAACAAGGACAGTAGCCACTGGGCCTCTTCCCTTATCCAATTGAGCTTCAATAATGGTTCCTCTAGCACGTTTGTTCGGATTAGCCTTTAATTCTGCCATCTCTGCTACAAGTAAAACCATTTCCAATAAAGTATCTAAATTCGTTTTTGTAATTGCTGAAACTGGAACACAAATAGTATCTCCGCCCCATTCTTCCACAAGAAGTCCATGATCAGCCAACTCTTGTTTTACTCGGTCAGGATTTGCACTTGGCTTATCTATTTTATTAATCGCAACAATAATTTGAACATTAGCCGCTTTAGCATGATTAATTGCTTCGATTGTCTGCGGCATGACGCCATCATCAGCAGCAACAACCAAAATTGCAATATCGGTTACTTGCGCTCCTCTCATTCGCATTGCTGTAAAAGCTTCATGCCCTGGAGTATCCAGAAAAGTAATTTTCTTTCCATTAACCTCTACAGTTGAAGCCCCTATATGCTGAGTAATACCTCCAGCTTCTTTAGCTGTAACATTACTTTGTCTAATTGCATCTAAAAGCGAAGTTTTTCCGTGGTCGACATGGCCCATTACAACTACTACAGGAGGCCTTTCTACGAGATCTTCAGGATTATCAGGTTTTTCCTCAAATAATTTTTTTTCTAAAGCTTCTTCTGTTTCTTCTTCCAATAATATACCATATTCTTCAGCAACTTGCGAAGCTGTATCAAAATCAATTTCTTGATTAATAGATGCCATAATTCCTTTCATCATAAGAAATTTTATAATTTCTGAAGGAGCTTTCTCTAGCTTTTCAGCAAGGGTTTGAACAGTTATTTTATTAGGAATTTGAATCACTTTGATTTCATCACTCTGTTCAGAGGAATCTTGCTTTACTTCTTCGTTTTTCACGCTTTTGTCCTTGTGAGTTTGGGATTGTTTGTTTGAATGATCCATCTTTTTTGCAACTTTCTCATGTTTAGTCGCCATATCAGCATCTTCATAAGTTTTTTCTTCTTGTATTTCTGCAGTTTCAGATTCTTCGTTATCACTTGAATAATAATCGACAATTAATTGTGCTTCATCATCCTCCAGCGTACTCATATGACTATGTACATCAACTCCGAATTCTTTTAGCTTTTTAATGAGTTCCTTACTACTTATGTTTAACTGTTTTGCAATTTCATATACTCTAATTTTTGACAAATAGCCCACCTCCAATATTTCATACTTCTTCATTATCTAGCAATTGCTTTAGCTTACGATAAAAGTTATCATCTATTATGGCTAAAGAAGCACGCTGATCTTTTCCAATAGTGTGTCCTAACTGTTCTTTTGATCCCAATTCATAAAGAGGGATATTCCTAAACTCACATTTATCTTTGAACAGCTTTTTTGTATTGTCAGATGCATCCTTAGCAATAATTACCATCTTTGCTTTTCCGCTCTTAATTGCCTGTTCGCATTGAAATTCTCCAGATAAAAGTTTTCCTGCCTTCTGACATAAACTTAACATAAAAAAAACTGGATTATTCATTTTTATTTTTCAACTCACTTTTCAATGCCTCATATATTTCACTGGGAACCGATACCTTAAAAGATCGTTCCAATCCTTTAGATTTCTGAGCTTTTATCAAACATTCTTCATTAGGACAAATATAAGCGCCTCTTCCAGGTTTCTTCCCTGTAAAATCCAGAGAAAATTCTCCTTCATTATTTCTTACAATCCTTATGAGTTCTTTTTTGTTTTTCATTTCTTGGCATCCAGTACATTTTCTAAGAGGAATTTTTCTTGTTTTCATATATTCACTCCTCTCTAACTCAATGATTTTAAATTAAATATGTTCGTCCTCTTTCTTTTCCTCAATAAATCCTATTTTTTTGGCTTGTGATTCACTTTTAATATCAATTCTCCAACCCGTTAATTTAGCTGCTAATCTGGCATTCTGGCCTTCTTTCCCAATCGCCAAAGAGAGTTGATAATCTGGAACCACAACTTTGGCACTTTTATCTTCTTCATTGATAGATACGTCTATGACCTTGGAAGGACTTAATGCCGCAGCAATATATTCTTTTGGATCTTCGTTCCATTGAATGATATCTATTTTCTCGCCTTTTAACTCGTTGACAATAATATTTACCCGTTGACCATTTTGTCCCACACATGCCCCTACAGGATCGACTTCTGGATCTTTAGAATAGACAGACATTTTCGTTCTTGAACCAGCTTCCCTGGCAATACTTTTAATTTCCACCATTCCTTCATATACTTCTGGGACTTCTTGTTCAAACAATCTTTTTACAAGTTCCGGATGGGTTCTTGATACGGTAATTTGAGGTCCCTTGGTTGTCTGTTTAACTTCTAAAACATAAACTTTGATACGAGAATTAAAATTATATTCTTCTCCAACAATTTGTTCATTTGGCGGAAGGATAGCTTCAGTTTTTCCTAAATTAATAATAACATTTTTTCTTTCTTTTCTTTGGATAATTCCAGTTATAATATCTTTTTCTTTTGTAATATACTGATTATATATAATTTCTCGTTCCGCTTCCCTTATTCTCTGAACCACAACTTGTTTTGCAGTTTGAGCGGCGATTCTTCCAAAGTTTTTAGGAGTTACTTCTATGTCTATAATATCTCCAATTTCATAATTTGCTTTTATACTTTTTGCTTCTTCCAGTGAGATTTCTAAAGCATCGTTTTCAACTTCCTCAACGACTGTTTTTTGGGCGTACACAGACACATCCCCATTATCTCTATCAATGATCACTTTAATATTTTGAGATGTACCAAAATTCTTTTTACAAGCGGATACCAATGACGTTTCAATGGCCTCGAAAAGCAATTCTTTATCAATTCCCTTTTCTTTTGCAAGCTGCTCTAATGCACCGATGAATTCGGCGTTCATCTTATTTACCTCCTCATTAACATAAATATATCAGAATAAAATAGCTAATCGTATAATAGCAATATCATTTCTTGAAAAAGATAATGTGTTATTATCTTCATCTATTATTGTAACAATATTATCTTTTAAGCCCACCAATTCCCCTCTGTATTCCTTCTTTTTATTAATAGGTTTATAGAGCTTTATATCTACGATTTCTCCTTTAAAACGCTCAAAATCAGCATCTTTTTTCAAAGGACGGTCTAAACCTGGAGAGCTGACTTCTAAAATATAAGCATTTTCAATAGGATCTTCTTCGTCTAATTTCACTTCTAAAGATCTTGATACTAATTCACAATCGTCAATCGTAACTCCCCCTTCCTTATCAATAAAAACTCTTAAATACCAATTAGTCCCTTCTTTTACATACTCCACATCTACTAATTCAAAATTGTATTTTTCCATAATAGGTTCAAGATAAGATTGTACAAGTTGCTCAATCCTGTGTTTAGACATATAATCATCCTTTCTTATTCTTTCTATAATGACTAAAGACCAGATTATGTATCAAATTATAGAACATAAATATTAATTGGCTTAATATATCTTTTTATATAGATAGTCTTCAAAAAAAGGCGATTTCCTATTCATATGTTTCACTCCACTATCTTTTTATCCTATTACAATAGAAAGAGTGGGTTGTAACCCACTCTTCATCGTAATTGCTTATTTGATATCCGTTATAAAGAATTATATCATTACTGATAAACAAATGCAAGGGAAAAACTCCTTGTATTTACAACATCTTACCTTTATAGCTTATCAATTTCCTCAAGAAGCACTTCTAATAATTGATCTTCAGGTACTTTTTTTATAATCTCGCCTTTTTTAAAAATAAGACCGACCCCTTTTCCACCTGCTATACCTATATCTGCTTCTCTGGCTTCACCGGGGCCATTTACTACACATCCCATCACTGCAATTTTAATATTCTTATTCATATCCGTACATCTTTTTTCAACTTCATTGGCAAGAGAAATTAAATCTATTTCTGTTCTTCCGCAAGTAGGGCAAGAAATAAACTCTACTCCAAAAGATCTTAAGCCAAGAGCTTTAAGTATTTCTTTAGCACATCTAATTTCTTCGATAGGATCACCGGTCAAGGATACTCTGATGGTATCTCCTATTCCCCGAGATAAAATTGCTCCAATACCTACTGCTGATTTAATCCTCCCGCTTCTAATGGTTCCAGCTTCTGTTATTCCAATATGAAGGGGATAATTCATTATTTTAGATAATTCTTCGTAAGCTTTTAAAGACAGTATAACATTAGAAGCCTTAATAGATACAACAATATCGTAAAAATCAAGTTCTTCTAAAATATTAATATGGGTTTGAGCACTTTCTACCAAAGCCTCTGCAGTAACACCGCCATATTTCTCAAGTAAAGATTTTTCTAAGGATCCAGCATTTACTCCAATCCTAATTGGTATTCCGCGTTCTTTTGCTGCTTTAACAACTTCTTTAACTTTTTCTTTTCCACCAATATTACCAGGATTAATTCTCAATTTATCAATACCATTTTGTATACATGTTAAAGCCAATCTATAATCAAAATGAATATCTGCAACCAAAGGGATATGAATTTGATTTTTTATTTCACGGATGGCATTGGCTGCTTCCATGTCAGGAACAGCTACACGAATAATCTCACAACCTACTTTTTCTAAGTCATGAATTTGTTTTACCGTTTCAATAACATTTCTGGTATCCGTATTACACATGGACTGAATGGCTATTGGATGTTTCCCTCCTATTGGAACATTTCCAATAAAAACAGTCTTGGTTGATTTACGATATAAAAAGTCAGTATTCAATTTTAATCCTCCCAATAGCTAATGAGCAATAATTCTAACAACATCATTATACAATACAAAAACCATTAAGACCATCAATAATGCGAATCCAATAAAATGTATCATACCTTCTTTTTCAACAGCAATAGGCTTTCCTCTTAATGCTTCAATAATTAAAAACACCAGTCTTCCTCCATCTAGCGCAGGGATTGGCAGTAAGTTCATCACTCCTAAGTTTGCGCTAATTATTGCTGCAAAATATAATACATTTTGAATGGCAATATAGAAACTTGTTTTTAATCCGGACTCATAACTTTCTCCAATAATTTGTATAACGCCAACAGGGCCTGCAATCTGATCTTTGTTTACTTGTCCTGTAATAATTTGAAGCAATCCGATAACTACTTGCTTTACGAGAAAAATTACCTGCCAAAAACTTTGCCTCAAAATTTCAAACAAGGATGCTTCGCCCGGTTCTTTTATTCCAAAGCTTATACCTAAAAATCCCTGATGGGTATTTTCATCAATAGTAGGAGTTACTACTTTCGTAATTTTTTCACCATTTCTAGAAGCAACAATTTCAATTGGATGATCTTTAGTTTGGCTAAGTATTAAACTTATTTCTTGCCTTAGATGAATTTTTTGCCCATCAAGAGAAATAATTTTATCTCCCGATTGAAAACCAGCATATGCAGCAGGAGTATCTGGTAACGTATGGTCTATAGTAGTGGTTATATATCCATTAGATGCTACAAGCCAGGCAATAATTGTGAATGCTAAAAGCAGATTCATAAACGATCCTGCAAATATAACTGCAATACGCGTTCCAACTGATTTATTAGAAAAAGAACGACTATCTTCTGAAACAGAATCCTCGCCTAGCATCTTACAAAATCCTCCCATTGGAAGGAGACGAATAGAATAAAGCGTTTCACCATATTGCTTACTAATAAGCTTAGGCCCCATGCCAATAGCAAATTCTTCAACTTTAACCCCACTTTTTTTAGCCACAATATAATGCCCAAATTCATGAACCAAGACAATTATCCCAAATACTAAAAGTGCTATTAAAATAGTCATTAATCTCACCGCCCTTTCGTAAATTCCCTTGCCCATTGATCTGCAGCTAAAATATCCGATAATGTCGGATACATTATTGTATTATGCGCTTCCATAGCTTTTTCAATCATTAAAGGAATATCCAAAAATTGAATTTCTCTTTTTAAAAATCTCTCCACTGCTATTTCATTTGCCGCGTTTAATACTGTAGGCATAGATCCACCAATGGCAAGAGCATCATAGGCCAGTTGTAAGCACCTAAAAACGGATACATCAGGTTGTTCAAAGGAAAATACATTTCGTTTAATAAAATCAACTTTAGGCCAATTATTTTTATAGCGCTTTGGAAAAGTTAATGCATATTGAATAGGTATTCTCATATCAGGTTCTCCGATCTGAGCAATGATAGAACCATCCTCAAATTCTACCATAGAATGGATCATACTTTGCGGATGAACTACCACTTCAATTTGCTTTGGTTCCACATTAAAAAGCCATTTTGCTTCGATAACTTCCAAACCTTTATTCATCATTGTAGAGGAATCTACAGTGATTTTAGCTCCCATCGACCAATTAGGATGTTTTAAAGCATCTTCCACTCTCACATTTTGAAGAGCTCCCAATGATTTCCCTCTAAATGGTCCTCCCGATGCCGTTAAAATAATCCTATGAACAGAATTTTGCTGATTCCCTTGTAAACATTGAAATATAGCAGAATGCTCACTGTCTACGGGAAGAATACTCACGCTATTTTTCTTGGCTTCTTCCATAATAATTTGCCCAGCTGTAACAAGCGTTTCTTTATTGGCCAAGGCAATATTCTTTTTTCTTCTTATCGCTTCAAAAGTTGGTATTAATCCAACAGTTCCTACTACAGATGTAACAACAGTGTCAACCTCTGACATGGTAGATATTTCTATCAATCCATCCATTCCAGCTAAAACTTCAACAGAACCATCCAATCGTTTCTTTAACTCATATGCTTTTTTTTCATCCATAACAGCTACTTTGCTAGGCTGAAATTCATGAATTTGTCTTTCGAGGAGATCAATATTTTGGTTGGTTGATAATCCACATACCTTTATTTCTTTCAAGTTTCGAATAACATCTAAAGTCTGTGTACCAATAGAACCTGTTGAGCCCAATATAGAAATTTTTTTCAAAGTATTCACCTCGTTTATCCTTCAAGCAACTTCTTCTTAAATATTAAATGCTGTCTTAAAAGATTTGGTTAAATATCATTATAGAATAATATACTAATGGAGCAGTAAAAAGTATACTGTCAAATCTGTCCAATACGCCTCCATGCCCCGGAAATAAATTGCCATAATCTTTAATATTGACATATCTTTTAATGGAAGATGCTGTTAAATCACCTAGTTGTGATACAATTGCTCCAGCGCCTCCTATAACAAAACAAATAATAGAAAAGTGTGAAATTGGTATTTGAATGAAATATGCAACAACTATGCCATATATAAAAGATAAAATAGCCCCCCCTGCAATACCACCTAAAGCTCCTTCTACAGTCTTTTTAGGACTTAACTTAGGGCATAGTTTATGCTTTCCAATAGTAATACCAGTAAAATATGCTAACGTATCACTACCCCATGCACTGATAAATATGAGCCAAACAAAGAACTCTCCATAGGTAAGATTACGTACTTTTTGGACATAAAAAAATAAAATACATACATAAAAAAAACCTATAAATGTAATAGCTACATCTATAATATTATATTTTGAATGAAAAAATATAATACTTAAAAGCAAAGCAAATAAAAAACATATAAAAAATACAAAGTACCACTCATCATAAGGAAATACAAAAAGTGTAAAAATTATTGTAAAAATATACCCAACATATTTAATGGGATTGACTTTCTTTTCCATCGCACTATAAAACTCATACAATCCTACTAAAACCATAACTCCGATTGCAAGTTTTAGAATCCATGCACCAGATAAAACTATTCCTAGTAACAGTGGAATTCCAAAAACCGCAGTTATAATACGCAAACGCAATAAAATCTCCTCCGAACCCTATATTAATCCAAAGCGACGGTTTCTATTTTGGAATTCGTAAATCGCTTTATAAAGATCGTTGTCATCAAAATCCGGCCATAATTTATCACAAAAATATAACTCACTGTAAGCAATTTGCCATAATAAAAAATTGCTCAGTCTTTGTTCACCACTGGTACGAATCAATAAATCAGGATCAGGAATATTTTTTGTATCTAAATACATAGATATGGTATCTTGATCAATTGAATCCGCGTTTAGTTTAGATTCTAAAATATCTTGCCCCATTTTTCTAACTGCTCGTATCATTTCGTCACGGCTTCCATAATTCAAAGCAATATGTAAGTTTAATCCGCTTTTCCCAGAAGTTTTTATCTCCAACTCGCGAATCTGCTCTTGAATATCATTATCTAGTTTAGTTTTATCTCCTAAAATGTCAATTTTAATATTGTTCTTATCTGAATCCCGCAAATATTTTTTTAAATAATTTCTTAATAAATTCATCAAGCTATCTACTTCATCTTTAGGTCTTTGCCAGTTCTCAGTCGAAAAAGCATATACCGTTAAATGTGAGATGCCTAAAGCATCTGCTGCATTTAATACTTTTTCTAAAGCTTTTGATCCCGCTTTATGACCATAAGTTCTTGATTTTTTTCTGCTTTTAGCCCAACGTCCGTTTCCGTCCATTATAATTGCTATATGTTTAGGCAGACGATCCAAGTCAATCATCTGTTTATAATAACTTCCGTCCATTCTGACCTCCTTAATGAATAAATTAACAAATACCCCTCCAAAGAAGGGGCATATGTAATCATTCTATACTGAAAGTATGTCTTTACTTTTAGCTTCAACACGCTTATCTATGTCACTAATAAAACGGTCTGTTATTTTTTGAATGTCTTCTTCACAGCTTTTTAAATCGTCTTCTGTAATTTCTCCATTTTTTTGAGCTTTTTTAAAGTGTTCAAGTGCATCTCTGCGAATGTTTCTAATGGCAACTTTCGCTTCTTCACCTTTTTTCTTTACTTCTTTTGTGAGCTGTTTTCTTCTTTCCTCTGTAAGTTCAGGGAAGATCAATCTAATAACTTTTCCATCATTGTTAGGATTGATTCCAATATCAGATGCCATAATAGCTTTTTCTATTTCTTTTAGCAAAGAACTATCCCAAGGTTGAATTTGAATAATTCTTGCTTCCGGTACAGTAATATTACCAACTTGTTGAAGCGGTGTCTGAACACCATAATAATTCACTGTAATTTTGTCGAGTATATGAGGATTAGCACGTCCTGCACGAATAGTGTTGAATTCATCTTCCAATGCATTAATCGTTTTTTTCATTTTCTTTTCGTAAATTTCATATTCTTTAGCATCCATATTATTTCCCCCTTAATTTGTTATTAATGTTCCTATATTTTCACCAGAAACTGCCTTAATTATACTATTCTCCATATTAAGTCCAAAAACAAGTATGGGTAATTTTTGCTCCATGCAAAGACTTGCAGCAGTTCCATCAATAACTTTTAAATCCTTATCCAAAATTTCTTTGCAAGTGATTTGATCAATTTTCTTTGCTGCAGGATTTAATTTAGGATCAGAATCATATACGCCATCAATATTCTTTGCAAATAAAAGAGCATCTGCCTCTATTTCACATCCTCTTAATGCAGCTCCTGTATCCGTTGAGAAAAAAGGATGTCCTGTACCGCCAGCAAGAAAAACAATTGTATTATGAGTTATGTAATGGATAGCACGTTCTTTTGTAAATATTTCTGTCATAGTACCTATTTGAAATGGAGTCTGAACAACAGCATTCAATCCTTGGGATCTACAAATTTCTGCCGCATATAATGCATTCATAACTGTAGCAAGCATCCCAATTTGATCAGCCTTCGTTCGGTCCATTTCTTCACTGCTTCTGCCTCTCCAAAAGTTTCCTCCTCCAATAACAACAGCAATTTCTTTTCCTTGCTCAACTAATTTTTTTAATTGATGAACTACAGACATTACAGTATCATAGTCAAATCCAACACCTTTGGATCCGGCAAGAGCTTCGCCACTTAATTTAATTAAGATACGTTTAAATTGTGTCATAGGATTTTTCCTCCGCTATTAATGTATCATATTTTTTAATATTATTCCATATAAATTGTAAATTTTATATCCTATTTTAACGAAACAGTTTTTTCATAGAAATTATATTCATCCATAGAAAAGGGGAAACACATTGTGCCCCCCCAACCCTACTTAAAAAATTATAAATTCATTTGTTTTGCAACTTCTTCTGCAAAGTTTTCTTCTTTCTTTTCTATACCTTCACCGGTTTCAAAACGAGCAAATGCTTTAATGGTTATATCAGTTCCTACTTCCTTTGATACACTTTCTAAATATTTAGCAACAGTCATATCTGGGTCTTTAATGAATTGTTGGTCAACTAAGCACATTTCCTTTAAGTTTTTGTTTAAACGACCTTCGATCATTTTTTCAACAATATTAGCTGGTTTTCCTTCATTAAGTGCTTGTTGTTTTAATATTTCTCTTTCTTTTTCGATAAAGTCAGCAGGAATTTCATCTTTTGTAATATATTGAGGATTAACAGCAGCAATTTGCATCGCTATGTCTTTCGCTGCTTCTTTTACTCTATCAGAAGTATCCTGGCTCTCTAAGTTAACTAATACACCAATTTTTCCGCCACCATGAATATAAGAAACAATTACTCCTGCTTCAGTTTCAAATTTTACAAAACGTCTGATATTTAAATTTTCACCAATAACAGAAATTTTTTCAGTCAAAGCATCTTCCACCGTTTTGGAAGGATCTAGCAGCCATGCTTCCTTCTTAAATTCTTCAACAGAAGTGGCTTTTGTCATTGCAACTTGTTTTGCAACTTGATATGCAAAAGTTCTAAATTCTTCATTCTTTGCAACGAAATCCGTTTCACTGTTTACTTCTACTAATGTTCCAACTTTTCCATCTTCTGAAATATAGTTTGCAACCATACCTTCTGCAGCTATGCGTCCTGCTTTCTTTGCAGCTTTTGCTAATCCCTTTTCTCTTAAAATTTCAACTGCTTTATCCATATCACCATTTGCTTCAGATAAAGCTTTTTTACAATCCATCATTCCTGCACCAGTAATTTCTCTTAATTCTTTTACCATTGTAGCTGTAATTGCCATATTTCGTACCTCCAATAAAATTTTTTATCATATACAGTATAGTTTGTAATTTTTATGTCTTTATTCAATGTATATAAAAGGCTTCAACCTAACAACAGGCTGAAGCCTAAAGGCTTATGACTTTATTCCTCTTCGGCAGTAACGGTATCTTGTACCCCTTGTTTCACTTCAATAACTGCATCAGCCATTTTTCCAACAATTAATTTAACTGCTCTAATTGCATCGTCGTTACCTGGAATAACATA
>JAAYMW010000173.1 GCA_012521175.1 Candidatus Epulonipiscium sp.
ATCCTCCTTCTCAATATCTTTAATAAGTAGCCTGTTTGAATAAAGTATTTGATTTAACATAATTTCCCCCTTATCTCCCCCAATTACCTTAATGCTACCATATTTTTTATCCTTTATAAATAAGAAAGAGTTTCGCTTACGAAACTCAGAGAAATTTCCTATATAATAAAAAAGTTCATGGCTTGACCATAAACTTTTAAATCTTTTTATCTTTTTCGTCCTGCTTTTTATCGTCAAAGTTTGGAATAAGCTCTTCCGAAGCTTCCATTCCATAAACAGAGCTTCTTTGCTCTTCTGAATTATTTCTGGCTGCTGAAATTGCCATTGACATTACCAGTATCCCCAGAGCAGCCCCAATAAAGATTCCAATGATAATTCCTGTCCAGAACATAAGCAACCCTCTTTCTTCTTACCTTATTATATTTTTAGGGTATGCTTTTTTAGATGGTTTCATTCAAACAGTTTTTACATTTTATGCAATAAAAAAGCCCGGATAAGTATTTCCCGAGCTTTAATCCCAACTGTATTCTCTTAAATGACCTTCAGACAACAATCCTTCAAAATTCATTTGCCTCATGGCCTCATAGGCAATAATGGCAACCGAATTGGATAAGTTGAGCGAACGCGCTTCACTCCTCATAGGTATGCGTATGCATGTATCCGGATAATCTTTTAAGATACTTTCCGGAATCCCGGCAGTTTCTTTGCCAAAAACGATAAAACAATCCTTGGTATACGACACTTCGGTGTATGTATGCTTTGCTTTCGTAGTAGCCATAAAAAGCAGCGCATCCGGATATTTAGATTTAAAATCCTCAAAATTTTCGTGGTAATGAATATTTAACAAATGCCAATAATCTAATCCGGCTCTTTTTAAATATTTATCTTCCACAGAAAATCCTAATGGTTTAATTAGATGCAAATCAGCACCTATAGCTGCACAAGTCCTTGCAATATTTCCTGTATTTTGAGGTATTTCTGGCTCTAAAAGAACAATATGCATAACACTCACTCTTTTTCTATTTATCTACTAGAATCTTGGATTGCTACGTCAATCTCAAATGTAGCACCTGAACCTAATTGTAATGGAATACAAATAGTCTGCATTTTAGATGTAGAGATTTGAATATTATCTCCCATTAATAAAGATGGAGGTGTAATATCAACCGAAACCCCATTATTATAGAATATTGTTGCCGTATTTCCCAAAATCATATTTGTTAATTCGGCAATGGCACTCTTTGCCATTTCATCTAATTCTGGAACCGGCATCCCCATCATCATTTTAGATGCGATTGAGCATGCAGTGTCTATTCCCATACTAAATATAATCTGACCTTTAATGTCTCCGGTAACACCAATAATAATAGCAATAGAATTACTAGCGTAAGGAGATTTTTTTAAATAGATCTTACCAAGCTTCGATTCTTCATTGCATACGTCTCTTAAAATTGACTGCGTTCCTTGAATGAAAGGATTAATAAGATCGACATTTATAGACATTAAAGATCCCACCTTTATTAGAATAAATTTGCCATTTTAGTTAGTATAACGTTTTTATTATTTTAGCATAAGAAAATATCAAATACAATATTATAATCAAATTTATTAACCTTACAATTTATCTCAATTTTGCAATCAATATGTCAGAGTTTCTGATTTGTTACTTGACGAAATGTCAAAAATCTTTTATTATTACTATATAAAAATTATTATTAATAAGGTGGTTATTCCTATGAAAGAGCTTGCACAACGTCTAAAGGAAAAGAACCTCAAAGTAACTCCTCAAAGATTGGCTATTTATCAAATGCTTTCTAATACAGAAGAGCATCCCAGCGCTGAAACCATCTATAAAGCTTTGGAAACCACACATCCAACGATGAGTTTGGCAACAGTATATAAAACTCTAGATGCTTTAAAAAAGGTTCATCTTATTCAGGAGTTAAATGTAGGCGAAGATTGCTTTAGATATGATGCAAATACCAAATCTCATCCTCATATAGTTTGTATTTCGTGTCATGAGGTATATGATATGGAGTCGATTGATTTAGGCGATATTCGTTCAAACATCGAAAAAGAAACAAACTTTCAATTAGTTGATGAGAAACTCTATTTCTACGGTATTTGTCCAAAATGCCAGAAAAAATAACCTCAAAAAACAGCCTTAGCTGTTCTTTTGAGGTTATTTACTTGTTTTGAGATTATTGATATTGCTCCATAAATTTTTCTATTCTTCTTAAGGCCTCTTTTATATTATCAATCGAATAGGCATAGGAGCATCTTATAAACCCTTCCCCGCTTTCTCCAAAAGCTGTTCCCGGTACTACGGCTACCTTTTGCTCATACAAAAGCTTTGTACAAAACTCTTCTGAAGACATTCCAGTTTTTTGAATCGAAGGGAAAACATAAAATGCACCCAAAGGTTCAAAACAATCCATTCCCATCTTTCTAAAACCGTCAACCATAACTCTTCTTCTCCGATTAAAAGAATTTCTCATTTCAGCAACATCTGAATCTCCATTCCTTAGGGCTTCTACTGCTGCAAACTGGCTGGTTGTCGGCGCACACATAATGGCATATTGATGAATTTTTGTCATCATGGCAATCAATTCTTCCGGCCCTGCTGCATAACCAAGTCTCCATCCTGTCATGGCATAAGCTTTTGAAAACCCATTGATGACTAAAGTGTTTTCATACATACCAGGAATAGAAGCAATAGAAACATGTTCCCTGTCATAGGTCAATTCGGCATAAATTTCATCGGAAATCACCAGGATATCTTTGTCTCTTAAAATATTAGCTATTTTTTCAAGGTCTTCTCTTTCCATAATTCCACCGGTTGGATTATTAGGATAAGGAAGTATAAGTACCTTAGTTTTATCAGTAATATGGGCTTCTAACTGTTCCGGTGTTAAGCGAAACTCATCCTCTGCTTTTGTAGTAATCGTAACAGGAACGCCCCCTGCCATAATGGTACAAGGCTTATAAGAAACATAAGATGGTTCAGGAATTAATACTTCATCTCCGGGATTTAAAAGTGCTCTAAGTGCCAAATCAATTGCTTCACTTGCCCCTACAGTAACCAGGATCTGTGTTTTGGGATTATAAGTAATATTAAAGCGTCTCGATAAATATGTACTAATTTCCTGCCTTAATTCCATCAATCCGGAATTGGAAGTGTATACCGTTTTCCCTTTTTCTAAATTGTATATACCTTCTTCTCGTATATGCCAGGGAGTATCAAAGTCTGGTTCTCCTACCCCTAGGGATATTGCATCTTTCATTTCATTTGCAATATCAAAAAATTTTCGTATGCCGGATGGAGGAATATTTCTAATGGTCGTTGCAATCATTTCTGGCTTCATGGAGAAACAACCATCCTTTCATCCTTATGAGGCTCTTCAAAAGGAATGCCATGATCTTTATACTTCTTAAGGACAAAATGGGTTGCTGTACTCAATACTGCTTCCAGAGGTGCTAACTTTTGTGCCACAAATAAAGCAACTTCCTTCATTGTTCTTCCTTCTATAATCACTGTTAAGTCAAATCCTCCGGACATGAGATACACTGCTTTAACTTCGTTAAAACGATAAATTCTCTCGGCAATTTTATCAAAGCCTTCTCCTCTTTGAGGAGTTACCTTTACTTCAATCAAAGCAGTTACCAAATCTTTCTTGGTTTTATCCCAATTAATTAAGGTATTATAACCGCAGATAATTTGTTCTTTTTCCATTTGCTTAATTTCGTTTTCAACCTCTTCTTCTGTCGTATTGAGCATAATGGCAATATCTTTGATTTCAATTCGGCTATTTTTTTCTAATATTTCCAGAATTTCTTCCCTCATGATTGATCCTCCTCTTCAATTTCATTTATTTCACAATCACTTTATAAAGTTCATCTACATCCGGTTCTTCCAAAGGGATAATAAGATTATTATGTCTGTATATCCTGTCTTTATGAGTGATTTTACCTATAATCTTTGCATCAATATGATGCTTTTTAAGCATGTCAACCAGTTTTTGACCTTCAAAAGCAGTAATAACCATACATCCGCTGGAGATTAATTTATAAGGAGAAATCCCAAAGTGTTTGCAGATTTCCTCGGTCTCCTCTTTTACAGGGATTTCATCTAAAAATAATTCAACCCCAACATGAGAGGCTTCAGCTATTTCCCAAATAGCTCCCAGAATTCCGCCTTCTGTTGCGTCATGCATGGATGTTGCTCCATACTGGGCTGCAATCCTGCCCTCAGGCACTACAGATAAAGATTTATTTAAACTTTGTGCCCTCTCTAAAAATTCCTTTGAAAAATGACTCAATAACGCTTTCTCATAGTCTTTGGCTAAAATCGCTGTTCCTTCCAGCCCTGCCCATTTTGTCATAATGATATCTTGTCCAACTTTAGCATTATTGGTATACACTATTTGATCCTTATGTACCTTTCCGATTGCTGTTGATGAAATAACAGGACGATTCACTGCATCCGTTATTTCTGTATGCCCTCCGATGATTTCAATATTCACCTCGTTTGCGGCTTTCTCTGCATCCTTCATGATTCTATGAAGTTGATCTTTAGAAGCTGTTTCAGGAAGGAGTATGGTTAATAAAATGCCTATGGGTTCTCCTCCACTGGATGCAATGTCATTGCAGGAAACGTGAACAGCCAAATAACCTGCATCTTCTACAGCTCCTGTAATAGGATCCGTCGAAACAAGAAATATTTCATCATCTTTTAAACAAATAGCAGAACAATCCTCTCCAATCCCAGGACCAAGGATAATTTCATTTCTTTGATTTTTTATAGTATTCAATACAAGTTCCCTTAATAAATAAGGGGGAACTTTTCCAATTTTCATTGCGTCAAACTCCTCTCGAAATAAGGACTTCCTAGGATGCTGAATTCTTCAGTTCTTCTTTTACTAAATGCCATTGTTCTCTGGCAAGTTTTTGTACCCTTTCGGACCCCACTCTGGAATTGATAACTTTTGAGAACCAAACTACAGCTTCTTCAAAGTTACCAAGTCTTCTATGTAATTCTCCAATTAAATAGGTTACCGTAGCTTCATCCATATTTTCTAAAGGAAATCTTTCTTTATCATAAGCTTCTAAATATTTATCCAAAGCATGTGCAATAAAAGTCTTTTCTTTTTCTGGCTCTCCCATAAAACGATACGTCCATGCAATTTTTAAACACAGTCCAGCCACTTCACTTGCCTTTGCTTTACTGATCTGAGCACTTATTAAGGCAAGTTTAAATCTGCTAATGGCTTTTTCATAATCTATGGTCTTTTCAAATTCTCGTGCAACCCATTTGGGTGTAATATGTTGTTGAATGAATTGCGCTCTTTTATAAGTAATATTCGAAAAAGTATTTTTTTGAGCTGCATATCCACAAAATTGGCAAATCCAAACATCATAAAGCAGAGGATTAAAGTCTTTATACCGCACACAAAAATCAGTATCCCTGCTTTCAACAACATATGCTTTTTGCTTTACAGCATACACTGTAATAGTATTGCCGCATACAGGGCATTCAACATTTTTCTCATAAATATAGTATTCATTACTCATTGTTCTTCACTCTCCGATATAAAATCTTTATTCTTTCAAGGATCTATATGTATTTCAGCCACCTTCAGACGATAATAACTAATAAGTACCTTCTCTTCTTTCTGAAACTAATCTTATCACTTTTTTAGCCGTACTTTCAACATCCATTTCTATTTCCAGTGCTTCATTTTCTATTTGAGAATGACCTTCTTGTTTTTTTAGGATGTCGTCTTTTGGTTTCTTATGAATCTCTTTAGCTAAAGTTTTAAGATAGAAAATGCTTTCTTGATGATTTCATCATAATCATAGTTGCTATTCCATTTATTATAAGATAAAATTCACTTCTTGTCTTCATAAAAAAGTACTATTTTCTTATTGGATTTGTTTCTTTTAAGAATGACTATCAGGATTTTTTTGTATTATAAAAAGCCATTCATTGAATGACTTTTTATAAATTGCATTTATTTTATTTTAACGAGCAATGTATTCCACAACAGCTCAGCGACTACCCCTCTGGTAACTTTCTGATTAAAATGAATATTTTCGTCCTGAACAATGCCCAGCTGTCTGCCTCTGTTAATATAATTATACGGCCAGGCTCCTTCAAGATTTTTATCTTGCTTTGTAATTCTCACCATCATTGCCAAAAGTTCTGCATAGGTTATATCCTGATTCGGTTTAAAGCTTCCATCTGGATATCCTGTGATAAGTCCCAGTTTAGCCGCCTTTTTGATATTGTTGGAAGCCCAATGATTGTCTTTAACATCTTTAAATTTTTGTTCTTCCATTCCAATGATAATGGTATTTTCGTATCCCAACACCCGGACTAAAATTGTTGCAATTTCAGCTCTTGTTATATTATTGTCCAATCGAAGCGACCCGTCTTCATATCCTGATAAAATCTTTAAAGTTCTAAGTTTATTTCCAGCTTGTATTTGGGCATCTGTGGCAGCAAATGAGGGATTTAAAGTCACGACAAATAACACAACCATAAAAAATATGATTTGAATTTTCTTAAGCATATGTATCCCCCTCAATATTTATGTATACTTTATATAATTATAACATAAAATGAATAACTTCTTCTACTGCTGGAAAATTTTCACAAAAAGCTCCTATGAAAATAGAAGCTTTACCTAACTAATAATAATGGGGGCATTAGAGGTTTCTATATTTAAACTTACCTTATTATGTGCTATGGAATAATTGTTTGTAATTCCTTTGACATAATTTTTTTCGTTGACTTTATAATTCATATTGCCAATATTTATCTGAACACCGTTTAAAGATGTATTTGCTTTTAAGTCATATCCTACCCTTGGATCCTTTTGGGTATTTATTTTAACTGCTGCGTTGGAGGTTTCCACATTCCATTGATAAAAATTAGATTCTCTTAGTTCTTTCGATTCTGCATCCAATATAATCTCAGCTTCAGAAGTTGTAAGGTCTATTTTTTCAACATCACATTGCTTTGCTTCAATCGTTCCATTAGAAGTTTCTGCTTTCACAGATTTTCCAGTTATGTTTTTTAAAATGATTTTTGCATTATTCGTTTCTACATCTAATTTCTCAGCTGTTATATTTTTAAGTTCTATGGAACCTTTAGAATTATAAATATTCATAGTTTCTGACTTAAATCCGTCAACCAGTATTTTGTCATTATTGGTTTCTAAATAAAGTTTGGCAAATAATTTCTCTGGCACAAACGCCTCTATTGCTACCTTATTAAAATATATCTCATCATAATTTAAATAAAAAGCATTGCCTAATTCAACCAATTCAATATCATGACTGGAATCCTTTGGAACATAATTGATTTTGGCAGTAATTTTATCCCCATTATAGCCTTTAATATAAATCATACCATTCTTAGCATTTAACCTTAATTCAGTATTGCATCTGCTTCCTGCATGAAGCTCTAAAGTCTTTTCTTTTCCTCCAATAAAAAAAGAAAAGGTATTGGAATCAGATAAAGATTTAGAAAGTTTATCTGCAAAAGAAGCAGTTTTATCCAGTAATGTTTTAGCCGCCATTCTTAACTTAGGCTCTAAATCTTTCGAAAGGATTTCAACTTTTTTCCCCAGATCGGATTGAATGGAAGAAGTTTTTCCAGCTTCTCTATCTTTTACTGCATTTAAAAGTTCCGTTGCTTCATTAGGGGTGATCTTGCCTTGCTCTAACATTTTTAATATCATCATCTTTTCTTCACTCATATCCTAAACCTCCTCATAAAAGAACTGCTAATAATATTCTTTATAATAAATACGCAGATGTCTCTTTATTGTTTATTTAAAGGTAAAGAAAAATAAAATGTTGTTCCTTTTTTATAGGTGCTTTTAAACCAAATCTCTCCACCCATTCTATTAAGGAGCTCTTTTGCAATTGTCATTCCCAGTCCACTTCCTTTTTCCTCAATCTTAAACTGCTTATTGGATATCTGAGCAAAGCGTTCAAAAACTTTACTTTGATCTTCTTTCTTAATACCTATTCCCGTATCCTCTACTGCAAAAATTGCTCTTTGGTTTTCAAAATCTGCCCTGGCTGAAATCGTAATACTCCCTTCATTAGTAAACTTCGCTGCGTTTCCAATAATATTGTAAAGTACCTGCTGAATTCTTGTTTCGTCCCCTATTATTTTGGGCAAATTGGGATCGTAATGATATTTAATTTCAATATTTTTATCCCCTATTAAAGATCTTAGAGTCATTGCTCCATTTAAGACAATTTCATATAAATCTACTTCTTCTTTTTCAAATTCAACTTTTCCGGCTTCTATTTTCGATAAATCCAAAATATCGTTTATGATTCTTAACAAGTATTTGCCGCTTTGATAAATATTATTAAGATCTTTTAGATTTTGTTCTGAAATCTTATCTTCCAGACTGGAGATAAGAAGCTCAGAAAAACCAATAATCGTATTTAAAGGCGTCTTTAATTCATGGGATATATTTGCAATAAACATAGATTTAAGCCGGTCTAATTCTAAAAGATTTTTATTGCTTTCTTCCAGTCGGGTTTTCGTTAGTCTTAACTCTTCATTTACAAATTTAGAATTTTGATAAGCATAGGAGAGCTTTTTATACAATTTAAGCGTATGAATAGAAACGGCTGCTTGTCTGCATATGATTTCCAGCATTTTCTGCTCGTCAAAATCAAACTGATGGGCGTATCTGAAGTGAAGGCTAATAACGCCTACAACCCTGTTATTGACTTCAATCGGACCTGAAATCTGTGCCCAATCCTGCAATCTGTCTTTTTTTCTGACGGTTTTCATATAGGTTATTTTTTCTTTTCTTGCTTTATCAATTAAATCCCAATCAATAGGATGCATCCGTTCAGTGTACAATTCCCCCGTATAATCTGAAATCCGGACATTGCAAGTGTCTTTATGAAAAGTAACTACAGAACAATAGTCCTGAGGCAGCAGTGAACAGGTTTTTGATAATATTTCTTCGTATAATTCATCATAAGAATTGAGGTTTAAAATAGGTTTTGCCAATGTTTCAAAGGCCGTTTGGAAATTTTTCATCGCAATATCTGTAAACTGATTGATCACATGGTCAAAAAAGGCTGCTACATACTTTAACTCATGTTCTTCTAAAATTTTTACTTTGTTGATGACTTCCATAATCGAGTATTTTAAGAGAAGAATTCTGTCTTGAATATGATGAATTTTAGTTCCCCTCAGGCTATGTTTTTGGACAATATGAAGAACCAAATCTCTAATCATCTTTTTGCATTTATCGGAGGGATTCAAATAATTTTCTTTCTCATTATCAATAAAATATCCCAATGCAATCAAAACATTTTTTATTGTAATTAAAGGTGCTTCAATGATTCTATTTTGCTGGTCGATATATTCTCTATCCATCATATTTTTTTCCCAGCCAAATAGAATTTCATCCATGTATCTTTCACATACATTTACAAAATGGCCCAATCTCCTCACCCCTGATTTTCAATAAAAAATTTCCCTTGCATTTATTGCTTTGTTCTTTTTCTCTTTTGATTTAATAAAACTGCACTTGTTTTTTCCCTTTTTTGCTCTTGTTTAACAGGTTCCTTCTCATTTTTATCCTTTTGTTTTTCTTTTTTAGGTCTTTTATTTTCAATCTTTCTGCTTTCCTGATTGCTGTACCTTTTTCTTCTGTTTTTTTGCTTTCCTGTTATTCGAAGCATTCCATTGTCTATACTGCTGCGAATAAAACCTACTCTTCTATAAGCAATATCTAAAAGATACAGTAAAAGACTTAGAATAAGCAGGATTTCTGTAATGTCCTTTTTCCCATAGACAGATTCCTCCATAGGCCTAAAGACTTCTTTTACATCTTTTAAAACCTTTCCCCCTGTTAATTGAGCGATTTTATTTAATAGGGTTGTTTCAGAAGTGATTTTCCGAATATCGTATTCTGACGAATACGGTATATTGATTCCCGTATGAATGGATTCGATTTCACCATTCCTGTTAATCTGGAAATTCAGCATATAGGCCCCCAGATCACTTCCATCAAATCTGCCGACATATTTGCCGGGAGCAGTGGGTTTAAGAATCATAGTCTGCTGAGTTAAATCCGGTTTTACAACATTCACTTCTATTTCTTCTGCTGAATCTGAATTTTGAATCTGTGCAGTTACTTCTATCTGTTCTCCTACAACTTTTCCCTCTACTGCAATCGCATCACTCATAGGTTTCCTCAGCACCCATGAAATCATGTTTCTAATAATTTCAACACCAGAATCTGAAGCCAACCATTCTGAGCTCCACTGATTGTGTACATCCGAAGTCCAGGCTGCCGTTTTGCCTAAGCCATATCTCCAAACCGCTAAAATTGGATCGTCTTTTTCACTTTTTAAAAGCACTTCTCCGCGGTTTTTAGGTGTTGTAGCAATGTATCCATTAAGTGGTGCCACAGTCTCTATATCCCCCAATATTGGAGAAAATCCGCTTATTTTTGGATAAAAGGTTTCATTATTGATATAAGTTTTTCCTGCCATCATCGTTTCTTTCATAAAGATTTTAGGTAAATCGGAAAACTCATCGGTATAATAATACCTTCCACTACCCTTTTGCGCTAATTCCTCCAATAAAGCTGTATCAGAGGATCTCCCCACAGCTACTGTAGATAAAGTGATTCCTGATGCGTTCATTAATGCTATGAGTTCGCTGTATCCTGACCTTTCTGCCTGACCGTCCGTAAGAAGAATAATATGTTTTACTTTAGTATCTGCACTGCTAAGAATCTCATAAGCTTTTCTTAGTGCTGGAATAATGCTGGTCCCGCCTCCAGGTGAAATACTTGCAATATCCTTTTTGATGCTTTCAAGATTGTTTTCTATTTTTTGAAATTCTACAATATCCTCAGGTATATCATCAAAAGCAATAACCCCTATTTGATCAAAGGAATGTAGCACCTCTGCTGCACGGATAGCCGCCTCCTTGGCTAACTCCAGCTTTGAAATACCGTAAGGAGCTTCTTCCATACTTCCGGATCTGTCGGTGACAATCATAAGCCCCATATCCGGAATATTATTTTTATCCTTTAATTCCATTTCTATTGGCAGTATGGTTTCCAGGGGCGTATCAAAATAGTTTCCCAGGGCATAGGCATTTTCTCCGCCGGTAACAACTAAGCCTCCCCCTAAATGGCTCACATAATTCTCTAAATTGCTGAGAAACTTTTCATCTAAATCATCCGCTGAGATATTGGCCAAAAGTACTCCGTCATACTGGGATAGTTCATCCATTTGGACAGGGGCAATATGAGGTTCTATCGTATGAATCTCAACCTTAGTGCCTTCCAACAATTTTTCAATTTCTTCCCCGCTGTTATTCTGTTCTATCAAAAGTAAGTGAGGAATATCTTCTACGTAAGTATAGCCATAAACCGTATTATTTTCTCTGATACCGTCTTTATCCGCCTCCAGCTCAACGCGATATATTCTGCCTCCCCCTTCTTCTGCTTGATCAGAGAAAACGAATCTATTTTGTCCTTTTCTAATACTTACGTTTTGAGTTTCTACTAAATTCTTTCCGTTATATATTTTTAAAATGCCCTTGGTATCTACTAAACTATCCACTCTTATTTGGGCAGTAAATTCCTGATGTAGATTTAAATACTGGGGAATCGTTAAATCCGTTATTTGTACTTCCTCAGAAATAGAATGCTTAATTGGAACTACATCTACTTTTATATTCTGTCCAGCCAATATTTTGGCTTGGCTTAAGGCATCTCCCATATTTTCCTGGCCGTCTGAAATAAGTACAATACGCTTTTTGGATTCTTCTGGAATAAGAGATGAGGACAGCTTTATTCCCTGGGAAATATCTGTAAAATGAGCATTAACAATAGCATCAAAGCCTGAAAAATCTGGATCTGACTTCGGGCTAATTTCAACCACCGCATTTCCTCCAAAGCTTACAATGCCCACTTCATCCTTATCGCTTTTTAGCTCAATGGATTGTTGAATAAAATGTTCCACTTCCTCTAAAGATGCTCTAGAACTGTCAGACAAATCTACAGCAAATATGGTGGTTGTTGTGTCTATCCTCTGTTGAATCTCAAGTCCCAGGAGAGAACATATAAGCAGTATCGCAACGATGCAGCGTATACTTGTGAGAAATAATTTTTTATCTTTTCGAATGTATATCCACCATTCGAGGAT